>CAZUCY010000267.1:0-2558 GCA_964618785.1 uncultured Ignavibacteriaceae bacterium | reverse complement strand
AATTGCTATAGAAGCATTCCATGCAATTAATTTGCCGTTCGGCGCTAAAACTTCTATGGAGTACTTTTCAAAATCATTATCATTAACAGTATTAATTAATGCTCCGTAAGAACTGCCTGAAGAATTAAGCGCATTCCGGAGCCTGTTTTTTAAATGTTGAACATCATCAATTAAACTATTTTCTCTTGAATGGAATAAGGAAGAAACAGAAGATTGTATTTTGCTTATTTCAGAGAAAAGATTTTTCTTCCAATTCTCTTGCTGAAGACGTATATAAATAGGTGAAGTTATGCCCAAAAGTAAAACAAGCATCAAAATAAAAAAGACGATAGCAAAGTACTTCCTATCGTCTTTAAATTTATTATAAATATATTTAAGCATTAATTAATTGTAATTTGAGTTATTTGCCATTTTTTGCTGCCATGCTTTAGGGAAAGATAGATTTGAGAAGATTCTCTTTTCCCCTTTACTAAGAAACTATAGGTACCCGTAGCATAAACATTTTCTTCATCTTCCTGTACATCATTTATATTTAATGATATAACCTGATGAGTTTTAAAATATTCTTGAATTACATAATAAGCCTGATTAGAACTATAATATGAACTTACACCATTGGATAGATTTAAATAGATTTGAGAACTGAATAAATTTGAAAAAGAGGCAATCTTCCCTGAAGATATTCCATCCCCTATCCTGTCCAAAAATGGACGATAAGATTCTTTAAATGAGTGGGTATCCTTTCTTTCGACTACTCTTTTCTTCTGGTACAGACCATGATTTGAATGGTAAAGTTCATTAATTGAATGTGAACTTTTCCTTTCAACTACACCTTTGTTCTGGGGCAGATTATAAATGGACATTAAGCTTGTTATTGAAAGAAAAGTCAATATGAAATAAAGTTTCTTCATTTATTAAATATGTCTAATTTAAATAATAAATAGACATAAGTCTATAAAAACCTTTAATAAACTGACTACTGTCTGAATAACAATCTGCAATGGCATAACTATATAAAATAATATCTTTTTCACTTGGCGCATTTCATATTAAATCAATATGATCGTGCCAAAATAGATGCCAAAATAAATTTAAATATTTATTGAGATTTAGGGGTATAACTGCTTCGCTTTGTACTATTTATTATACATTATGTACAGCATTTTCTATTATATATCGTGCTTTTAATAAAATTTATTCATAGCACTAAAGCATAATATATTTATCCTGATAAAACATAGTTCCCTTATTTATGACAGCCACCGCTTTCCCTGTTAGAAGTCTCTTATCAAAAGGTGAATTTATTGATTTGCTTTTTGATTTTGTCAAGTCAACAGTCCAAATTTCATCAATATCTAAAATTGTAAAATTAGCTATTTGCCCGGCTTCAAATTTAGGAACCGGAATATTTAGTACTTTACGCGGATTTATAGCCATTTTTTCAATTAATTTCTCGAGGTTTAAGATATTTTTATGAAAAAGTTCCGTCAGCGCTAAACCAACCTGAGTCTCAAGACCCGTAATACCATTTGGAGCATGTTCAAATTCTGCTTCTTTTTCTTCAATAGAATGAGGCGCATGATCGCTCGCTATACAGTCTATCGTTCCATCTTGTAAGCCACGGCAAATTTCATCTAAATCATGCTGTGATCTGAGCGGAGGGCTCATTTTTGTATTAGTATCATAAGTTTTAACTGAATCATCAGTTAAAGTAAAGTGGTGCGGGGTAACTTCAGCCGAAACTTTCAATCCTTTCCTCTTAGCCTCCCTGACAAACTCGATAGACTTTTTTGTGCTGATATGAGCTATATGAATTCTGCCTCCGGTATATTCGGATACCAATATATCTCTTATTACAATCAAATCTTCTGCAATTGAAGGGATAGGTGGTAAACCAAGCATGGTTGAGTTAACACCTTCATTCATAGCCCCGCTTGCAAGCGATTCGTCCTCACAATGCTCAATTATCGGAATATTGAACATTTTGGAATATTCAAAAATTCTTTTCAAAATACCGGCTGTTTTAATAGCAACCCCATCATCGGAAAAGGCAACAACACCTGCATCTTTCAATTCCGCCATCGGAGAAATTACTTCACCTTTTCTACCAAGAGTAGCCGCCCCGACAATATGCACATCCACAAGATGTGCAGAAGCCTGCTTGCGAATAAGTTCAACAACCTCGACAGAATCAATTGCAGGCTCGGTGTTGGGCATACAGGCAATACCTGTATATCCGCCATTTGCAGCAGCATTGCACCCGGTAATAACTGTTTCTTCATCTTCTCTTCCAGGTTCCCTTAAATGGACGTGCATATCGAACAACCCTGGGACAACATATTTACCGCTTAAATTAAAGACTTCAGCGCCGGCAGAATCAACCTTTGTTAAATTTCCTATTTTAGAAATTAATCCGTTAACAAGTAAAATATCTATTTCCTTTTCATTTAATTTTTGTCCCGGGTGTAGTAGATTGATATTTTTTAATACTGCTTTCATTATTATCCCTTTAATTAAGAGTTCCGAGGAGATATAAAACTGCCATCCTGACGGCAACT
>CAZUCY010000266.1:0-2617 GCA_964618785.1 uncultured Ignavibacteriaceae bacterium | reverse complement strand
AAATAAGAAAAATCCAAACTTATTTCATAGCTGTCATTTACAAAATATCCCGCTTCACCTGAAAAAACTATAGAAGAATTAAAAACTCCAAGCTGTTGATTTGATGGAGCGAAGTTTTCATTTAAATAATCAATAAGCGATGGAGTACTTACGACCGAAATTCCCATTCCTATGCGGAAATCATACTGTGCATATGATGTCCCCATAATCATAACGACAGAAATAACTAAATATATGTATTTTCTCATTTTCCTTTATTAGTTTCGATAATTTTGAAGAGACTCTCGTGTCGTTTATTTAATAACAAGAAAAAGAAAAGCGCAGTAAAAATAAACAAAAAGTAAGAAATAAAATGTGTCAGAACTGCGTATGCTAAACTTTTAGGCTGAGGAAAATGAAATAATAAAGTCAGGATGGCCGTAGCCAGTGCATGGTATGAACCAAGTCCGCCGGGTGTTGGAATAATTACACCAATCGAGCCGATACTCATTAAAACCCATGCCATTGCAAATGTGACATTACCTTGCATCCCTAAAGTATAGAACCCAAGGTAAGAATTTAAAGCATAATTCAACATTATCATAATGCTAAGTATGATTGTAAATATATAATTTTTTGTTCCTTTTAAACTTGAGAAGCCTTGTATAAGCATTTCAAAAACATGCACTGATTTGTGAGCCATTTTTTCCGAAAATAATCCAAGAACTTTTGTAACAGAGCTGTAGAATTTATCTTTATAATGAACGATAAGAAATAGGGCAAAGAATGTCAGCATCATAAAAAATGTTGTAAGATAAAGAGCGGTTTTTAACCAGGGAAAATTTATGTAAATGCTTTTACTCCATATTATTGCAGAAAGCATAACTGCCAGGCAAAAGAATATTACATCAATAATTCTTTCAAGAATAACGGTTCCAAACATCGAAGAACGGGATAAATCCTCCCACTTACCAATTAATACGGCACGGGTAATTTCGCCGAGACGTGGAACTACACAGCTTACGCCATAACCAATCATAATTGAACCGAAAAGATTTTTTAAAGATATATCCTTTTTTACGGAACTAAGTATAACTTTCCACCTTAATGCTCGCAAAAAATGCGATGTCAGATATGAGATGATTAAAATAATGATCCAGAAGATGAAAGCATGGGATAAATATTGCAATACCTGATGAATGTCTACACCACGGAAAGCAATATATAAAAAAATAACAGCAAGTAGAATTGAAAATATGTATTTCAATGAACTCTTTATAAGTTGTACCGGTTTTTTCTTATCGGAGGTCAATAATTTTGCTTCCTTTAGGAGGAGAAAAAGTAAATGTTGAAGTACTAAGATCTTTATTTAGTTGGTAGTTTGAAAATTCTATTTGAACTTGATAATTGTTTTGATCTGTTAAATTTATTTTTTGGATCAAATTATCTGAGTTTATATAAATTTTTGCATTTTTAAAACTTAAATTTGATTTAATTGGGAAAAGATTTAAAATATTTGTACCATCTTCTTTCTCTGTAGTTAAAGTACAGTGAGAAGGGTAATCATTTATAATATTTTTCAATGATATAATTGAAGGATCGCCCGGGTTATAATTACTGATGATAACTTTTTTCTCTTTTTTATTATAACTCCAATTCGTTTTTCCATCTGATACTATAGTCAAATTTTTTAATTCTAATCTCATCTTATTAACTTTCCCATAAAAAAATTTCCCGGTTATTGTCACTTTACTGTTTGAAATTTGCCGGAAATTGGCTGAAAGATCGGAAATTGTGTCAAACTTGTTCTGAAGTAACTTAACTAATTCTTGTCCGCTGTCAAATGCAAATAAAGAAGAAATAATAATAAATAAAAATGTAATTAGTATGGAAGTTCTTTTCATATAATCAAGAATTATAATATTTAACGCCGGAAATTCATTAAAATTGTTTTATAAAAGAATATGGGAAAACTATAATTTCACATCAGTACAAAACCGCGTCCAATTGTCTTAGAGGGATCTTAAAATAGACTCAAGCTGTTCATCGTTTTCTACAAGAACAGTTCTTGCTTTACTTCCGTCATTTGGACCGACTATACCGGCTTCTTCAAGTTGATCGACAATCCTTGCTGCCCTGGAGTATCCGAGTTTCAGCCTACGTTGTAAAAGTGAAACGGACCCCTGCTGATGCCGCACAATTACCCTTGCAGCGTCTTCAAACATAGGATCAAGGTCTGCCAAAAAACCGCCGGCCGAATCTTTCTTCTTATCATAAAGTGAAGGAAGAAAATATGGTTTTGAAAAACCCGGTTGTGAATAAATATAATTTGTTAATTTTTCTACTTCTTCGGTAGAAATAAAAGCATTTTGTATCCTTATTGGTTTTGGTGACCCCGTAGGAAGGAACAGCATGTCACCGCGTCCAAGAAGCTGTTCTGCACCGTTCATATCAAGTATTGTACGTGAATCAATTTTTGTTGCAACCTGATAGGCAATTCTTGCACTGAAGTTTGCCTTAATAACACCGGTAATGACATTTACCGAAGGGCGTTGTGTAGCTAAGACCAAATGAATACCTACAGCTCTGGCAAGCTGTGCAAGACGTGCAATAGGCTCTTCAACCTCTTTCCCGGCTG
>CAZUCY010000265.1:0-2662 GCA_964618785.1 uncultured Ignavibacteriaceae bacterium | reverse complement strand
AAAAGTAATAAAAAATAGTTTTGTTTTATTCATCTCTGGTACCTCTTTGTTTATATAAATAATTTAGAAAGAACTATCTTAATAATGTTTAAATTTAATTGTTATATACAAGCTTGAAAATCCAAGTAAACTTTTTCTAATGGGGAATAATTGCAATATTTACCGCTGAAAACATAATTTTTTAATTTATAGATGAGAAGAGTTTTATACTTATATGGCAAAGGAATAACACTTATATAAATCAGCATATCTTTCAAATAGCTTACTATAACAATATTTCTTGTAGTAAAAATAATGCCTATTATTTATTGTACAACCTTTTATTTACTGCTGGTACTAATAATGCTTTATTTAGTCACCGTTAAAAATAACGGGGAAACTATTGAGTAGAACTATTTACTCCAACCAGCTTCTTCCTTGCAACACCTCTTTGCTTTTTATCGTATAAATAATATACACAATAATATTTTAAAAAAAAATAGTACCTTCAGAAAAATAACGGGCAATAATGATAAATAATGAGAGTCACCCGCTAGATTTTTTGTAATTAAGTATTAACATATTCATGTCCCAATTTTCAGTATCACGTAAAATTAAACTAAAAAGTGTATGTCTAATAAACTTCATAATGAATTCAATAAAAATATTTTCTACTATTTATTGCTTTTACTTGGAAAAAATATCTATTAATTATATATTTCAATCGTTTGCATTTCATTATACCTTTTTAATAAATTATTAAGTGTAAGTTAAAAATTATAATTGAACTGTTGATAACATATTATATAATCCTAATAGAAAATTAGCATCCAATTATTTCTAAGAATTAAATGAAGAAAGAATTACCACTCCAGCAAGCGTAAATGTGATATGACTGCTAATTTTTTACAGAAATAATCTAGATGTGCCGCTTTGGTTATTATCACAAATCTCTTTACTAAAAGAATGCCTAAAGTAAGGATTAGTTGCGCTGGTAAATTGTCTTACGAAAGTAAATTATGAGATTAGCTAAAATTATTGAATTAAAATTTAAAGAGATATTTAATGAAATTCCTGTAATTATCCGCTCGCCGGGAAGAGTAAACCTGATTGGCGAACACACTGATTATAATATGGGCTTTGTATTGCCTGCGGCAATAGATAAAGCAGTTTATTTTGCAATTACTCCAAGAAACGATGATGTCTGCTTTGTAATTGCGTTGGATATTAATGAAAAATATAAATTTGGAATAAATAATCTTAAAAAATCTGAAAAAGGCTGGCCTAATTATTTGATGGGGGTTGTTGAACAATTCAATATTTCCGGCTACTCCCTTAAAGGATTTAATTGTGTTTTTGGAGGAAATATCCCTATTGGAGCCGGCTTGTCTTCGTCTGCGGCGCTTGAAGCGGGGCTGGCTTTTGCTCTTAATTATATATTTAATTTGGGTATTGATAAACTTACACTTGTTAGAATATCGCAAAAAGCCGAAAATGATTTCGTTGGTGTTAATTGCGGAATTATGGATCAATTTATAAATATTTTTGGTGAAGACGGAAATGTATTAAGAATAGATTGCCGCTCATTAGAATTTAATTATTTCCCATTTAACTATGAGAATATTTCAATAGTCCTTTTCGATACTTGTGTCTCTCACTCCCTTGCTTCTTCTGAGTACAATCGGCGAAGAAAAGAATGTGATCAGGGTGTAAAAGTAATTCAAAAAGATTTGCATCATATTCAAAGCCTTCGTGATGTATCTATTGATCTGCTTAATGAATATAAGTCCAAACTGAATAAAATAATTTACAGAAGATGTAAATATGTCATTCAGGAAAAAGAAAGATTATTAAAGGCATGTGACGCACTGGAAAACTATAACTTGTCCGCATTCGGTTTATTAATGTATGAAGCCCATGAAGATTTAAGCAAGAATTATGAAGTAAGCTGCGAGCAACTCGATTTCCTTGTAGATATGACTAAAGATAATCCTTATGTGTTTGGATCAAGAATGATGGGAGGGGGATTTGGCGGCTGTACTATTAACCTTGTTGAGAATGAGGCGATCGAATCGGTAAGTAAATCAATTGCGGTTGAATATGAAAAGAAGTTTAATATTAAATCTAAAATTTATATAACTAAAATCAGCAGCGGAACAAATATTATCGATGTTAATGAAAATGCAGAAACCTGATTTCAAAAATAACACGCACCGCCGGAAAAATATTTTAACCGGTGAATGGGTCCTGGTTTCTCCTCACAGAACACAGCGCCCATGGCTGGGTGAGGTCTCCAAATCGGATAGCGATGTGCGCCGTCAATATGAACCGGATTGCTATTTATGCCCCGGTAATAAACGGGCCAACGGCGAAATAAATCCTCAATATGATGGTACTTTTGTTTTTACAAATGACTTTTCGGCTCTTAAAGAAAATGTACATGATTCTATGATAAACAAAAACAATTTGCTGATTGCCGAAAATGAAACGGGTATCTGCAGAGTAGTAAATTTTTCTCCCAGACATGATTTGACTTTAGCCGAAATGAATGAAAATGATATTGAAATAGTAATATCTGCATTTTGCGATGAATATAGAACTTTAGGTTCGAGGCATGAAATAAATCATGTGCAAATATTCGAGAATAAAGGCTCGATAATGGGTAACAGCAATCCTCATCCTC
>CAZUCY010000264.1:0-2667 GCA_964618785.1 uncultured Ignavibacteriaceae bacterium | reverse complement strand
GTCTTAATCGAACTACTATAGAATTGAAACGGCTATATCAACTCGTTACATCTTGTAACGCTTTGGGTCTTAACCGAACTACTATAGAATTGATGCTATGACCGCTGATTCTACTGATTAAACTGATTCATATTTTAGTCGGACTATAATAGCATTGACACCAATTAGGCAGCCCATAGCTTTAGCTATGGGAATAAATGACAACATCATTTTAATCATATGAAAATCAGCGGTTCAGACTATTATTTTAACCGGACTATAATAGAGTTGCGATCTAAACTTCAGGCGTTTCGCCGCGAAGTGATGGCTATGCCTGAAAACCCCGAAGGTTTTTTTGAGTGGACAGTTTAGGAAAAATCAGCCGCCGGATGAGCAAACAGGCAGACAAGCCTGCCCATTAAGACGGAGGCTTACAAGCTGGCAGGGCTGATTATTAAAAAATTACACAAATGATTCTTTCAGCCTTCTTACAACGGAAATTATGAACCCGATTACCATTACCAAAATCCCCGTCCAAACAAGATTAATAAAAGGCTTTGTGCTGGCAGAAATAGTCAGCGCTTCTTTAGGTGCGGCTGGTGCATTAGCGCTGTTTATTTCAGAAAAAATTAAATCTGCTTTTTGAGATGACGGATCGATTTTTTGTAATTGAATTCTAATATTTGCTTCTTTTAATTCCACAGGGGCAAATTTCACGTCCCGCCCCTCTTTTTTCATAAGAGCTTCAACATTATATGTTTTACCGTCTTTTTCTAAAACAAGCTGTGCGCCCATTTGGAAATCACCGCCGCTTTGCATTATACTCATATCGGGAGCTATGAAGCTACTATAAGCTACCTTAGCGCCGTTAAAATCTGCCGAGCTGCCTATTGTTAAAGAAATTTGCCTGCCCTCCGTTTTGTTGGTGGAACCGTCTTCGTAGCCTAAAGGGGAAACATATATATCTTTTGCTGCCATGGATAAAATAGCAGGTTCTCTCATAAGTCCGTTGTTGAATTCACTTATGTACATTACCGGGTTAACTTCATATTCATTGCTGCCGCTTGAAATTTTTATGTTAAAGGCATATTTTGTCTGATTCTCGATAGTGTGATAACCGGTAAAAGTCATCTTATAACCAAGAACAGTTTTAGGCTCATTCTTAATTAAATCGATGTCGTTTTCCCTGCTGTAAATTGAAGAACTGATAACGCCGAGTAAAAATAGCGCTATACCTATATGCGCAATGTAAGCGCCAATCATTTTCCGGTTACCGCGTATAACTTTTATTAGTATTTCCAAATTAACAATTAACGCGAAGGTTGTTGCTAAAATTAAAATCATTACAAGAATATCGCTTATTCCGCCGAATAGAATAATTAACACTGTTAATATCAATGCAGCTGAGGCTGAGAATAATGATTTTTTTAACAGGTCATGCGGCTTGGTTGTTTTCCATTTTATTAATAAACTTAAGCCGTTAAGAAGTCCTATTAAAATTGCTATAGGTATATGCATAGAATTATAGAAGCTTGCATCAACTGAATGCCCGAAAATAGGCGCAGAAGTACCTACAAGCACTATTACTGCAGAGGCGCATAAAACAACAGAGGCTGTAAACAGGGCAAGTTCTCTCGAAAGAATGCTTTCATCGCTCTTAGCATGAAGAGTTAAATATTTCCACCGGTATGCAAGTGTCCCGAACCCTAAAAATAAAAATGTACCGACAAAAATTATTAAGAACAAATAAACCATCGTTCCCGGGTTTACAAATGAATGAACCGAAGCATCACCAAGAACACCGCTTCTTGTTAGAAAAGTACTATAGATTACAAGAACATACATCATCATACAAAGGATTAAATTTGTCATAGCAAATTTACCTATGCTTTCTCCCTTTGACTGACTTTTTCTCTGGACAAGCAGTGTATGAATGCCGGCTACGCCGACTAACCAGGGAATAAGACTTGAATTCTCAACCGGGTCCCACGCCCAATAACCGCCCCACCCAAGCATTTCATAAGCCCAATATCCGCCCATCATTATGCCCAGCCCCAGAATTCCGCAAGCTGCAAGCAGCCAGGGGAAAGCCTGTTTTACCCAATCCCTGTAATCATTTTTCATCATAGCTGCCATTGCAAAGCAAAACGGAACAGTAGACATCGAAAAGCCGGAAAATAAAATCGGGGGATGAATCTGCATCCAAAAATTAGTCAGCTGGGGGTTTAAGCCCTTACCGTTTATTACAAATTCTTTTAAGGTAATTCCTGATGTGGTTAATAATGAATATAAATCCGAATTCATTTTTATATATTGCTGACCGGAAGAACCGTCGCTGAAGAGAAAATTCTGTAAAGCAGGCAAATGTGCCAAAGCAGGGTTTATATTTTTTATCCCGATATAAATAGGCTCTGCCCATAAATAGACAAAAGGATTCTTAAATAACGGAGAAACCATTAGCAGAATAAAAGCGGCAGCTAAACCAAATACGCTCATTACTCTCGGTTCAAGATCGCCGCGCTTGGAGGAATATGACTGTAAAATTAATCCGACAATTGTTGTCAGTACTAACCATAGCATAAAGCTGCCTTCCTGTCCACCCCAGAATGAAGCCATTAAAATACCCGTAGGAAGCTCATTACTACTATACTCATAAACATACTTGAAACCGTATTGGTGGGTTATAAG
>CAZUCY010000263.1:0-2724 GCA_964618785.1 uncultured Ignavibacteriaceae bacterium | reverse complement strand
AAAAGTAATAAAAAATAGTTTTGTTTTATTCATCTCTGGTACCTCTTTGTTTATAAATGTTTTTTAAAATACAGTATAAAAAATCAATTTGCAAAGAAAATATCAAATAAGTAAAAAATATCGTTGCTTTTGTTTAGTATCACATCAGAATAATTTTATTCAATTCAACTTATATAATACTTGCAATCTATTATTTTATCGAGTATTTGGTGTTTAATAAATATCTATATAATTTCGATTACTTAACATGGCTTAAAAGTTAAAATCCCTATAAAATTTTAGTGACTGACCGGGTTATGTCATTAAGACTATTTATAATAAGCTTAAAAAGTAATATTATAAAAATTAAATTAAATATTACAAAACTACTTTGCTCCCGATATATTAAGTAGTATTATTTAATATTTAGTATCTACCAAAATATTATATTTGATTGTCCTTCTAAATTTTATGAGGCATATATGAAAAAGGAAGCAAGATCAAAGAAAGACTTGCTCAAAGAACTTAAATCACTGCAAAGAAAAGTTTCCCGTCTTGAAAAAACCAGCCGGAAAATTAGCGACAGCCGGGTAGAAGAAATGCACCAATTGAATCGTAAGCTGCGGGCAATCAGCAATTGCAACCAGACTCTCTTACGGTCAGCTGACGAACAAACCTTACTCAATGAAATCTGCCGCAATATTTGCGTTGAGGCAGGTTACCGGATGGTTTGGGTAGGATATGTCGAGCATGATGTTGCTAAAACCGTGCGCCCCGTGGCTTTGTTCGGGTTCGATAGCGGGTATATCTTAAGCACAAGGCTTACCTGGGCAAAAGACTCGGAGCTCGGACAAGGACCTACAGGGAAAGCTATTCGAAGTGGTAAAATAAGCTATGTTCAGGATTTCACAACCGACCCACATATGGCTCCATGGCGCGAAAGCGCTTTGCAAAACGGATATCGCTCTAGTATCGCCTTGCCTCTTAAGGATGAAAACTTAAAAGTTTTCGGTGTACTTCAAATTTATTCAGCGGAACCTAATGCCATAACTCATGATGAAATTCTTTTTTTGGAAGAACTTGCGAGTGATTTAGCTTTCGGTGTCACCGCCCTTCGAAACCGCTTGGAACGCAGGAGGATGGAAACGGAAATGCGGGAATCCGAAGAAAGATTTCGAATGTTGTTTGAGAATGCGTTTGACGGCATTTGCCTTTGTATTGAAGACCCTGACCCCTTTAAAAGAAAAATCGTCGAGTGTAATGAAAGATACGCTGCAATGGCGGGCAGAAGCCGTGAGGAACTATTTCGACTGGATAGCCTTCTAGTGCTTCAGATAACACTTGATGATAATGCAAATAAAAATCGACTGGAATCCTTAGATAAAGGAACTTCATTTCAGGGCTCTTTCTCATGGATTCGACCTGATGGAAAGGAAAATGTTATTGAATATATAGGCAAATCAATCTCATGGCGGGGAAAGGCGTACACTATAGGCATTGACCGCGACATCACCGAACGGAAACGTGCTGAAAATGAATTACGTAAATTATCCAGAGCAGTTGAACAAAGTCCTGTCTCTATCATAATTACAGATACAAAAGGAAATATAGAATATATAAACCCTAAAATAACGGAAATTACTGGTTATCTATTAGAAGAAGTAGTTGGCAAAAATCCAAGGATATTTAATTCTGGTGAAAAATCAAAAAGTGATTATAAAGTTCTTTGGGATACCATTATTTCTGGTAAGGAATGGCGCGGTGAATTACATAACAAAAAGAAAAATGGAGAGCTTTACTGGGAATATGTTTCTATCTCACCAATAATAAATGAAAAAGAAGTAATAACTAACTTCATCGCAATTAAAGAAGATATTACCGATAAGATAATCACAGAAGAAAGCTTAATAAAAGAAAGAGACCTGCTTCAGGCATTATTGGACAACATACCAGACACTATTTATTTTAAAGATAATGATTCTAAATTTACAAAGGTAAATAACGCTTAGGCAAGAGTTATGGGAATTTCCAACCCGGAAGAAGCTGTCGGCAAAAGTGATTTGGATTTTTTTGAAATGGAGCATGCTGCAGCAGCTTATGAAGACGAACAGAAAATTATGAAATCAATAATTCCTATGATTGCAAAAGTAGAAAAAATTAAAACAGCCGAAGGAGAGTATCGCTGGGTTACTGCCACTAAAGTGCCTATTATTACTAAAAAAGGTATATGTACAGGTTTAGTCGGACTGTCAAGAGATATAACTTCAATCAAACTTGCCGAAGAAAAATTAGAGAAATATTCTCAGGAATTAAAAGAGTTAAATGAGAGAAAGGATAAATTGTTTTCTATTATTGCACATGATTTAAAAAGTCCGTTTAATGCCCTTCTCGGTATTTCCGAAATTATGGTAAATGACTTTGAATCTTTAACGCCGGATGAAATAAAAAATTATAATAAAGGAATTTATAGTGCTCTAAGAAATGAATATACTCTGCTTGAAAATTTACTGAATTGGTCTAGACTGGAAACCGGGCAGGCGGAATTTAATCCGGAGAAAATAAATCTATATGATAAGACAGAAAGTGTTATAAATCTTCTTTTAGGAAATGCCAAATTAAAGGATATAACTCTTGTTAACGAGACATATAAAGACATTTTTGTTTCAGCCGATCCTAATATGCTGCATTCGGTATTGCAAAACTTAATTTCAAATTCAATAAAGTTTACTAATAAAGACGGCTTAA
>CAZUCY010000262.1:0-2731 GCA_964618785.1 uncultured Ignavibacteriaceae bacterium | reverse complement strand
CTTAGCAGATGTTTTCTGTTGTGGTTCTAAGGGGATCATTAATACCAATGAAGGCGTTATAGATAGTGATAATATAGTTAGAATTTTAAATGTGGGGAGATTAAGTAATTTCGGTGAAATAAAAGGACATACTAAAGTTGATCTTAAGCTTGGAGCAGATCTGCTTAATAAAACTGGGGCTAGGATCAGTTCTGACTTACAAGTACAACTTGCTGTTGCTAAAGCAATTATTAATGAGGCAATAATTAATTCAGCTAGAGAATTAGAGCTTAGCTCTAATTCTCTTACCAATACCTCTTCTGGGGTTATTTCAGCACCAAGTGCTCATATTAGAGTATTTGATAGTTGGCAAAATGCTGGACAAATTAAAGCTAGAAAATTAGAAGCTTATGTTGGAACTTTAATTCAAACAGCAACCGGGAAATTAGATAGTGTTGGTAGTGCAAAAATAGAAGCATGGTCGGAGGTACGTAATGCAGGAATAATGAAAGCTTTAGAACTTTTCATTAAAAGTTATGGTGAAATTGCTAATCTTGCTTCTGGTAAAATGTATGCAGGTCGATTTTTAACTTTAAATGCACGAGAAATAGCAAACCAAGGAACAATAGAGTCTAAACAGGCTTTATTATTAAAGGCAGTAATTAAATTAACCCAGTCACCATTAGCAAGAGCTGTTGCTCAACAAAGTTTAACCATGCTATCTAAAGGGGATCTAGATGTAGCAGGAGAAATAAAAAGTCAAGGAACTGCATTACTTAAAGCTGCTGCAAGGCTTATTACCGAGGCTGATTGTGATCTTACTAGTGAAGAAAGCCTTAAACTTATTGGAGGAGAAATAGAAACTTCTGCACAAATTAGTTCTCATGGACAATTATTACTTAAAGCTGTAACCAATTTAACCCAACTAGCAGAAGGAAAGATAGTTGGGCAGGATGTTAATATTGTAGCACGATCTGCTTCTAATAGTGGCCGTATTGAAGCAAGTAGACAGTTAACTATAGAACTAGGAGAAAGTTTTACTAATTTACTAACGGGTATTTTAAAAGCGGGTACTAATTTAGAATTAAATGCTAAAGTTGCAGAAAATAGTGGAACTATTGAGGCTTTTGGAAAAATGCAAGCTAATATTGCAAGTATTTTTAGAAATTTAGAACAAGGCAAAGTTGTTGCAAAAGAAGAGCTCCTTATCACTGCCGGGCTAGTATTAGAAAATGCAGGAAAAATTGAAGAGGAAGGTCAAGTAACCCTTACAGCAGCTGAATGGTTTAAACAATTAGCAACAGGAACTATAACTGCAGGGCAATTTAGATCAGAAACCAAAGAATTAGCTAATTTTGGAACAATCGATTCAAAATATAAACTTCATATTGAGGCTACTTCGGTATTGCATAATCATGAACAAGGGAAAATTACTTCAAAAGAAGCATTAACTTTAATTGCAGGTTCATTAACAAATACAGGAAATTTAAAAGCAGAAACAGTTTTAACAATTAAAGTTAAGCAAATTATTGAAAATGAAAAAACTGGTAAAATTACCGCCGAAAAAGCAATCCAGCTATTAGGAGCTACCATTATAGTTAATGCTGGAGAACTTACCAGTATAAGTGATACCATCACTGCAAAAGCTTCAAATTGTATAGCTACCTTGCAAGATTCTAAAATTTCTGCTGCTAAATCTATACATCTTGCCTCAGAATTTGCCCTTAGCAGTCAAGGAACTTTTAAGGCAGAACGTGTGTATTTAAAAGCAAAAGAATTTTTGGCTTTAGAAGAAGATAGTTTAGTAGAAGCAAGTAAAAAAGTTCATTTACAAGCTAAAGGCGTTGTTCAGGAAGGGGTAATTAGAGGAATTTCACAAGAAGCAAGATCGGAAGTTTCTTCAATTTCCTCAACAGAAGAACACTTACAAAATGAAGGGCAACCGTATAATGTACCTGGCTTAAGATATACCCCAGTACCTGGAGATGGTCATTGCCTATATCATGCAGTTGCATTATATCTTAATCGAGATGTTAGAGAATTGCGAGGATTAGTTGCTGATGAAATTGAAACCCATATTGATCAATATGAAGTTTTTTTCACATCTTCGTCACGGGAGACGATCCAAGATTATATTTCAGCAGTTAGAAATGGCAATGAATGGGCAGATGATTTAGAAATATCTATATTAATTAAATTATTAAACCGGCCAATTATTACTATAGATCGTAATGGTAATATAGTTAATAGGCAAGTTTTAAGCCAACTTGGACATCCAGGAGAGCCAATCTTTGTCTATTATAACAACGTTGATCATTATAATGGTGCAGTTTTACAGCCTGGATACACTGGTCAAAATATTTTAGATTTTTTATTACAAAATTCACAAAATGAAACAAGAAATTCTGTTAATACATCAGCTCCAATTGTTACTATTACCAGTGATTGGTTTATTAATAGTGGCAGTATAGAAGCTAAAACCCTTAGCATAAAATGTAAAGAAGCTATTCAAAACCTTAAAGAAGGTAAAATAATAGCTGAACAAGCCGCAACAATTATTACTGAGCAAGGATTTGTTAATCTTGGAAGTTTAATTTCTAAAAGCAAATTATCGATAATTGCTAAGCAAATTTATCAACTGGGAACTATGGAAGGGGTAAATAGCATTTATTTAAAAGCTTTAGATTTAATGTTAAATGGAGATGTTCAAACAGGAGGGAATTTACTAGCGATCATCGATGGTAATTTTACT
>CAZUCY010000261.1:0-2753 GCA_964618785.1 uncultured Ignavibacteriaceae bacterium | reverse complement strand
TTCATTTTGCAAATCTTTAGCAAAATTTACCCCTTCAATCACTTTTAGTGATTTTTCAATTGCAGCGTTTAATTTCCTTTCATTATCTGAATGGAAATATACTTCAAGCTCCCTGACGGATTTTTTCTGCTTGATATACTTATCAAACGTATAATTGCCAAGATAAATTCCCTCTATAAAAGTCCTGTAAAAATATTCTTCCTCATCAAAGTATTTTTTGAAATGGTCAAACTTAGGAATAAATATATGCAGGTTCTTAACTTTTTCATTTTCAAGGCTCTGAATAAAACCCGCAAGATGGTTTCTAAAGTAGTCAGCAGAAAATTTTTCATCAACTTTTATTTTTGAGATAATCAATTCATCCGGCTTGCCATTGTAGTTTGAGATTCTAATATTGCTTCCGTCTTTTGAAAGAAAATTTTGTTTCTGTAATTCGGATATTTTAAAATTTGAAACCCGTAAGAGATTTTCAAAACTTTTGAATAATTTTTTTTCGTCAATAAGATATTTTAAACTTACACTGAAAGGTTTATATAAAATTCTTTTCCCGCCTGAAATTGCTTTTAATTTAAACATTATTGTTTCCTGAATTACTTTTCAAATATTCTTCTGCTTTATTTAATATTTTTGGAATATACTCTTCCAATTCAGCATTATGAATTCTTGCACCTGCGGCATTTATATGTCCGCCGCCGCCAAATTCACCGGCGAGTTTATTCATCGGTATTGTACCCTTTGACCTAAAACTTACTTTAAAACCTTCTTTCAACTCCATAAACATCAAGCCTATTACAACACCTTCAACAGATAAAGTATAATTAACAAGATTGTCCGTATCCGACTCAAAAGCTCCAAGTTTCTTAAATGTCTCCTGTTTAAGAACAATATAAGCAATCTTCATATCCTTACCGTAAAGCTGCATTGATTCTAATGCTGCGCCGGTAAGTTTTATTTTGCTGAATTTACTCCGGTCATAAATTTTATCGAACACATCACCGGGAACCACGTTTTTATCCAGCAGATCCGCAACTAAATAATGAAGTTCAGGAGTAGTTCTTTCAAACTTAAAAGAGCCTGTATCAGTCATAATTGCTGCATATAACGGGAGCGCTGTTTTAAACTGTAATTTTACGATGCCTGTTTTTTTGATTAAATCATAAATTATATGCCCCGTAGCACTGTATGAAACATCGGAAAAGAAGTAATCAACAAAAGCTGCACCGTCTTCATGATGGTCTATGCAGATTTTTATTTTAGTAGATTTATCAAACCCACTTTGCATGCTAACAATTCGATCCGGCCTATTGAAATCGACAGCGATAAGAACATCAACTTCATCAAAAATGTGCTTATGTATGTGCTCATCATATTTTTCAATTACTCTATCGATATCAAGAAATTCAAGGTTGTAAGGTGTAGCGCTATGATTTAAAATATAAACTTTCTTACCGAGTTCCTTTAAAATATAATTCAGCGCAATTTCGGAACCAATTGCATCTCCATCCGGATTGACGTGAGTTGTAAGAAGGAACGAGTTATTTTCCTGAAGTATTTGCTTTAGCTGAAAAAAATCAATCATATTGATAGTGTAATAAGTTATTGAAAAATAAAGAATTAAAATAGATATTTTTTATCTCGCAAGCTATTTAATTAAGTAGGAAATGAGTCCCAGACAAAATTCTATAAATGACTACAGAAATGATTTTTATTTATTGGTCAATATTTATACTCCAATAATCAATTGACTTCCCACATATTACCGCTGAATAACAATTTTTTAAGATCGCCTTTCCCTTTTTCTTTTTTTATGTTTTCAATTTGATTGTGGAAATCATGATTGTAAGTCGATTTTGAAATTTGCCTTATGATTCCTATAGGCATTGGGAATCCCGTTTTTTCGGAAAGTTGTGAGATAATATGTGCTCTTGCTGAATTCTTATCAAACTCATCATGAACCCAAACATCATTTATTGAATTATTACCATCGCTCAAATCGATAATTTCCGGCTCAAGCCCGTTAAGTTTAATGCCTTTATCTTTATTTTTACCAAAGATCATTGGTTTACTATGCTCAAGGACAATAACGTTATCAGCTTTAGTTTCTTTTTCCGTGTAAATTGAAAAAGCCCCATCGTTAAAAATGTTACAGTTCTGAAACACCTCAATAAAAGCGGTACCACTGTGTTCCGATGCTCTTTTCATCATTTCCTGAAGGTGCTTTGCATCTCTGTCAAGAGTTCTTGCTATGAACGTGGCGTCAGATCCTAAAGCAAGCGCTACAGGATTAAATGGAAAATCCACACTTCCAAACGGAGTGCTTTTTGTTTTCTTGCCTTTTTCTGAAGTAGGCGAATACTGCCCTTTTGTTAATCCATAAATCCTGTTATTAAACAGAATAATCTTTATATCAATATTTCTCCTGCAGGCGTGAATAAAATGATTTCCGCCGATACTGAGGAGGTCTCCGTCGCCGGTCGCAACCCACACGGAAAGCTCCGGTTTATTCAGTTTAACGCCTGTAGCAATAGCAGTTGCACGCCCGTGTATGCTATGAAATCCATAAGTATCCATATAATATGGAAAACGCGAAGAACAGCCGATGCCGGATACCCAGATCATATTTTCTTTTCTGATATTTAGATCTGGAGCTGTTCGCTGAAACTGTGCAAGAATTGAATAATCACCGCATCCCGGGCACCATCTTACATCCTGTGATGATGCAAAATCCTTTGATGTATATTTTATTTGCCCGG
>CAZUCY010000260.1:0-2767 GCA_964618785.1 uncultured Ignavibacteriaceae bacterium | reverse complement strand
CACAAAGCACTAGTCCGCCAAGTTTATATTCCATTCTCTCAGCGCCTCTCAATGCAATATATCCCCCCATTGACAACCCGCACAAAACAGGTTTGTCAAGCTTGAAATCATTTATAATAAATTCTAAATCATCCACAAAAGACTCCATTGTAAATTGACCGTCGCCGACAGAGGAAACACCCAATCCACGAATATCATAAGCAACACAATAATATAAGGATTTTAAATCATCTGTTTGTTTCTCCCACATATGATGGTCAAATGGAAAGCCGTGAATAAATATTATCGGCTTTTTTTCTGATTTGCCTATAGTAAAAATTTGAATTTCTTGCTTTAGCATATTAGTCACCCAAAATTTTGAAATTTTATCTTATATTTGAGTAAAACAAAATTAAACATTCTGTTTAGCAAATAAAACTTAACGACAATTAAAAATAAATTGTCGGTAAAATCTTTCGCGGATTGAAGTTTTAGTTAACTTAATCTATAAACACAATTTTTAAGATTTTTTCATAATGAAAATTGCTTTCATATGTTCTGAAGCTGTCCCTTATGCCAAAACAGGCGGTTTAGCAGATGTTGCGGGCTCCCTCCCTAAAGCTCTTGAACTATTAGGTTGCGAAGTAAAACTCTTTATTCCCAAATATTACTCAATTGAAGAATCTGAATTCGGATTACATTACAATTGGGAAATTGGCGAAATTCCCATCAAAATTTTTAACCACACACGTTTTGCACATGTTTATCAATCTATTCTGCCAGGCTCTTCTATTGAAGTAAATTTTATTGATTGCCCGCATTATTTCCACAGAGACCAGATTTATACTGATGGCTTTGATGAAGATGAGCGGTTTATACTATTTTGCCGCGGGGTTTTAGAGGCGCTTCAAAGATTAAAATGGTCCCCTGATTTAATACATTGCAATGACTGGCAAACTGGTTTAATACCGCTGTACTTAAAAGAAAATTATGCCTGGGATATATTATTTAAATCAACTGCAACCCTCTTTACTATTCACAATATAGGATACCAAGGAAGGTTTTCAAAAAATACAATTAATAATGCCTTGATCAAAGAACAATTATTTTATCCTGAAAGCCCGATTGAGTACCTGGGTGATTTTTCTTTTATGAAAACCGCAATAATGTTTTCCGATGTTATAAATACCGTAAGCAAAACATACGCAAAAGAAATATTAACCTCGGAATTCGGAAATGGAATGGAAACTGTCCTCCTGCAAAGAAAAGAACACCTCTATGGTATTTTGAATGGCGTCGATTATTCAGAATGGAACCCGGAGATTGATAAATTTATACCGTTCCATTATTCTTTAAATAATCACGAAGGAAAAACAAAAAATAAACAATATCTTTTAAATAAATTTGGATTAAGATTTAACAACGATACTCCAGTTGTTGGAATAGTATCAAGAATGGTAAGCCAAAAGGGATTCGACCTGGTTGAAGATGCTTCGGAAGATTTAATGAAGTTAAACGCCCAATGGATAATTCTAGGAAGCGGCGAGGATCGTTATGAGGAAATGTTTAGAAACCTTCAATTAGCTTACCCTGATAAAGTTGCCGTTTACATCGGCTTTAATAATGAACTTTCGCACCTTGTTGAAGCAGGTGTTGATATGTTTTTAATGCCCTCTCTTTATGAACCATGCGGCTTAAATCAGATATACAGCTTAAAATATGGTACCGTTCCTATCGTTAGAAAAATTGGCGGACTTGCCGATACAGTGCTCGACTGGTTCGAATATAAGTTAAAGGGAAATGAAATAGGAACAGGATTTACATTTTATAATTATCACTTTAAGACTCTTCTTGAATCTATAAAGAAAGCTATAGATACTTTTGCCGATAAGAAAACATGGAATAAAATTCAGATGAATGGGATGAATGAAAATTTCTCTTGGCAAACTTCTGCACGGAAATATTTAGAATTATATAACTCTGTCGTTAAAAAGAAAAAATAATAAAATAAAATTGCTGTGAAAAGAGTTGCCAAAAATTAAAATAATTTACTCTAATTATGGATTCCAATCTAAAGCAAAATCTGGAAGAAATATTCAGGACTTCTAATTCACCCGATGAATTATTCGATACATTTAGGGTTGCTATAGAAAGGGAAATACATGATGAAGAATTATATAAAATTTTACTCAGGAATAAAGCTCTTTCCGTCGATGAAATTATCATGTTTACTGAAAAAATTTGTAAGGAATCCCCTAATCTTTCATATAATATATGTTTTTGTGTCGGTCAATTATTAGAATCCATTTCTACTTACGGCAAACATAACGAAAGCGCACTTCAGTACTTTCAAAAGGCAGCTAAGATCAAACCTGCCTCCGAAGAACCATATCTTGCAATTGCTAAAATGTACAATAATGAACTTAATATTCCCGGATTTGAAATAGTCACAAAAATTATTGAGGACGGTATAGCATGTGTTAAAATTAAAAGCCCACTCTGCTTTGCGCTTGCAGCCCTTTTAACTAATAGAGGTGAAATAGAAAAAGGTTCGAACTTTAAAAAACTTGGAGAGATCTATTTGAGAGAAGGAAATTAATACTTATCTTTAATCACTAATTTCGCACAAAAAATATTTAAAATTGTTCCAGCACCTGCGGGCAAATTTATATCGGAATTTACTAATTACGAAATATATCTGGCTTTAGCCAAAGAAGAAATTAAATTTTTTTAATAGTAATAACCTATCGAAAAATAAAAGAATGTATCCCCAAAACTAAGCGGATTT
>CAZUCY010000259.1:0-2767 GCA_964618785.1 uncultured Ignavibacteriaceae bacterium | reverse complement strand
TTATTTTATCTCTACGGTGGCGCCAGCTTCTTCAAACTCTTTTTTGAGTTTTTCAGCTTCATCCTTTGAGATAGCTTCTTTAACCGTCTTTGGAGCACCATCGACTAAATCTTTAGCTTCTTTAAGGCCTAAACCTGTGTGTGCCCTTACAACTTTGATGACATTAATTTTCTTTTCGCCGGCAGCTTTAAGAATTACATCAAATTCGGTTTTTTCTTCTACAGGAGCGGCGGCAGCAGGAGCTGCACCTGCAACAACTACGGGAGCTGCTGCTGATACTCCAAATTCATCTTCTAAAGCTTTCTTTAATTCCGATGCTTCTACGAGGGATAAACCTTTTATTTTCTCAACTAATTCAGTGACTTTCTCTGACATTTTTTTCTCCTAATAATTATTTTTTAAAATTTTATTTATGCTGCTTGTTTCTTAGAAATTTGGTCTACAACACTAACAATATCTCTCATAACAGCATTGATAGCGCCTGCCACTCCTGATATCGAAGCATTAAGGCTGCCTAAAATACCTGCTACAATTTCTTTCTTTGATGGAAGTGAAGCCAGAACATTAAGTCGGTCACCGGAATAGAATTGATCCTCAATGTAACAAGCTTTAAGAGCTAACTTTTGTTTTTCATCAAAATACTTTTTGATAATTTTAGCAGGAGCAACAGGATTATTTGAAGCAAATACATATCCTGTCATTCCAGTTAAATAATCTACTAATTTACCATATTTACCGGTCTCATCAATCGCGCGCTTGAATAATGTATTTTTAATCACTTTATAATTAACGCCTTCTTTACGAAAGTCGTTTCGTATATAGCTAATATCAGATACTTTAATTCCGGTGTAATCTGTAAGATAAACCGCAGATGAATTTTCTATCATTTCTTTAACCACGGAAATGATTTCTTTTTTTTCATTCTTATTCATTTTTTTCCCATAACAGATTAAATTTAAACGTGTCGGTTAGAAGCATTTATTTTGAGTGCGTAAACTTTTTATTTAATTATTGACGTATTGCAATCTCGTCTTTGGTAATTTTTATGCCCGGTCCCATTGTACTGGAAAGGAAAAGACTTTTTATATATTGACCTTTTGCAGACGCCGGTTTTAACTTGATAATAGTATTTAAAAAAGCCCTTGTATTTTCAACAAGCATATCGGCCTCAAAATTTAATTTGCCTAAGGAAGTATGTACGATTCCGGCTTTTTCAACTCGGAACTCAATTTTTCCTGCTTTAACTTCTTTAACGGCTTTGCCAACTTCCATAGTTACAGTACCACTTTTAGGGTTTGGCATAAGTCCCTTAGGTCCTAAAATCCTGCCAAGCTTTCCAAGTTCAGCCATTGTATCCGGGGCAGCAACAATAACATCAATTTCGGCCCACCCACCCTTTATTTTCTCAAGATATTCATCAAAACCAGCAAAATCTGCCCCAGCATCTAATGCTTCCTGAATCTTTATGCCTTTGGCTACAACCAAAACTCTTACCTGCTTTCCGGTTCCATGAGGAAGAGATACCGTTCCTCTTATCATTTGGTCAGCATGCCGAGGATCAACACCTAATCTTATAGCACAATCCAAAGTTTCAACAAACTTTACTTTTGACTGCTCCTTGAGAATCTTTATAGCTTCTTCAAGTGAATAATCCTTAGCCTTATCTATGGCTTTACTAATTTCTTTATTTCTTTTTGATTTAAGCATTTCTCTGTTTCCTTTTAAGCTTACGCTTGAAACTATTAATTAATCTTCTACAGTAATACCCATACTTCTTGCAGTGCCGGCAACCATGCTCATAGCATGTTCAATATCAAAAGCATTAAGATCGGGCATTTTAAGCTGTGCAATATCTTTTACTTGTGTTTTAGAAACTTTAGCAACTTTATTTCTGTGCGGTTCTGCAGAACCTTTTTCAACTTTTGCAGCTTTCTTCAGCAATTCTGCTGCAGGCGGTGTTTTTGTTACAAAAATAAAAGATTTATCAGAAAAAACCGTAATAACTACGGGAATAATTAAACCATCTTTATCTGAAGTTCTTGCATTGAACTGTTTGCAGAACTCCATAATATTAACACCTTTTTGTCCTAATGCCGGACCAACCGGAGGAGACGGAGTAGCTTTTCCACCGGGAATTTGTAATTTAATATATCCAGTTATCTTTTTAGCCATATGACTTTCCTATTGGAATAAATACTTAATTATTTATCTATTTCTGCTTGAACGAAATCAATTTCGACAGGAGTCTTTCTGCCAAATATGGAAACCATTACTTTGATTTTCATTTTTTCTTCATTTACTTCCTGTATGGTTCCGGAAAAATTATTAAATGGCCCATCCACTATTTTAACAATATCGCCATTCCTAAATATTGTTTCCATCCTTTCGGTTGATTCGTCTTGTGTAATTCTACCGACAATTCTCTTCACTTCTTCCGGCTGCAAGGGATTAGGGTTATTTTTAGTTCCTAAAAATCCCATAACCGAAGGCGTATTAAGAATAAAATCTTTTACCTGGTTGTCTAAATCAGCTTGTATCAAAATATAACCGGGAAAAAAGTTTTTTGTTTTGCTTTTTTTCTTCCCATCTTTTACTTCAAAAACCTTTTCGGTAGGAACAAGTACATTCTCAATTTTAGCGCGCAATTTTTCATTATTGCAAAGTTCTCCATCAATTAAGTTTTTAACTTTATTCTCATGACCTGAAAAAGTCCTAACCACGTACCATCTTAATTCTGATTCGGGCATTTATTTAAAAAATTCCTTTG
>CAZUCY010000258.1:0-2871 GCA_964618785.1 uncultured Ignavibacteriaceae bacterium | reverse complement strand
GAACCGAACAGAAATTATTTGTGCAGATTTATATAGAAGATTTTAAGTTTAGAAAGTGAAAATAGTTATAGTCTGCTCTTACACCATTCAAAAGAAAAGGCAATGATATGTGCAAGACATTATATTTATCGCTCTCCTTATTTCTCATTTGCGAATCTTCTGTTTCCGCACAATTAAAATATACTTTTTCTCAATTCGGCAGTGAAACCGTTGACTTTGTTGAGCAGCCTGTTAAATGGGATGGCGACGATTGGCTGACATTAGGATTAGTAGGCGCAGGGACATATTTAGTTTCACAAGCTGATCAGCCTATTCGCACGGCAGTTTTGAAAGATCAAAGATATTACTACAGCATTCCAATCGTTTCCGGCAGAGTGTGGGGGGAAATATATACGCCCGTAATATTGTTTGGCGGGTATGCAGCATATTCACTTATAACTAATGATATCGGGACAAGAAAAATTGCTTATGAAATAGGGCAGGCTTCTCTTTATGCAGGGGCTCTTTCTTTTGTTCTAAAACTTGCAATCGGCAGATCAAGACCTTATAAAAACGAAGGTAACAGTTTTTTCAGGCCTTTCAATTCAATATTTGACCAGGATAGCAAATCGATGCCAAGCGGTCATTCTACAGTAGCATTTGTTCTTTCAACTGTTCTTTCAAGAAACGCCGATTCACCCGTTCTGAAAGTGCTGGCTTATGTACCCGCAGTGGTTACTATGATTTCCCGCGTTTATCAGGATCAGCATTGGACATCAGATACTTTTGCAGGGGCTGCGCTTGGTTACTTTGTCGGAACATGGGTGGTGGATCATCATGAGCAAAGTGATTCACCCGTAAAAATTACTTCTGCATTTCCACTTTCTATTAGTATTGCTTTTTAAACCCGGATAATCATGAAAGACAATAACTATATGTTAACATTGAATCCCGAAGGGTTTAAACAATAAACCTGCATTGAGGCAAAAACTTTTCAGTAAAGTAAATTAATATAATGATGAAAACATGGTATTGACTCTTTTTCTTAAAGGAATTGTTATTGGATTTGTGATGGCAGTTCCAATTGGTCCCATTGGAATAATGTGTATCCGCAAAACACTTACTGAGGGGCGATTACGCGGACTAATTATAGGTTTTGGAGCTGCAACTGCAGATTTGCTTTATAGCTGCATTGCCGCATTTGGATTTACCGCTATTTCAGGTGTAATTACAACCGAGCGAATATGGATACGGCTGATTGGAGGTACACTCCTTTTATTTCTTGGTTTAAGAACCTTTCATGCCAAGCCTACCGATCCTAAGTTTCATATTCACAGCAGTGGAATAGCCGGATCATACTTCTATACTGTTTTCCTCACGCTCACAAATCCTTTAACCATATTTGTTTTTATTGCTGTGTTTGCTGCACTTGGGCTAGAAAATGAAGTTAAAATTTTTTCAGGATCAGTTCTTGTAACAGGAGTCTTTATTGGTTCATGTTTATGGTTTTTGTCTCTTAGTTCCGGTGTCACACTTTTTAGGAAGAAGCTGGATTTGGATGGGCTTCGGTGGGTAAACAGGATTGCAGGTATTTTAATAATTATCTCCGGTGTTATTGCAGTAGCGAGTTTGTTATAAATTTTTTATTTTATTTTGAGAATGTTTAATAGCCTCCTTCTAACTTTGAATGCTGGTGATGAGATTTTACAAGGTTTGTTTTTAAAACACTTTAAGAAATATTATCGAAAGAAATTAGCGGATTTTTCTACCGGGTTAATGTAACAATCAAAACACTTCTTCCAATCATTAACCCGGAGAGTACAGACATATTTTAATATTAATGTAAGAACAGCTGAAGCAATTGAATAAAAAAGAATAAGTTAACAAATATATTAATTACAATACAATGAAAGGACAATATAATGAGAATAGCACAAATCTTTGCCATACTGGCAGCTTTAATCACGGGTGCGTGGATGATGCCGAAAGAGACGATTGCGCAATCATCTGCAAATTACCAAGTTTTTTATGATGGATTGAGTCCATACGGCAATTGGGTAGATTATCCAAACTACGGATACGTCTGGATACCTGATGCTGGCTCCGGATTTACTCCATATGCAACTGCCGGTCATTGGGTATATACCGATGATGGCTGGACATGGGTTTCCGATTATCCCTGGGGCTGGGCTCCATTCCACTATGGCAGATGGAAATACGATGATAATGTTGGATGGCTTTGGGTTCCGGGTAATGAATGGGCTCCTGCATGGGTATCCTGGAGAAGATCTCGCGGCTATTACGGCTGGGCGCCTTTAGACCCTGGTATCAGTATAACTGTTGCTTTCGGCAACGGGTACAGAGAGCCAAACGATCATTGGACATTTGTCGGTGAAGGTGATATTAGCAGACCCGATATAAGCAATCATTATATTGATCGAAGTCGAAATATAACAATTATTAACCAATCAACATTGATTGTAAATGTTCACAACGACGCAGGACGAAATGGTTCCTATATTGCAGGACCAGATCGGAATGAAGTACAAAAGTTCACTCACTCACCGGTTAAAACCGTAGCTATCCAGGATAACAGTAATCCCGGGCAACATCTCAATAGCGGCGCTTTGCAAATATACAGACCTCAAGTACAAAAAGTTAGCAAAAATGGAAAAAGCCCCGCTCCTTCTAAAGTGATGAAATTGAGCGATGTAAAACCGGTTTTACAAAAAAACGCAGGAAACCAAAATAAGAGTGTAACCCCGACTAACAATAAGAATAAGCAGCCGCAAAATACTGCGCCAACTCAAAATAAGAGTAAACAAACACAGAATGTTGCGCCAACACAAAATAGGAGTAAGCAGACACAGAATACAGCGCCAACACAAAATA
>CAZUCY010000257.1:0-2936 GCA_964618785.1 uncultured Ignavibacteriaceae bacterium | reverse complement strand
AGGTCAAAGGGACAGGCATTGGGTTCATTTACGCACTGGATAATGAATGCAATAATAGGACTTTTATTCCCAATAGCATTAACAAACTTCGGCGGAGGTAGTGTATTTATGTTTTTCGCTTTAATGATGATTCCGTTCTTCATCTTTGTTTGGAAGATACTGCCGGAAACCAAGGGAAAATCTCTTGAAGAACTTGAGAAAATTATTGTGAAGGGATAGTATTCCTAACTAATGAATTTTCGTAAATCTTTTTAGGATGGATGTCAAATAAATAATATAACCTGTCCAAACGGGACACTAAAAAAAATAACTTGTAATATTATATGAGAATGATGAAATGCAAGTAACAGGAATTAAACTTCCAAAACATGAGGGCATTCATTTTGAAAGTAAGCTGAAAATGAAAATTGAAAATCAGTTCCTGTTTCTTACCTTATAAGCTAAATAAGAACCTCCGATTACAGCACCAGCTCCCAAAAAAAAGATGCATACTGCAGAAACAATTACTGAGGACAGTTCCATATATTTTACCTTAATATGGTTAAGAAATAAATAGCTAAATCGTGTTGTCCAAAATATAGATCTTGTCACTTACTTTAACTTTAAAAGAAGAATAAATCTACCTACCGGTAGTCACGCCTGACATCCGGTATCTTCGCTTGCTTATTAAGTGCAAAATTAAGAAGAAATCATGCTTTTCTATTCTTAATTTTATAAAAAATAAATGAGCATAAAATAACGACTAAAAATAAGCCTAAGAAAATTGCAACGGAATATATTGCTAATGAATTTTGATCCATAATTACTTCATTTTATTAACATTTCCAGAAGATGGTTACATCCGCCGTATAAGAATACAATAGGAAATTGTGTATGACAACTAACAAAAATTAATTTTCAATTTAACCATAATTTCGCTGAAAGGTAGATACTACCCGACAAACGTTGTTTCCTGACCGATACACTGCTTTTATCAACAAACATGGAAATTTGCTAATTTTCAATTAGTGGATAGGGATTTTATTTCCGATTATAGGACGCATTATTCAAAGAATATTGCTATGCAAAATGGGTTTAACTTTAAAATTGATCTTAAATTAAAATTTGAAGCTAATGCTTCTGTTTTCGATTCTTCAATCGGAGTAATTATCCAAACATGGCATGGGGAAGAAGTGAAATGCGTCGTTAATCCTGATCATTCCGTTATAAAAGAAAGGGACTATTGACAATTCCTCATTGAATTTACCGAGGGAGAAAGAAAGTATTGCACTCTGCAGGCTGGTTTAGTTCGATAAAACTAATAATGAATTTATTCCTGTTAAGGGTATTAACAAATTAATCCAATTAATCTTTTTTCTTAAATGGAATGAAATAATTTTTTAATATTGCACCAGGCAAGCAAAATTGCTCTCTTTACATATTATTTATTTCTTTGATAAATTATTTCACCGTCAAAAACGGTCATATCAATAGATGCATCTTTAATTTTTGTGGGAACAATGGAAAGAATATCTTCATCGATTACTACAAAATCGGCAAGCTTGCCGGGTTTTATGCTGCCTTTTATATTTTCCTCGAATGATGCATAGGCATTGTTTATTGTATATGCCTTAATTGCTTCCTCTGTATTTATCTTTTGCCCGGGTATCCAACCATCCGGATAATTACCGTCAAGAGTCCTTCGTGTAACAGCGGCATAAATTCCCAGCAGGGGATTCATTGGCGCCACAGTCCAATCACTTCCGAAGCATAGGGTTACTCCTGAGTCAATTAAAGACTTAAATGGGAAAGCTTGTTTTATTCTTTCTCTGCCTATTTTCTTTTCTGCCCATACGCCGTCGTCTATCAAATGGTAAGGCTGTACGGAAGCAATTACTTTTAGCTTAGCAAATCGATGTATATCTGCTTCTCTAATATGTTGTGCATGCTCAATACGGAATCTTCTCTCCCACACAGGATTTACTGAAATAATTTTTTCAAACAGATCCAATATATAGTTGTTAGCTTTATCCCCGATTGCATGAATTGACAATTGCAGCTTATTTTCGTCGGCTTCAAAAGCCCACTTCTCAAGCCGCCCATCTATTATAGTATAAGCAGGAAGCCCTGATGTGTTTTCATTTAAATAATTTTCAAAAAACCATGCCGTATCTGCACCAAGTGATCCATCGGAAAAGGCTTTTAATGAGCCAAGCTTAATTTTATCACTTCCAAAATTATACTGAATTCCGGAGCATGCTAAATTATTATAATCGGCAATTGGCAGACGCGTATATACTCTGCATGAAAGTTTTCCCGTTTTTTCAAGGCGCTGGTATACAAGCAAATCATTTTTATTAGTGATATCGTGAATACTGGTCACGCCATTCCGTTTAGCTTCATCCAAAGCAGCTAAAACCGCCCTGTCCTCTTCCGCTTTAGTCTGTTCCGGTATAATGGAATAAATCAAAGGCATGGCATTATCTTTTAATATGCCTGTCGGCTCACCGGAAAACGAGTCCTTTACTATTGTTCCGCCTGCCGGATCAGGTGTATATTTTGTTATTCCTGCAAGTTTTAACGCTAAAGAATTTGCAAGCGCCAAATGCTTATCAAACCGTTCTATAAATACGGGAGTCTCTTGCGTGAATGGGTCGATCATTTCTTTTACAGGCAATTCTTTTATTTCCCATGCTTGATGATCCCAGCTACCCCCGGTTATCCATTTACCTTTATGTGTATTAACATACTCCTTCAGCAGTTTCTTAAATTCAGCTATAGATCCAGCCTGTCTTAGATTAAGTCCCAGAAGATAAAACCCTCCGTTGATAAAGTGAGTATGTCCGTCAATAAATCCGGGGAGCAAAAGCTTGCCCTGTAGGTTAATCATTTCAGTTTCATTGTCGATAAACTTTTTAGCGCCGGAGTTATTCCCTGCAAATATGATTTTATTTCCG
>CAZUCY010000256.1:0-2972 GCA_964618785.1 uncultured Ignavibacteriaceae bacterium | reverse complement strand
CCATAATTAAAAATTCTTTACCTAATTGTATTATCGAAACAATTATGCAATAGTTAATGATAATAATAAGACTTTTAGCATATCCGTCCAAATTAAAAGTAAATTGTGCAGAATACTACTAAAATAGATTGTGTAATGACTTAATAAACAGCCATTTTGGCAAACTCAGCGCCTTTGTTTCCCCTTCCTTTGGCAACGGAAGGGGGTTGAGTTCACTATTGTAATAAATCATTAGAATAAATTAATTTTTCAAAACATTTTTATCATCTAAGAATTATTTTGGATATTAATCAGTTTATGATTGAATATGAAAACCTTTTATTAGATATTTCATCCGATTACCGTAAGGTAAACCATACAAACATCAATAAAGACATCTTTGAAAATTATTTTAACAAATACAATGTTGTCAATTTTCCAAATAAGCAATCATTTGATTTTGAGGGACTAAAAAGCAGGCCGCTTTCTTGATCGTATGCACCGGATGAAAATAACCATTATTATATTCCGATGATAAAAAATCTTGCAAAGCTTCTCCGGCAATACGAACAAAACGGAAAAGTAAACTTTATTTATAACACTGAAGTTTATTGCGAGAAATTATAAATGTCACAAAATCTTTTCTAACGGCATCTGGAATATCCTGATTTTATCGTCATTCTTTACTATTTCATTATTAAATTTAGTCACACCGTTGATAAGTTCATTCAGTGCACTTTCTTCCTGAAATGCTATCATTCGTACAAAATTATAACCGGGGTATGCCCTTGTCCCGAGATGGGCATCAGAAAAATGCCCTTTTCCTTTGACGTTTTCCCATTCGGTAAAATAGTCAATTTTCAAATCTTCAAATAACCGAGTAATCCTCTCTTCCAAAATATTATGGTAGACAATAAATACTATCTTCATATTGCACCTTCATAAAGTTCAGTTTATTTCAAATTATTTTATTCCCGCTAAATAGCCGGGCAAGTCTGTTAGATTTAAATTTTTTCACTTCCGGGGAATCTTTTAATTATAAATAAGTAATTTTTTGCTATTAGAAGCTATAAAATAAAAAACAATACTACTACACAGATAATAACTATAATTATCCCGATAATTATTAATGCGCTATATTTTTTCCAGGCTTGTTCATTTTCAACTTCTCCACCGCTGCAGGACTTGATGTTATTGTGATCTGTAATTCTTACGGTCAGAAGTTCCATGGCGCTGATTTTAACGTCACTAATCTGCTTCTCATATTCTTTTATGGATTCGGATACAATATTGCTGTCGATTGAATTGCCATAAGAAACCATTGCAGCTTTAAGACTGCATTTTTCTTGCTCCAAAAAACTTGTGGAAATCTCTTTTAATATTTCTTCAAAAGCATTCCTGTCGTCATCATCAATTTTTATCTTAAATGGTATCGAACCGATTAATGAATATATCGCAAGTTCAATAATATCTTTGTAATGCCGTTTATTCATTTCGATGCGCCGGTCAAAAAAGCTGGAAAAGTTAATTGTATCTGCGAGTTTATTTTTAACAAGTAATGCGCTCACTTCCTTAGTTTGAGTTTTCTCAAGTTCACGCTTTTTACGATTAAACCCCCCTTCAAATTTATCTTTATCAAAGCTGCCCATTTTTTAATATCCGTTTTATGATAAATATTTTTAATTTGAAAATTTTCTAAAATTGCATAACTATTAAAAGAATATATTGATGATATCAATAAATGAGCTGCAGTTTTATCGCTTCATTATTTCATTACTATATTTTTATTGTTATGCGCAACCCGCTGAACAGATATTATTCCTTAGTGGAACGACGTATGATTAATAACTTCCAGTTCTAAACCAATGAATAAATCCGTTCGCAATAAATTATTTATCCATTTCTTTTCTTGTCCGATCGGAACCGTTAATAATCCAATTTGGGAATTAGATGGGGAATGTAATAATTTAAATCTTGCTATTAAAGTGTTCCAATCAATTAAATTATTCTGATTAAAATTACTTATTCCAAAATCAACCAGTATGTTATTCGAGTTTCCCAAAGTTGAAGCTGTAACCTTAATATTGTAAATAAACGACTTCGACTTCAGCACAGAATCTATTGTTTGGGCGCTGTCATGTGAAAGATCGGAAGTATATTGCAAGCCCGTAACATTATCTATAGAAATATTATTGAGTGAATAGATAGTATCGGCAAATTGTTCAAAGGATACGGAATCTTTCATCCAAAAAATTATTTCGCCCGGAACATATTGCTGAGAAGATGCATTTGAAAATTTATTGTGGGTATTAGATTCAGGGTAAGGCACATTAATCCCCCTATCATAATAACATCCGGTTAAAATGATGGTTAAAAATACAAAAAGAATAATTTTCATTGTAAATTCCTTTCAATTTATATTTTAATAAACTTATACTATTTCAGACTTTTTTTAGTTTCTGGCAAAAATAAATAATGTTTTTTCCCTTTCATTTCTGTTTTATTTATATTTTAATATAAATAGCTGCATAGCTGTAATCAACACCAATTTTAATACCATTCATTCTAAGCTGCAAAATTATTTTCCTGTAGCTTGTACAATAAAAGGAAAAGCTATTAGTTTTGGCATCAGACAACTTCTTTAAATTTTAATTTAATTAAATAATTATTAATTTTTAATTAGATTCCGTCCGATTATTAAATTAAATTTTCAGATAAACTTTCTTCATTTTATTAATGGTGGAAAACATGAAAATATTATTTTTTGTTCTTCTATTGTATTCATTTTGTTCATTAACTTTAAAAGCACAGACTATCCGGCTGGATAAACTTGATCTTACAAATATGGAATGCGGCTGGGGAACGGCACAATCAAATAAATCCGTTGAAGGGAATACACTTAGTATAGCCGGACAAAAATTTGAACATGGAGTTGGAACACACGCAATCAGTACATTTTTATTAAACATTAATGACAATGGAAAACGGTTTTT
>CAZUCY010000255.1:0-2975 GCA_964618785.1 uncultured Ignavibacteriaceae bacterium | reverse complement strand
TTAAGAGTATATCATTAATAATATCTTTCTCATTTTCATTGTGCTCATTAATAGATACTAATTCTTTCGTGATTTGATAATGAGAAAGAAGCCGGCGTGCATCTTTAAATTCTTCACAGATTACAAAATCAACTGATTTCAATATATTTATAGCCCTAAAGGTGATATCGTCATAATTACCTATAGGCGTAGACACAAGATAAAGTTTTCCTATCATATAGTTAAAGATAAATAATTTAATGAAAATAACCGTTAATAAAAGCGCTTTTCAATTGCTTTATCCGGCAAAATCTTGTTAATTTTAACCCATCATTTAATTATAATAAGGCTTGTTCTTTTCGGGTCAGCTTTCTAAAAAAGCCCTAATCTATAATTACACTCAATAATTATATATAATATTAGGAATAACATTATGAGTGAAACTCACATTAACGGCGAAAATCTTAAAAATCTTCCGTCAAATGCATATACCGAACTAAAGCCCGGCGAAGAATATGTACCGGTTATGCCGCCATATAAAAATGTTCCGGAAGTAAGCGTTTATTCGGTATTCCTGGGGATTATTATGGCAATAGTCTTTTCTGCTGCTGCTGCTTACCTCGGATTAAAAATAGGACAGGTATTTGAAGCGGCAATTCCTATCGCAATAATCGCTGTGGGATTATCGGCAGGGACAAAAAGGAAAAATGCGCTTGGCGAAAATGTAATTATTCAATCTATCGGCGCATGCTCCGGAATTGTTGTTGCCGGCGCAATATTTACAATCCCTGCTTTGTATATACTTAATTTAGATGCAAACTTTTATAAAATATTTCTCGCTTCCCTATTCGGAGGAGTGCTTGGTATTTTATTCCTGATTCCTTTTCGAAAATATTTTGTAAGTGATATGCACGGTAAATATCCTTTCCCGGAAGCTACTGCAACCACTGAAGTTTTAGTAGCCGGTGAAAAAGGCGGGAAACAGGCGTTGGTTTTGGTTATCAGCGGAATAATAGGCGGTCTGTATGATTTTATCGTAGCTTCTTTCGGCTGGTGGAGTGAGGTTTTTACTTCAAGAGTTCTCCCTATTGGTGAAACAATTGCTTCTAAAACAAAAATGGTTTTTAGGATAAATATCGGCGCCGCTGTTACAGGGTTGGGATATATTATCGGATTAAAATATTCAGCTATAATCTGTGCCGGTTCTTTTGTTTCGTGGTACGTGCTTATTCCGGTAGTAGCTTATATTGGTAAAGGTTTAGCGCAGCCATTAGGAACAAATGTAATCCTGCTTGTTAAGGATATGTCCGCTGAGCAAATCTTTACAACTTATGTCAGGCATATTGGTATAGGCGGAATCGCAATGGCTGGACTTATCGGAATTTTAAGATCGTCAAAAATTATTGTTTCCGCTTTTTCCTTAGCCGCTAAAGAAATATTAGGGAAGAAAAAAGTTATTGAAGAAAAACTCCGGACTCAAAAAGACCTTTCTATGAAATTTATAGCGCTGGCTATTATCGTTACTGCAATTTTGATATTTGTATATTATCAATTTGGCGTAACAAATAACATTACATTTGCTTTAATCGGACTCTTTATAGTTTTAATCATTTCATTCCTTTTTACAACCGTTGCGGCTACGGCTATTGCAATCGTAGGCACAAATCCGGTTTCAGGAATGACGTTGATGACATTAATTCTCTCTTCAATTATTCTGGTATCGGCAGGCTTAAGCGGCAGCTCCGGTATGGTAGCTGCTCTCCTTATCGGGGGTGTCGTTTGTACGGCTTTATCTATGGCTGGCTCTTTTATAACGGACCTAAAAATCGGTTATTGGCTTGGTTCATCTCCTTACAAACAGGAAAGCTGGAAATTTTTAGGTACTTTAGTTTCTGCAGCAACAGTCGGATGGGTTATTCTTCTTTTAAATAAAACTTATGGATTCACAGGTCCCAATGCATTAGTTGCTCCGCAGGCAAATGCGATGGCTGCCGTAATTCAACCTCTCATGGCGCATCAGCCCGCTCCCTGGATGCTTTACTTTGCCGGCGCTTTGATGGCGCTTATTCTTACAATGCTTGACGTTCCTGCTCTTGCATTTGCTCTGGGCATGTACATCCCTTTGGAATTAAATACTCCGCTTCTTATCGGAGGCTTAATAGCGCATTATGTCTCCACAAGAAGTAAAGATGAAAAAATAAATACCGCCCGGAGAGAACGCGGCACTTTGATAGCTTCGGGGTTTATCGCAGGCGGCGCTTTAATGGGAGTAGTAAGCGCATTCCTGCGTTATCGTGGTTTCAATTGGGTTGATAGCGAATGGCAAAGTTCTCATTCAGCTGAACTTATTGCGCTTATTGCCTTTGCTTTACTTTGCGCCTATGTTATTTGGGATTCAATGCGCGGGAAACCTGAAGAAAATCAATCTTAAATGTAGGTCAGCTTGCCAGGCTGACCCTTCTTGTGGCTCAATAATAACTAATTCTCTTGGATAAATTCCCCGCCGCTTGCGGCGGGGCAGTTTATTCTAACAATTCTTTAATTTTTATCAACAAATCCTTTAAATCAATATCAAATCTTTCACCTGATTCCCGCACCTTCAATTCAACTTTACTGTCTTTAAGTTTTTTATCACCTACTATTACTTGAACCGGCATACCTAGAAGATCCGCATCGTTAAATTTGAATCCTGCCTGTGCATCAAGCCTGTCATCAAATAGTACTTCATAGCCGGCATCCGTCAATTGCTTATATATCTTTTCAGATGCGTTAACAATTTCCTGCTTGCGCATGTTTAAACCCATTAAGTGAATCTGGTATGGCGCAAGAGTTTTGTCCCATATAATTCCTTTTTCATCATTGTGCTGCTCAAGATAGCACGCCATTACGCGGTCTACACCAATACCGTAACTTCCCATGATTAATGGATTTTCTTTCCCGCTCTCGTCAAGGAACATTGCACCCATCGCTTGTGAATACTTTGTTCCAAGCTTGAA
>CAZUCY010000254.1:0-2987 GCA_964618785.1 uncultured Ignavibacteriaceae bacterium | reverse complement strand
TAGCCCTGTCGGCAACAAAGCCCCGAAAACAAGACAAACTCAATACAACAGCCAAACTCAGTACAACAGCCAAATTCAGAACATCAGACAAACTCAATACAACAGACAGCCTCAGAACAACGGACAACCTCAAAACAACAGGCAGCCTCAGAACAACGGACAAACTCAGAACAACAGACAGCCTCAAAATAACAGGCAGCCTCAGAACAACGGACAAACTCAAAACAACAGACAAAATCAGAATAACAAACAAAATCTGAGTAAGAAACAAGATGAGCGCAAATAACAAACCAACGGTAAAAAAGGAGTATTTATGATAATGCAGTAAAACATTCGGAAATCCGTACCTTTGGGGAAAAATGAATCCCCAACAAATGCCATCGATGCCGGCGGGGATGTATATATAATAGGATACACTTTAAAAATTGGGATATTTTTATCTTTTTGTAAATAAAGGAGGGTCATGAAATCATCTTTTACTAGCTCTAAACTAATATACATAATTCTATTGTTTGTTTTTTCAATTAGCTGTTCTTATTCACAAACTGTCAGCGGTATAACCGGTACTTTTAATTCCGGCGCTGGGAATGCTGCAGATGCTAATGGAAGTTATTCTCCGAATGGGACTATAAACGGAAAAAATTCATGGATACATGTTGGAAGTACCAGCAACTTTTATATTTATTGGACTACTTACGGCGGTGACTACTGGGTATTGGATAATAATACCAATCCAGGCGATGATGAATTATTCTATATTGCATCAACTGCAAACGTACCGCCCTCATCCGGATATTCACCGGGTTTAATTGATAATTCCAGCCTTCCTACATTAAGCGGTTTTAATATTGTTACTATCTCCGGTAATACAGACATAGGTGGAGCAACCTTAAGCTGGATGGACGGCACAGCCAAAACAGCCACGGCAGACGGGAGCGGGAATTATACTATTACTGTCTCTTATGGTTTTACGGGAACAGTAATACCATCTAAAACAGGCTATTCATTTACGCCGGCAAGTACATCATATTCCAGCGGAGTATTTTCGAATAAGACAGGTCAGAATTATACTGCTACAGCAATAACCTATACAATATCCGGTAATACAGACATAGGTGGAGTAACCTTAAGCTGGATGGACGGCACAGCCAAAACAGCCACGGCAGACGGGAGCGGGAATTATACTATTACTGTCTCTTATGGTTTTACGGGAACAGTAACACCATCTAAAACAGGCTGTACATTTACACCGGCAAGTATATCATATTCCAGCGGAGTATTTTCGAATAAGACAGGTCAGAATTATACTGCATTAGGCATACCAACTCAAGCAGTATTGTTATATCCGGCAGCCAACAGTGTAAACATACCGGTAACAGTAAACTTCGAATGGAATCAGTCACAAGACCAATTATCGATGGCTAAGAAGAAAGGGAATCTGAAAAATGCTAAGAGTATAGCAGCTGTAAGTCAGTATTGGTTTGAGCTGATAACGGATACGACAAAAACTAATTATGTAACAAATGACAGTACCTTAGCTGACACCACAACGTTAGTAAGCGGACTACAGTATTTAACAAATTATTGGTGGCGGGTAAGAGCAATGAATCAAACCGGTTGGGGCGCTTATACTAACTGGAGTAAGTTTACTACTATTATTGATACGCCAAATGTAGTGCAACAGGTAAGTCCGCTCAACGGAAGCGTTGGCAATATCCAGCCAATACAATTAAATTGGAAGAGTTCTGCAAGAGCAGGCAATTACAGATTGCAATTCGGCACAGACAGCACTTTTGCAACATCAACTATAGATACATTAGGACTAACTGATACTTCATTCACAGTAAGCGGCTTAAATAATTTGACAACATATTATTGGCGTGTAAATGCAATGAACGTCGGAGGTATAAGTGCCTGGAGCCCGGTATGGAATTTCAAAACATTAGGCATACCAACTCAAGCAGTATTGTTATATCCGGCAGCGAATAGTGTAAACATACCTGTAACAGTAAACTTCGAATGGAATCAGTCTCAAGACCAGTTATCGATGTCTAAAAAGAAAGGGATTCTGAAAAATGCTAAGAGTATAGCAGCTGTAAGTCAGTATTGGTTTGAGCTGATAACGGATACAACAAAAACTAATTATGTAACAAATGACAGTACCTTAGCTGACACGACAACGTTAGTAAGCGGACTACAGTATTTAACGAATTATTGGTGGCGCGTAAGAGCAATGAATCAAACCGGTTGGGGCGCTTATACAAACTGGAGTAAGTTCACTACTGTTATTGATACGCCAAATGTAGTGCAACAGGTAAGTCCGCTTAATGGAAGCGTTGGCAATATACAACCGGTGCAATTAAATTGGAAGAGTTCTGCAAGAGCAGGCAATTACAGATTACAGTTTAGCACAGACAGCACATTTGCAACATCAACTATAGATACATTAGGACTAACTGATACTGCATTCACAGTAAGCAGCTTAAATAATTTGACAACATATTACTGGCGCGTTAATGCAAGTAATGTTGGAGGCACAAGTGCCTGGAGTTCGGTATGGAACTTTAAGACATTGGGCAATCCGACACAGGCGGTATTGTTATATCCGGCAGCGAATAGTGTAAACATACCGGTAACAGTAAACTTCGAATGGAATCAGTCTCAAGACCAATTATCGATGGCTAGGAAGAAAGGGATTCTGAAAAATGCTAAGAGTATAGCAGCTGTAAGTCAGTATTGGTTTGAGCTGATAACGGATACAACAAAAACTAATTATGTAACAAATGACAGTACCTTAGCTGACACGACAACGTTAGTAAGCGGACTACAGTATTTAACGAATTATTGGTGGCGCGTAAGAGCAATGAATCAAACCGGTTGGGGCGCTTATACAAACTGGAGTAAGTTTACTACTATTATTGATACGCCGGGAGTTGCTACGTTACTAACTCCAAATAGCAATTCGACAATTCCTGATACCGCTTCAT
>CAZUCY010000253.1:0-2996 GCA_964618785.1 uncultured Ignavibacteriaceae bacterium | reverse complement strand
GAAAGAAGTCTTGCTTTATCAAGTATAAGTCTTATTAGTGAATCTTTAAAAAAATATAATTTAAAAAAATGTTTATTCATTCCTGCGATTACCGAACCTTCGATATATTACCATCTATTTGAAAGTTCAAAAGTTGTTAATTCGTCTAAAATAACTCAGGACATAATAGATGACATACAAGCCTCTAAAAATATTACTATTAATAAAGAGGATTTTGGATATATAGAACTTGCAGATAAATCTCTGCTTGCCGTATTCTTAAGCGGTGAAGTAAGCGGCATCAAATTAATTAATTCATTGGCTCATTACAACGGAAGAAGATATTATAAAATCCCAACTGTCAAAAGTGCAGACATTTCTTTAGCATATTATGTTGCAAAAAAGAAAAAGTTTTTTCCGGATGATCAATCGCTGATTGTTTATATAGCAAAGGAAAACAGTAAATTAATTTTTCTGCAAGGTAGGAAATTAAAGCATATTGGTTCAACTTTGGAAATCGGGACTCTAAATCTTCATACTTATGATGTCTATTTTTCAAAGATATTACTTGAAATGGAAAACGGAGGAATATCCTCTCTTGATAATATAATAGTATGCGGAGAAGATGATTCTGAGAATCTTATTCTTTCGTTTTACGGTACTTTTCCCGAAGCAAATATATCCCGGCTCCAGTTTGATGATCTTGATCTTTTTTCCCTGGACGCAAATACGAAAGAGAAGTTTTCCTCTTTCAGTGTGCCCATAGCAGTTATTCAAGAGTATTTTGATGAACTTGCTGAAACTTATCAAGGTATAAATCTTCTACCAAGGTATGTAAAAGAAGAGCAAAAAATATTTCAGTTTGCATGGCATGGTTTTGCTATACTGCCTCTACTTTTCTTTGCAGCTTTTTATATTACTTTAAATATTCTAATGAACCAAAAGGAAATAAACCAGCTTGATAAACAAATTTCCGAACAAACTGCTAAGTTACTGCAAAACGAGACAATTCTTAATCGAATATTAGATTTGCAAGGGAAAATTAGTAGTTTTTCTCAGACTCAGGTTATTCTCGATTCGGCTTCGGTAGGTACTGAAATATGGTCCACAACTCTGGAAAATATTTCGCATTATATAGGATTAAGAAAAAATATTTGGCTTACAAAATTAACTAAGGAAGACAACGGCAACATAGCACTGGAAGGATACGCACTGAACAGAAATGTTCTTACTGAATTTGCATACTCAATTGAAACGGCAGAACTTAAAAGTGTTACTTACGAAGCGCTCCGTGATAAAAATGTTTATAAATTCAATATAATTTTTAGTTCATCGGGTATCAAAACAACTCCGAATACCATTAATGAATAGAAAAACAAAAAATACTATTGCTCTTGTTGTTTTATTAATCCTCCTCCTTCTGTTTGGAGGTTTGTATATATTGATTTTTCAACGCAGTACCTTGATAAAGGATCGGAAAAAACTTGAATCTCTAAAAGCTAATCATTACAACACAGATCAATTGAATTTACAATATTACGATTTACAGAAGAAAGCAGCTAAGCTTGACTCAGTCTTAGCACAAAGAAAGTTCAATATCCCGCAAAATCTTTCCTCAATAAGTTTCTTTAACTTTATAAATAAAATCAGTACAAACTTTTCGTCCAATACCCAAATAAATGTTGAATTCAGCGATCAAAAGAAAGATAAAGAATTTTATTATTATGAATATAAATTAACCGGAAACGGTGACTTTAATGATTTATATAAACTTATTTATGCAATTGAACAAAGCAAAGAATTAAAAAAAATCAAAACTGTTACATTAAGTAATTATATTTCAGCACAAAAAGATGGCACATCAAACTTCCTTGTCAGTTTTGCAATTTTGGCTGATGTTTATTTTGCAGATAATAATAGATTCTCAACGACCGAATTTGTTGAAAATAATTTAAATGCGAAACAGGTTTATGATATATTTTATCCATTAATCAGGACTCAAATTCCTCCAAATTCTGATAATTTATTAGATGTACAGGGTGCAAAATTACTTGCTCTTATTCCTGAAGGCGCATTCATAGCTGATATCAAAGGGAGTACTTATTTATTATGGGAAGGTCAGCAGGTTTATCTTGGATATCTTACCAAAATAGATTATGATCATAATACAGTTAGTTTTATTTTGAATAAGGGAGGAATAATTGAAAAAGTTGACTTAAGCCTGGAAAAAGAAGTAGCGAATAAGAAAAAACCATGAGAGAAAATTTAAAATGAAAAAATTAATTTTTGTAATCATATTATCTTTTGCCGTTTCGGCTCAGATTTTTTCGCAGGAGTATTTGGAAAAAACCCTTAGAAGTTCTAATAACCCGGATGCATTAGTAACGCTTTCTGCTTCAGTTACTTTTAATCAGGCAATTGATTTATTAAGTAAAGTTAGTGAAAAATCGACAGGGCAAAAGATTGTTTCAACTGTGAAAATTGATACCGCCATCGGGGTGGAACTAAAAAACATGAATTATTTTAAAGCATTGATGGTTCTTACTAAAATGGCAGGGTTGATATATGAAGAAAAACCTGAGTTAATAATAATTAAGAGGCAGGCTGTAAATGAAGTAATAAGAACAAAGGATAATTATGTTCCGCCGGACTCAAGGGAAATTAAAATATCTGCAATATTTTTTGAAGCAGATGTTAATAAAGAAAGGCAGTTGGGTGTAAATTGGCAATCTATATTTTCAAATGGGACTTCGAGCGCAACCGGTAATCTTATTGGTTTTATACCGCCTAATAATTCTTCAACTTCAACATCGGGTTCCAGCAGTAATACCAGTACATCGGGTTCCGCTTCCACCACAAATCAAATAACTCCCACTTTTAACATTAACGCAACTACAAATTTTAGCGCCGGAGGCTTCTCCGGACAGGTGTCTGCTGTATTACAAGCCTTTGAAAATGAAAGCGTTGGAGATATTATTTCAAGCCCAAATGTTACCGTATTAGATGGCACCGATGCC
>CAZUCY010000252.1:0-3016 GCA_964618785.1 uncultured Ignavibacteriaceae bacterium | reverse complement strand
ATTTTTTTATCCAGACCAAAACTGTTTTTATAATATTTAGTCCCTTCTTTCAAGCAGGTCGGTTTTCCATCTGTGATCATAAAAATTTGTTTGTTGCTGGTTTTCCTACGCCTAAGAATGTCAATTGCAAGTTCCAAACCCGCAACAGTATTTGTATGGTAATGTCCTACTTGAAGATACGGTAAATCTTTTATTCCTATAGGCCAGGCATCATTTCCGAAAACAATAATATCCAGCGTATCTTTAGGATATTTGGTTGTAATTAATTCCGATAATGCCATTGCTACTTTTTTTGCCGGTGTAATTCTGTCTTCCCCGTATAAGATCATTGAGTGTGAAATATCAATCATAAGAACAGTAGAAGTTAAGGTTTTAAAATCTCTTTCTTCAACTTCCAAATCTTCTTCTGTCAATTTAAAATCATCTATTCCATGGTTTATCTGTGCATTCTTAATTGAATCTGTGACATCAATTCGTTCAGGAGAATCCCCAAAATTATATTCCCTTCTTTCAGAGGTGGATTCATCTCCAAGCCCTCGATTGAATGCTAGGTGATTACCGTGTAAAGTTTTTTTTAACTTGCTGAAAATTTCCTCAAGAGACTGCTTTCTGATAAACTGTTCTCCCTTGGAAGTTAGAACAAGTATTGAGTCGTTTTTGTTTTCAGTAATATAGTTTCTGTCTTTTAGTTCCTGTATAAAATTTTCCATACCGAATTTCTTATCAGTCAGATTATATTTTTTATCTATCTGATTCATCCAGTTTAGTGTCTCTTCCACATCCCCCGAAGAAATAGTAAGAAGCTGAAGAAAAACTTTAAGCAGGCTCGCAAAATTAGAACCCGTATCGATATTAGGTATAAATTTTGTGAATCTTATTCCATTCATAATAAATATATGCTTTGTTATGAATAATTTATTTTCTTATTTAGTTAGAACTTTTAAGATATGCAATCCTTAATCTTTAATCTAACGGAAATATATAAGAAGAATTTTAGCAAACAATTATATAATTGTGCTGTCAGTCAAATTTATAAGGATGGAGTAGTCCATATCATAATAACTTTATTCAATATTTGGTTACTAAAGCAAGTATTAATGGAGCTATCTCTTAAATATTATTCTTCTTCCTCCAGCATTCTTATCATCCTGATAGAATAATTGTTTGAAGAATCCATAATAAGTGCTTTGCGGTAGTATTTCATTGCAAAGCCTTTGTTGCCGTTGTGATAATATGAATCGCCCGTACCTATTAATGCTGAAATGTTAGTGGGAAATTCATTTTCAAAAAGTTGAAACCACTTTATTGCATCGGCGCTATGTTGTATTCTTATTAAATCATAGCCAAAAGAATTAAACTCGTCTGAAGTTAAATTGTACACTCCTGTGGAATCTTTTTTAATTATTTTAAAGTAGCTAATTGCTGCATCAAGATTTCTATGGATAGTTATTTCCATCATTTTGTCCGCAAGGGATTTTTTGGGAATGGGGAATGGCTTACCAAAAGTAATGGCAGCAAGATTTTCTGCCGGACTGACTATTGTTCTATCGACTGTATTTATCAGATCAACTATAGCAAGAGAATCTTTGGGATAAATAGCAAGCAGGCTCATAAATCCGGTGCCATGCCCATAGTGTCCAAAAAATTGCCTCCCGTTATTATCTGTTTTAATTTCAAGTCCCAGTCCGCTTTCAAGGACTTTGCCGTCCGGCAGTTTTGTCGGAACAAGCATGGAATCCAAGGTAGTTAGTTTAATTAATTTACCATCAAGCAGGCATTTTGAAAATTTCAATAAATCTTCCGCTGTGGAAATTAAACCGCCGCCAGCCATTTTTATACTAACATCAGAAATTGGCGCATTTTGAAGCATTCTGTAATTATTTTTATCATAGCCTATCGCCTTGTTCATTATTATTCCATTATGGAATTCCGGGAAAGTGGATCTCATATCCGCAGGCTGAAAAATATACTTTTTAAGATAATCCGTAAATTTCATCCTGCTTACATTTTCAATAACTGCTGCAAGTAGATTATAGCCCAAAGTGGTATAGAGAAACTTAGTACCGGGTTTGTACTCCAGAGGATCTTTACTCATTATATCAACGGCTTCCTGCGTTGAAGAATATGATGTAGTACTGTTGAATTCACCGTCTTTATAATTTCTTAAACCGGCAGTATGCTGAAGTATTTGTCTTACCGTAAATTTCCATTTTTTAGGGGGAAAGTAAGGGATATATTTAAGTGCATCGGCATCAAGATTAATTTTCTTTTGTTCTACAAGCTGCATTACCGCAACCGATGTTATAATTTTAGTTATGGAAGCTATCCTGTATAATGTTTTTGGATTAGCTTGAATATGATGGCTTAGATCGGCATAACCGTAAGAGCCAAGCCAGATGATTTTATCTTTCTTCAGGATTCCTGCAGATATGGAAGCAATATTCTTATTAATTTGATATTCTATTAAATAATTATCAAGTTTTTGCTGCAGAGATTGGGGTTTTATAAAGATGCCGGAGATAGCAGCCAGAATAAAAATTAATAATAAAATCTTTTTTCCCCGTCGGGGATAAATTATGAGTTTGTAAGGCACATGCGGTGCAGAGATGCTGCCTATATATTTTTCCCGGAAAATCATATTACTAAATTTAAAAGAAATTATTGGAATTATAAACGTTGTACCTGAAATTTAGAAAGGGGAGAGAGGAATTCTAAATAAAAAGAAGGGATTGAAATTTCAACCCCTTCAAGGATGATTTTTATTTTTTATTTAATGGAGCTCTCTTTTCAAAGATATTATCAATAATGTTGTAAATTTTTGCTTCTTCTGCAGATAGGAAATAATCTCTATCGCAATCTTTAGCAATCTGTTCGGTAGTTTTGCCTGTATGCTCTGCAAGAATACCGTAGAGAATATCTCTTGTCTTGATCATCTCTTTTGCATGAATTTCAATATCTGTTGTTTGTCCCTGCAAACCGCCAACCCATGGCTGATGAATCATTATTCTTGAATTTG
>CAZUCY010000251.1:0-3059 GCA_964618785.1 uncultured Ignavibacteriaceae bacterium | reverse complement strand
GTGCCCGGAGGTTTGCCGTATCCCCAGGAAATTTCACTGCTCTTGTCTTTTTCAGTGGGAATCCAGCGTATGCCGCCGAACTCATCTATTATATAAGGCTGTCCTGCATAAGGCACAAACCGGTATTTATCGTTGGAAAACATTTTACCGCTTGAATCGGGCGTAAGAATCTCACTTAGCTTTGCGGGGTCCTGTTCGTAATTATGCACCGTCCATATATCGGTCATAACATGTGTTCCGCCGCTTGCATCATTTATAGGGCGCGTCGGGTCAAGTCCCTTGGTAATTTTATAAAGATCCTGTACAAGGCGGGGGTACTGATCATCGCCTGGATTCCATGTCTCGTTAAAAGGAGTCCATGCAATAATAGAAGGATAGTTGCGGTCGCGGATAATAACTTCCGACCACTCAGAAATAAAGTTGCGTGCCGCTTCAACATTATTGTAATCCGATCCCCAGCTTGAGAACTCACTCCAGGTTAAATAGCCAAGTTTATCCGCCCAGTAATGAAAGCGTTCTTCAAATACTTTTTGATGAAGCCGTGCGCCGTTAAATCCTGCCGCCATAGACATTTCAATATCTTTTTTCAAGTCCGCATCGGAAGGAGCCGTCCAGATACCATCCGGATAAAAGCCTTGATCCAGAACGAGTCTAAGATAATACGGCTGATTATTTAAATAAATACGGTTTCCTTCAATATGTATCTTGCGGATTCCCGCATAAGAATTTACCTGATCAACTGTTTGATTGTCCTTATCAACAACTTCGTAAGTTAAATCATAAAGAAAAGGATTTTCCGGCGACCATGTTTTAACATCCGAAACCGGCAGAACACAGACAGAGTTGTTACATGCCTTTATAGTTTTTTGTGAAACAACCTTACCGTTATCTGCTAAAGTAACCTTTAAATTATAAGAATTACTTTCATTAAAAAAGCTCGGGTAGATTACTACCTGGCTTTGATCAAGGTCAGTAACCACACGGGCAGATTTTAAGCCGAAAGGCGAGACAGCCTCCATCCAAACAGTCTGCCATATTCCGGTAGTGCGTGTGTACATACAGCTTTCATGGTAATAATTAAAACACTGCTTTCCTGAAGGGAGTTTACCGGAACGAAGCTCATCATTTACAAATACGACAAGAGTGTTTTCTTTACCGGGTGCAACAAATTTGGTTATATCAAATTGGAATGAAGATGTTCCTCCGAAATGCCGCCCTATAAATTTACCGTCAATATAAACTTCGGTTAAATAATATACAGCGCCGAAATTCAATAAAATATTTTTTCCTTTCCATTCAGCCGGTACTGCAATTTTGCGCTGGTACCACATATTATTAATAAAGTCCTTATGCTCAACGCCGGATAATTTACTCTCCGGGCAGAAAGGGACGGTAATTTTATCATCAAAGCCTTTACTTCCCTGCAAATTTCTGTTCTTGCCGGAATTACCGAAATCAAACGAATAAGTCCATGTTCCGTTCAGATTTATCCATGTACTGCGTTCAAACTGAGGACGCGGATATTCGGGGCGGGGTAAGGGCTGCGCCCCGGCTGTGTAAATAAAACAAATGGAAACAAACGCTAAAAATATTTTTTTCATGATTAACCTGTAACTGATAGTAATATATTAATTAGATTGAATAAGCTAAAAATATATATTCAGCCCTTTTATAACAAACTTTATATAGATACTTTTTTGTTTATGTCAATAATCTTATTCGAATCCATTATTCCAAGCCGGTGAAAAAATGCCGCAAAAAACTTGAGATATTCCTGCAGGATAATTAAATTATTTACAAGAAAATATTTAAATTGACAGCATTCTCTTAACTGTCTTATTTGTTTCAAAAGGACAAATGCGCAACAATATTTTATTTACCAAAAGTAAAATTCCAAAACACAAGGAGTAATTTTATGAAAGATAAAAAATCTGATCTCGCAGGACCCGGTATCGGTAATTATTCAGATTTAAAAAATATGTTACCGGAGAACTATGAACCGTTACTTCCGCCAAAAGAGAGAGCAAAAGCAATTTTTGCTGTTAAAAATTACATCGAAGAAAATCTTTGCAAAGAGCTTAATTTGCAAATGGTTCCGGTTCCGCTAATTGTGGATAAGGAAAGCGGTGTAAATGATTATTTAGACCGCGATGGTTCAAGAACACCCGTCCAGTTTCCATGCGGGCTTGGTCTTGAAGAGCCGATTCAAGCGCAGGTAGTTCAAGCGGCGACTAAATGGAAAAGAATTGCTCTTAAAGAATTCGGCTGTAATATTGGCGAGGGCATTTGTACGGATATGAGGGCAATACGAAAAGATTACTTCCTTGATCATGATCATAGTTCTTATGTTGACCAATGGGACTGGGAAAAAGTAATAACCGCCGAAGAAAGAAACCTTGATTTTCTTAAAGATGCGGTAAGAAAAATTTGGAAAGTAATTAAAGGCGCCGGCGCTGCCGCTCAAGAAATGTTTCCACAGCTTAAGACTAACAAATATCCTGACTTTCCGGAAGAATTGACATTTCTTCATGCTGAAGAGATTTTAGAAATGTACCCGGATTTACCCCGGAAAGAGCGTGAGACCCGTATTCTTTTAGAAAAAGCGCCTGCATTATTTATCACCGGTATCGGCTGGACTCTTAAAGACGGCTTTCCGCATGAACTCCGCGCAGCAGACTATGATGATTGGGTAACGGAAACAATAAAAAAGAATGGAGAACAATTTCACGGGCTTAACGGCGATATTCTTGTCTGGAATCCCGTTACTAATCGACGACATGAATTAAGTTCAATGGGAATCAGGGTTACAAAGGAAACTTTAAAAATCCAGTTAAAAATGTCAAATCAAGAAGATTTTCTAAAACTGCCGTATCATCAGGCAATTCAAAAAGATGAGATTCCATTAAGCATTGGCGGCGGTATAGGGCAATCGAGAACGTACATGTATCTCTTAAGATGCGCTCATCTTGGCGAAGTCAGCGTAGCTGTCTGGCCAAATAAATTAAAAGAAATATGCGAAGAGAAAAATATACATGTATTATATTAAAACCTGAAAATTT
>CAZUCY010000250.1:0-3060 GCA_964618785.1 uncultured Ignavibacteriaceae bacterium | reverse complement strand
CGGAATTATCTTCATATAAAGAAAGGATATTATTATTACTCAAATTGGTCGTACGTGAGGAAACCTGATTCAAGCTGATGAACTTCTTTTTCTTGACATTAAATTGGTATAAACCTCCGCCGGTTGCAACCCAAAAAATCCCCGTTTTATCTTCGAACATTGAATTTATTCTTCCATTATCAAGGTTACTTGAAATATCCGCATTACTAAAATACCTGTAAAATTTCCCGTTCCCCCTATTAAATAAATTCAGTCCATTAGACGTACCGATCCAAAATCTATTGGCATGATCTTCATACATAGAAAATACAACATTATTACTTATGCTGTTCCGGTCTTTCGGATTAAAACGGTGGTTGATTATATGCCCTGTATTAGGATCAAATTTATCCAGCCCCGCTTCAGTACCCAACCATAAAAAACCGGATTTATCTTCGTAAAGTGAAATAACCACATTATTACTTAAGCTGTTAGGATCTGACGGGTTATGAGAATAAGAAGTGAACTTATTTTCTTTCCTGTCAAATTTATTCAATCCTCCGCCTTCTGTCCCAATCCAAAGATTTCCTTTACAATCTTCAAGTACAGCACGAACATTATTATTACTTAAACTGCCGGTGTCGTTTGGATTATAAGTATAATTTATAAATTTTTCAGTTTGCCTGTCAAATTTACTTAACCCACAGCTATTGGTCCCTATCCAAAGGGTACCGCTTTTATCCTCATAAATTGTCCAAATGAAATTATCGGAAATTGAATTCTTATCAAGAGGATTACTTTTATATACCGTAAAATTATATGCGTCATATTTGTCGAGTCCGTCTTCAGTAGCAAACCAGATGAATCCTTTACTGTCCTGTAATATCCAATGAATAGTATTTTGGGACAGCCCTTTATCACTTAAGATATGTTCAAAATTCATTCCTGACTGCCTATCCGGCAATTCATTTAATTGAGAATATGTATTTAAAGGCAGTAAAGTTCCTAAGATTAAAATAAAAGGAACAATTTTATTACCCATTCTTTTTATCATCAGGAGGTAAAAGAGTTTAATGAAAAGCGAAATCATTTAATTTTTGTTGATTTATCTTTTGCAAAGCACAAAAACATTTTTATAGTATTTAATCTATTAAATTATAACTTTTATTTAATATTTCTATCTAAACCTTTTATCAAGATAAATATACAGATTTTAATGATATAAAAAGAAGGGAATTTATAACTTTTTATTATCAGGATTCTAAAGGACAGTTTATTAACCTCTTAAAAATATTCAGCTCCGCATAATAGTAATGGCTAATATTTCTTCCCTCCAGTTTAATTTTAAGAAAGGATTACTCCGTAAAGAAGATGTAATATCATTTAGGTAAATGAATCACTACTGTCAGATCTTTTTTTTAAAGAACTAACTAAAGCTCGAAATGTTTCTTTTTCTTTTTCGGAGATTTCCATATTGACAGTATTAAAGACAATATCTAACCATCTAAGATTTAAATACCTGACCGCATAATTTATATTCTCTTCCGATTTTTCATCTTCAGCAGATAAAATAAAAGCAAGCTTTAATGCTGCCTTCATGCAAACAATATGCGGGATAATATTATTATTGCAAATCTGCAATAAAACATGTATATATTCTTTATATATAGAACAAAGTTCGACAGCTTTTAATCCGGCAGTTTTAATCTGATCGTTTTTATTAAGATTTTTCAAATCTTTATCGGAAGCAATTTTAATTAAGTGAGCTAAACAGTCACTTACTTCAAACTTATTTCTTATTGCTTTATGATAGGCAATATCAATAGAATTATTAATAGCAATATCAACATTATCTTTGGCTTTTTTTAATACTTCATAGCCATTCCGATAATCTTTTGAAAGCTGTATTACCTTATCATAATCACCATTTTTTATTGCTAAATCCAAAATAGAAGCGGGTTTGTCGTTATTCAAGATTACCTTCGTTTCGGGAGCGATATTACTACCTACTGAAATATTTGCGTTATCCCCCAAAGGGATTTGTTTCTTTTCACTTTTTAAATCATTCCCAAATAATTTTATATCTTCTTCTTTTAGTTTATCAAGGATTTGCTGATAATGTTCATCATCAACCGTAAAGCTTGCCATAACATCGTCCCCCAGCATCCCTTGCTTGATAGGACTAATGGCAAGCTTAGGAGAAAGATCTTTTAATTCTTTAATTATGGTTTTTAGTGTTTTAAATTTTTCATAACTTATCTTAAGGACAACATGTTTCAATGCTAAACCGCCTTACTTTATAACTATTTTCACAAACAATTTATCGAAGAATATTACATTGGCAAATATTAAATAAATTAAGAAAAGATGCAATCATTCAATATTGAATAAATATTAATTAATCCTTAATAACAAACAAATAACTATTTAGAAGTAATTGTAAAATTATTTAACATTTTGCAAAGTAAATTTAATAGAAATAGAAGAATCAAGCATACCGATGAAAATTAATTATTTGTCTCATTTTAATAATCGAAAATTTACAGGAAATATTAATATCCATATTTAAACTTTTTGCCAATTATGGTTTAATTTAATGTAAGAAACAGCTTTTTTAATAAAATTTTTTAAGTTATGATAATGAATTTTATATTTTAAGGAAATAGATTAATATAATTTAAAAAGGATGGTTTACTGCACTTACAAATTGAAAAGAGACACTCATTTGGGAATTGGTTGCTATTTATTATCTAATGAACTAATATTTTAATAATAAGGTTTAATAATTTAGCATTTATAGCAAAATAATTAAATACGAATAATAACTGATTGGTAATATCATCATGCCTTTTATTAATCGAACCATAATAGTTTTGAAACAATTCCACAAATTTATTTTTCTTTCATATAAAATCTTTTTTTTATTAAATTAAAGATAAAAACGCAATATTTTTTTAGGAATAGCCGAATTAGCATAATTGTATTTATTTCCGGCTAAAGGAAAATTAAAATATTTAAGGTTTACGTATGCAGATTATTGAATGTGTCCCAAATTTTAGCGAAGGGAAAAAAGAAGAAACA
>CAZUCY010000249.1:0-3065 GCA_964618785.1 uncultured Ignavibacteriaceae bacterium | reverse complement strand
GGTTGAAGAAAGTCTTAATGCAGGAATAGTAAAGAAAGCGGAAGGTGATATAATAACCAAAGTACTTGATCTGAGCGATCAAAAAGTTTATGATGCTATGAGACCGCGTACCGAAATAGTAGGTGTCGAGCTTACACTAAATATCTATGAAGCGCTTTCAATATTTATTGAATCAGGGTATTCAAAACTTCCTGTTTATGAAGATAACCTAGATAACATACAGGGAGTAATCTTTGCTTATGATGTATTCAATCTGCCGCCTGACCTTAAGAGCATAATGAGAGAAATAATATTTGTCCCCGAAACAAAAAAAACTTTCGATATGTTAAATGAATTTTTAAATCGACATGCTTCCATCGCAATAGTTATAGATGAATTCGGAGGTACAGCCGGTATAATCACTATGGAAGATATTATGGAAGAACTCTTCGGCGAAATAAGGGATGAATATGATATTGAAGAAGATATTTGCCGCAAGTCAGCCGATAATTCTTACCTGGTAAGCGGCAAAGTGGAAATTGATTTTATAAATGAAAAATACAATTTGTTGATTCCTACAGGTGATTATGGTACGGTTGGCGGGTTCATTACAAGCCGGATCGGCAGAATACCTATTGAAGGCGAAAATATAACTATTGATAATTTTAACATTTTGATAATCCGCGCGAACGCGATAAAAATAGATTTAATAAAATTAATTGCATTAAATGAAATAAAACCCGGCAAGGAATAATTTATTTATAATTACCAATCTTAGGAAGCAATCCAATATTATTTTATTGCGGCTAAATTTTAACCGTACAAATGTATTATCTATAATAAGATACATTTCTTTTTTGATGAATATTTCATAAGTTTTGCATAACATAAATAATGATTTTATATATAGATGTTCCTTTTACATACAAAAACGAATAGTCTTTATATAGTATTCTTAATTGTTATTTCGTTTATATTTATATGTTATGCTTAACTTAAGTAAATTAAGATATTGTGAAAGGTTCAAATGAAAAAATTTTTAATTCTATTATTCTTATTCCCTTTTGTTGTATATTCTCAGAACGCTCAATGGATAAATTACACTAATTCCCAAAGTATTTCGGCACTGCTGGAAGAGGGTAATTATACCTGGATAGGAACAAGTATAGGTTTGATTAAGCTTGATAAAACCACCGGTAATACAACTGTTTATAATGTATTTAATACAAATTCCGGCATACCCGATAACAATATTATCTCATTAGCCATAGACGGCAGGAGCAATCTATGGGTCGGAACTCAGTTCGGCGGTCTTGCAAAATTTGACGGTACTACATGGACAGATTATAATTCTTCAAATTCAGGTTTGCCTAATAACGATGTCAACTCCATTGCCATCGATGACAGCAGTAATATATGGATTGGCACTTTATACGGCGGTCTTGCAAAATTTAACGGCACTTTATGGGAAATTTTTAATAATTCAAATTCAAGTTTGCCTGGTAATTATGTTTTTTCAATAGCTATTGATGGCAACTGGAATAAGTGGATAGGGACTAACCTCGGTCTTGCAAAATTTAATGGTACTACATTTACAGTTTATGATACGTCAAATGGATTGCCTGGTAACTATGTCTCCTCAATAGCCATAGATGGCAGCGGTAATAAATGGATTGGAACTGACAGCGGTTTTGTAAAATTTGACGGTAATACATGGACGGTTTATAATATTTCAAATTCAAGTATACCTGGTAATATTGTAAACTCAATAGCCATTGACGGTAGCGGCAATAAATGGGTTGGAACTAACCTCGGACTTGTAGAATTTAACGGTACAACTTTCACAGTATATAATACTTCCAATTCAAGTTTGCTCAATAACGATGTTATATCAATCGCCCTTGATAACAGCGGTAATAAATGGATTGGAACAGTGAAAGGTTTTATAGAATTAAACGACACCACGTGGACGACTTATAATGTCCCAAATTTTGATTTGCCTCATAACGATGTAAAATCAATAGCTATTGACAGTGGGAATGAGTGGATTGGAACCGGTTACGGTCTTGCTAAATTTGACGGCATTAATTGGACAATATACAGGCAAAATAATTCCGGATTGCCTTATAATGAAGTTAAAACAATTGCCGTAGACGGCAGCAATAATAAGTGGATTGGAACTTACAGCGGATTAGCAAAATTTGACGGAACTACATGGTTGACTTTTAATACATTAAATTCAGGTTTACTTTCTAATAATATAACTGCACTTGCTATAGACGGCAACAATAACAAGTGGATTGGAACGGATAGCGGTCTTGTTAAATATGACGGCAATACCTGGACAATTTATGATTCTTTAAATACCGGTACGCCTATTAACGATATACTTGCTATTGCAATAGACGGCATAGGGAACAAGTGGATTGGAACTAATTACGGACTTGCAAAATTTGATGGTACTATATGGACATTTTATAGCCCTTCAGATTCGAGTTTGCCTGATTTCAACGTACAAGCAATAGCGATTGACAGCAGAGGCAATAAGTGGATTGGTACTGAACAGGGTGGAATTGCAAAATTTGACGGCATCGCAACATGGACTCTTTATAATAACTCAAATTCGAGTTTGCCAAGTAATAATATCAACTCATTAACTATAGACGGCAGCAGTAATATTTGGATTGGCACGGGTTACGGTCTTGCACAATGTGATACTTCCGGTACTATATGGACGGTTTATAACACTTCAAATTCGGGCTTGCTTGATAATTATATTTCCTCATTAGCTATAGACGGCGGCGGGAATAAGTGGATTGGGACTATTCAGGGGGGAATTGCAGTTTTTAATGGAACAGGTATTATTAAAAAAATAGTAAAACCTAACAATAACGTTCCAGGTAAAATTGTTCTTTTGCAGAATTATCCTAATCCGTTTAATCCTACAACAACCATAAATTATTCAATTCCAAAATCCGGATTAGTTACAATAAAAGTCTATGATGTACTTGGCAAAGAAGTAAGAACTCTTGTTAATGAAGAAAAAACTGCAGGGAATTATTCAGTGCAATTTAATGGGAATAATT
>CAZUCY010000248.1:0-3137 GCA_964618785.1 uncultured Ignavibacteriaceae bacterium | reverse complement strand
TTCCGTCTAAGGGAATAATTGATCTGGTAGAACTAATATCAAAAAATGAAGAATCAGAATCATTTATATGGTTTTCCTGCGACTCTTTAAAAATTATTTGCCCTGAACTGGTTTTAGCTAAGAAAATTATTAATAAAAGAATAGTAATGAAGATATTTTTGGGAAATCCCATTCGTGAAATGCGTCCTATTTATGAAAATAAATCTAACAAATATAGTAAAGAAAGGAGGGGAAATCAATGTTATTTTTAGGGCGGCTTTTGCTAAAATATTAACCGACCGCCCTACTTAATTGATTTTATTATAATAACTTATGCGGCTTTTATAATTTCAATAAATGAATCCGATTTTAAACAGGCCCCTCCCACTAATGCCCCGTCTATATCTTTTTGAGACAATAGCTCTTTTGCATTATCAGGCTTAACACTTCCGCCGTATTGAATGATTAATTCTTCTGCTATTTCATTTGAATATAATGATTTAACTAATCTCCTGATAAAAGCATGTACATCTTCTGCTTGTTGGGGAGATGCCGTTTTTCCGGTTCCAATTGCCCAAACAGGTTCGTAAGCGATAATTATTTTTTGCATATCGGCGGATGATATATTCTTTAACCCTTCGGTAACCTGCTTTTTAATAATATCATAGGTTATTTCGCTTTCTCTTTCCTGCAAGGATTCTCCTACACAGAAAATAGGCAGTAAATCGCTCTGTATTGCCTTTTTAATTTTTTTATTAATAACTTGATCGCTCTCGCCGAAAATAGTTCTTCTTTCTGAATGTCCTAAAATAACATAGTCACATCCTGCATTCTTTAGCATTGAAGCAGAGATTTCTCCCGTAAATGCACCGCTTTCTTCAAAGTACATATTTTGTGCGCCTAATTTTATAATAGAATTTTTTAAAAGCGACTTTGCTTCGCTTAATGATGTAAATGGAGGACAAACAATAACATCACAGTTCACCTTTTCATTGTCTAAACCGCTGGTTAATTTAGAAATTAAGTTTTGTGATTCAAATATATCATTATTCATTTTCCAATTGCCTGCAATAACTTTTTTACGCATCTTTTCCTCTTTGTTTTTTTTATTTAAATAGTTCTGTTTTTATATATTTAAACTTACTAAAGAAGAGTTTCTTCTTCAATTCTTCTTTCTAATTTATTTTTGGTTTCTAGTTCTTTCATCGCGATATGATGCCGCATTTACTGATATTCCTTAGAACAGTGTAATATTTAGAAGACAAAAGTGATTATTAATAAAATCCCCAAACAGATTATAATACTCGGATTAATCAGTTTTTTTACTGATATGGCAAGTGAAATGCTTTATCCTGTCACTCCTATCTTTTTAACAGAAGTCCTTGGTGCATCCATGGCAGTAGTGGGAATTATTGAAGGGATTGCAGAATTTACTGCAGGATTATTAAAAGGATACTTTGGAAAAATGTCTGATAAAATTGGAAAACGATCTATTTTTATAACAATTGGATATTCCTTATCGGCTTTGGTCAAGCCCTTGCCGGGAATTTTTCCATTCATTCCTACTGTCATTTTTTCCCGGATTTCGGATCGCATTGGAAAGGGTATTAGAACTGCGCCTCGAGATGCTCTGCTTGCTGGTTATGCCGCCGAAAATACTGGAGCTATGTTTGGTTTTCACAGAGCAATGGATACTTTGGGTGCTGCTATCGGTCCGATTTGTGCTTTGATTCTATTGCATTTTTATCCGAATAATTTTGTACTAATATTTCTTGTCGCTTTTGTACCTTCCATGATTGCCATATCATTTACATTTGCCGTTAAAGACAAAAAGGGTTTAATTACACAAAAAAAACAATACTACTATTCAGTCCTGTGGAAAAACTCATCATTTCAATTCAAGGCACTTATAATTCTCATCACTATTTTTTCATTAGCGAACAGCAGCGATGTCTTTCTGATTTTAAAATCACAAAACGTCTTACATTCAAGCACACTGGCAATATTGGGTTATGTTTTTTATAACCTAGTTTATGCTTTCACTTCTTATCCATTGGGAAAATTATCAGATAGGTCTAGCAAAAAAAACGTTTTTGTTTTAGGCTTATTAGTTTTTTCTGTCGTTTATTTTGGCTTCGCTGTAACAAATAATATAAATTGCATTTGGGCGCTCTTTGTGTTGTATGGGGTTTTTGCAGCTTCCACAGAAGGCGTTGCAAAAGCTTGGGTCTCGGATTTGATACCCGACCAAAACAGGGGAACTGCAATTGGGCTTATGACTATGCTTTCCAGCTTCGCTACGATGTTCGGCTCTTTCCTAACCGGGTTATTATGGGATAAGTTTGGCTCTGCGTTTCCTTTACTTGTATCATCTTTTATTAGCGCTGCAATTGCGATAGCCTTTTTGTCCTTAAAAACAAATAAAGTATAATCTATTTGTGCCGGTTATTCTTAATACAAACAAATGTTATTAACATTGAAATTTAATCTTTTTATTATGAATTATTTAATCTTGTCTTAATCACGATTATCATCGGGATTTATATGCCTGCCTGCAGGTAGGTTTGTAGAAAAACCATCCCCAAAATAAACCTATCCTGAATTACGATTTATCGGAGATGCTATATTTTGCCCCAATTTTTTCCCCATGCCGCATCTTCCCATGTCCCTTATAACTGGGTAATTTAAGAGGCGCTATTAAATTAATTAAATTTATTCTTTAAGAAATGCATAATAGCACTATTAAAAACTTTAGGATTTTCTACCGGAGACATGTGACCGGCTCCGGGTATAGTTGTAAATTCCGAATCCATAATTTTTTCTGCCATTTTTTTCATTGCAATGAGCGGAGTAAATTTGTCTTCTTCTCCACAAACAAGCAAAGTCGGAATTCTTATCTTTGATAAATATGTAGTAACATCGGTTCTACCCTGCATTGCAAGCAAGCAACCTTTCACACCTATAGGATCAGAATTTAGAGCTTTACTTAATATTTCATTATATTCCCTTGCCATTCCATTAATAAAACTATCAGAAAAACAATTAGGAACAAATCCGCTAATGAATTTTTGAACTCCCTCTTGATTAATTATTTTTATCCCTTCGGCTCTTTTTATTTTACCTTCATTAGTATCTGTTTCGGATTTTGTGTCACAAAG
>CAZUCY010000247.1:0-3151 GCA_964618785.1 uncultured Ignavibacteriaceae bacterium | reverse complement strand
TATAGAAATTAATTTACCAAATCTACTGTTTTTTTTACCAGAGTTTTGGATCACAAATGACGCAATGTCTGAACTCCCAAAGGGATAAACAGGATTCACTTGATTAAAGGATTTACCTGATTTTAGGATATAAGTCCCGAAGAGGGAAATTCATTTAACTTTGCGGTTAACGGATAGTTATGGGGTGGGAATGGCTAACCCTCTCTCACTTATTCTAAATGGTTATTCATCAGTTCGACCGAAAGCAAGGCGCCGGTAACACCCGGAAAAAACCGGGGTGGGATTGAATTATTTACTTGAATTTATTTTATATAGATAGTTTTGGCTCCTGACAATTTTCAATCAATTTTATTAAAAACTTTGAACAATTTTCTTCAATATTTGTGCACTGCAGGTAATCTATGCACAAATATCTCGATATTTTGAGCCTAAATTTATAAAAGCGTGTATCGGGCGGGTACGTATATAATAGTTTATGTGTCAATTATGAAAGGAATGACACATGCGCTGACTTGGATGTGTCTGAGCGGCACATACTATTTATTTCCCTTAAATAAATTATAAATTTTGTTATTTATAAAAATGACATCGCTGCCAATTTTTTTACTGGAAAGGATATTCAATTTTTCTAGTTCCCGAAGGTAAATACCAGCAGCTTTTCTTGCAGCTAAACCACTTGAAACGATATTCCCGATTCTGCAATAAGGTTCATTAAAGAGAAGCTCAACTAATTCCTTTGAATAAATTTTAGGAAGCTTTTCTTTTACCTCAAGAACAGCGGCATCCAGCAGTTTTTTTATTTTCTTAATTTTTACCGAAGTATCAATTGCTGTGAATTCAATTGCATCAAGCATATATAAAATCCAGCGTTCCCAGTTTTTGTTATAAGTAACCTCGCGCAGGAAGCGGTAATAGTCCGGCTTGTTTTTTATAATGTAACTACTTAAATATAGAATCGGAAGGTCAATTAGTTCATTTAATGCAAGGTAAAGAACATTAATTATTCTGCCAGTCCTCCCGTTACCGTCATAGAAGGGATGAATGGATTCAAACTGATAATGCAGTACAGACAATTTAATAAGCGGGTCGATGCCGTTTGAAGAATTTAAATAATCTTCGAAGTTCTTTAAAAGCACACGAATATTTGCTTCGCCGGCGGGAGGTGTATAAATAACTTCATTAGTACTGTCGTTTTGCAATACAGTACCGGGAAGCTTTCTAATTCCTGCATTTGATTCTACAAGCTCGGATTGAATATCAATAATCATATTTGTGGAAAGGAAGCCTTTATGTTTCACAACATTAAATCCTTTCCATAAAGCTTTCCGATAATTAAGCACTTCTTTAGTAGCCGGGTCAATTTTATGAGATGAAATTGCCAGGGCTTCATAAAGTTTATCTCTTGTTGTAATTACATTTTCAATTGCAGAGCTGTCTCTCGCTTCTTCAAGGACAAGCGTGTTTAGTAAAATATTTTGATTGGGAATTAATTCCGCAATACCTTTAAGCTCTGCAAGGGCTTTATTTGCAGAAATCGCTTTTTTAAGTATAGCTTTTGTTTCTATTTCTGATTTTGGCGGGAGTTGTGGTAATTCATTAAACGGTTTGTTGGGATCAAAGCTCATAAATATAATCTAATTAGTTATTATTTTTTATAAATCAATTATACGTAATTCATCAAATAATTTTCAATACGGGCCATATATGCTCACACCGCCGCCGTAATATTGTTGCTGTAAGTGATCGTATATCATTGTAACCCTCAAATCTATATCATCAATTTGGTAAGTGGGAAATGGCAGCCGATTAAAAAGTGTGTTATTAACTGTATTGAATACCGCTGATGCAGTTACAGTTTTTTCCGACCATTGTTCAACTTTTAATTTATCTTTCTTTAGTTCTGCAAGTAATTCAACAGCAATTTCCTTCACCATCTTTTTCTCTTTTTCATTAAGAGTTGACTTACGTAGAATATCAAAGATTGCGGCTTGTTCATCAGTTAAGCCTTCACGTTTTACACGTGCTTCTTCTTCAGAAAGGGAATTAACAAATTCAATTATTTTTTTAAATGTTTCTTCTATTGTTACAGTATCTTTTCCTCTATTATATTCATCAATTATTTCCTGATAATATTGGTAGAAATCTACTCTAAACGGATTTTGCTCTACCATCCTTTTTAACTGCTTCTCAATTTTATTTTTTAGGGATTGCACTACAGCATTTTTGTTCGGCGTTTTAAGGAAATATTTTTCAATTAGCTCAAAATCTAACCCGCTTAAATCAATAATTTTGCCTTTATCTTCTGTTGGCTCCTTCACCATGTTTTCAATGCTTTCATCTACCACATTTTGTATTTTGTTCATAATTTCAGAGACATCAGCACTTTCAATATTGTCTTCTATAGCCGTATAAATTACATCTATAGCATTTTTCCTTGGAGCGTAAACATATAATAATGTATCCGGCATTAGCGCCTTATATTTTTTGAAAACTTCCCTGGCCAGCAATTGAAACTTATATTTAGTCTCATCGTTAGTATAAACCGCATTGATAGCTTTATCCATTGCAGCAATTTTTGCGAGACCCGATGAATTAATTAAAATATTAATATCAAAGTTCACTTCTTCACTTAAAAATTTCTCAGTATTTTTTAAAGTTTCTTCTAATTGCTTAATCAGTTCTTTTTTTGGTTTGACAGGTGGTTCAATACCACCTGATGTTCCTGTAGCTTTATTACCTGTGCCATATATTGCCAGGGCATCCAGTAATGATGTATAGGTCTCAATATAATCAACTATCAAACCGTTGTTTTTACCCTCATATACTCTATTAGCACGCGCAATGGTTTGCATAAGCGTGTGGGACTTTAGAGGTTTATCAATATACATTGTAGATAAAGACGGCACATCAAAACCGGTAATCCACATAGCGCATACAATTACTAAACGGAAAGGATCATTTTCATCCTTGAATCTGGTTTCAAGTTCCTGGCTGTTCATTTTTTCACGATGAGGCTCTATATCAAGGTTCCAGTTTTTAAATTTTTGTATTTCATTTTGTTCCGGACTTACAACCACACAAATTTCTGTTTCTTTAATCCATTTAAGCTCTCTTTGTTTTTCCAATAGTTCCTGATCGCCGTATTTGCCTT
>CAZUCY010000246.1:0-3161 GCA_964618785.1 uncultured Ignavibacteriaceae bacterium | reverse complement strand
TTGTAGCAGGATACATTCTCCAACTCATGCTGCCTGCCCAACCGTTTCCATGCATCCTTCCATATATTCCGCGATCTATCATAACCCCTGCACTGAAATAACAAAAGAGCACAACCACTATTATAAACGCAATCATTAAAAATCCGTTTTTAATCTTTTGCATTGGTTTTACCTATCAAATAAATTGTGAGTGAAGTCTTTATCTTTTTATCAAAATTTTAGTTGTATTTTATTTCTCTATTTAATTTATGAGTCCATGACATAATATTATTTTACAAATACTTAATGACTTTAGGATTTATAGAAGTGCAATCCTATACTTTATAATAATATGAAGAAGGCGGTTTTAATTCAATCGGGCAAAAGGATGAAAAAGGAACTACATCTTTCGAGTAAACCGTTACCTGCATCAATCAAAGTAATTCGTAAAATCACTTTCAGTCTAAAATTAATTTAAGTCTGCTGTTTTGCGATTTCTTTTTGGTATTGAATCGTGTAAGACCGGATTTAACTTCAGATAGACAAAGGTCGTCCAGCCGGACGAGAATTTGCCACATGACTAATAGGCCGATCATGCCGATTTCAAAACGTTGTTTTGGATGTATGCTTGTCATAGTTCTGCTTTCAAATTTGTTCCCGGATAGATTTCAATTCATGCCGCCGTTTCATGGTGGTCTTTGGGTATGCCATTTTAAGTTCATTGAACACATCAAGGACAATTTGAGATACAATCAATCTGGCATTCTCCTTGTCATCTGCAGGAACCACATACCATGGCACGTAATGCGTGCTTGTCGCGTTCAGACAAGCCTCAAAAGCTTTAATATAATCCTCCCAGTAATTCCTCTCGTGAATGTCTGAGAGGCTGAATTTCCAGTTCTTGTCCGGGTCATCAATGCGTTCGAGGAACCGCTTACGCTGTTCGTCTTTCGAAAGGTGAAGTAATATCTTAATGATCCTGGTACCACTACGATAAAGATGCTGCTCTAAGTCCACTATAGAACGATACCGCTCATCCCAAATTGCTTTTTCATCGAGCAGCTCATCCGGAAGCCCCTGTCCGCGAAGAATTTCGGGATGCACCCGGGTAATGAGCACCTCTTCATAATAGGAACGATTGAATATGCCGATCCGTCCGCGTTCAGGCAGACGACAGGTTGTGCGCCAAAGGAAATCGTGCTTCAATTCCTCTGCACTCGGCTGTTTGAAACTGAAAACCTCACATCCTTGAGGATTGACCCCGGACATAACATGCCGGATGGAACCGTCCTTGCCGGATGCGTCCATCCCCTGGAAAATCAGCAGCAAAGCATAACGGCTTGACGCATAGTGAAGGCGTTGTAGTTGTTTCAACTCTCCAACATGTTCTTCCAGGAGTTTCTGATACTGCTTCTTTGACTTGCAAAATGGTTTTACTAAAGTTGGCCACTCATTAAGTTTTACCTCTACTCCGGTTTGCACCCGGAAATCTATTAAATTAATTTTCATCATTATCCTTTCGAAAATATCTGCAGTGTTATTCACGTCTGTTTATTTAGCTGCTTCATCCTTCTGAATCTTCCGCTCTGCCAGGTTCGGTTTCTTTCTGCTCATATAAAGGGATGTCTTTTTAACCAGCACTTTTGCTGAAGTGATCTGCGATTTCAAATCGGATGGCGTTTCGGTCATGGCTTCAGGTTGAGGCTCGTTCTTTGCGTGATCGCAAATGAGATTTGCGGGTTTCACACGGTCATTCACAAAGATATTAATATCATCTCCCTGATGCCGCAGCGGAGAAGCCGTCTGTTCCCGCCGGGCAGCCTGCTGAGAAAACCGTAAATGCCGATAAGCAAGGCTGCTGGTGAAAGTATATCTGCTTTTATACCGGCAGCCGCAAAACCGTCGACAATAGTGAAAATGAAGAAGTGAAGGACCCAGTCCGAAAACATAATCACTTTCCCTCCTTGGGCTTTGCTTTGTCTTCAGTCTTAGATTCGTTTTTGGTTTTATCTTCCGAATTATCGCGCTCAGCCTTCTCCATGTTTTCAACTGCCCGGAGATCCTTGCGCCCAAGTTCCTCGTAAAGTTCATGGACTCGCTTCACCATCCCCGGCGTTAAATCGGCCGGTACTTTGGCTTGAGCATCAGGCTTAACTTCTGCTTTGTTTTCGGGTTTAGATTCAGGTTTGGTTCCTGGTTTATTCTGGTCTTTTGCTTCAGGTTTGGTTTCAGGTTTAGTCTCGTCTTTAACTTCAGATTTGGCCTCAACTATGGCTACTGGTTTATGTTCAGATTTTGGGTTAGTATCGGTTTTAGAGTCTGACTTAATCTCTGCTTTGTCTTCAGGTTTAGCTTTGGCCTCAGTTTCCCGAATTTCCTGTTCCGCCTTCGTCCAGTCTTGAACTGCTGGGCCATCCTTATGGCTGCGCTCTTCGTACAGTTCATAAGCTCGCTTGGCGATCTGCGGCTTCAAATCGGAAGGTGTCTCCGCTTTGTTTTCAGAATTAGTTTCAGCTTTAGGTTTTGTTTCGTCTTTAACTCCGGGTCTTGTTTCATTTTTAGCTACAGGTTTTGCTTCAGCTTTAGGTTTCGTTTCATCTTTAACTTCGGGTTTTGTTTCATCTTTAGCTTCGGGCTTTGTTCCATCTTTAGCTTCAGGTTTCTTTTCATCTTTAACTTCGGGTTTTGTTTCGTCTTTAACTTCGAGCTTTGTTTCATCTTTAGCTTCAGGCTTAGCAGCAGCTTTAGTGTGATCAAAAATCCGGTACGCCAGCAGCTTTATACGATCATTTAAAAGGAACCAAAGAAGCGCATAGCCCCACACAAACCCGGCCCAACCCCAGCCAAGGGGTGTCATAAACAGTCCATAAACCGCTATTAATGTAGCCACTATTTGTGTCCCAAGTACGGCCCCCCATAAAATCTTTGCCGGACGTATGGACCAGAACGAACCGCGTGTGCGTGTGAGGAATATCGTAAGATGTCCCGCCACTGACAGTTTCAAATACATTAACGTTTGAATATGTGCACGGTCTAAGTGGAATACACGCTCACCGAGAAAAAACAAACCGAAAGCTGCGACGACTCCGATTACACCAAGAACAGTGGATATTCCTAAAACCATTCTCATATTCCAGGCTTCCGGCTTATTTTTGTAATGAACATTGTCATAAGCAATAGAC
>CAZUCY010000245.1:0-3198 GCA_964618785.1 uncultured Ignavibacteriaceae bacterium | reverse complement strand
GATTCAGCGCCTGTTCCGTTGCATTGACTGCATTTTACCAGTTTCTTTATTTTGATCTTCTTTGCAACCCCGGTAGCTATTTCTTCCAGTGTTAGTTTAAGAGTTACTTTCAGATCGGATCCAGGCATACCTGAAGACCTTTTTCCGCTTCTAGTTCTCTGGTTTCCGCCTAAGAAATCATCAAAAATGGAGGAACCGCCGCCGAATATATCTGAGAAGTGAGAGAATATATCATTTATATCTGAAAAGCCTTGCGAGCCGTATCCGCCGCTTCGCATACCTTCATGCCCGAAGCGGTCGTACTGAATCCTTTTATTATCATCATTTAAAACTTCGTACGCTTCAGCAGCTTCCTTAAATTTTTCCTCAGATGCTTTATCGTCTGGGTTCCTATCCGGGTGATACTGCATGGCTAATTTTCTATATGCCTTTTTAAGATCGTCTTTAGTTGCGTTTTTGCTCACGCCTAAGATTTCGTAATAATCCCTTTTTACCATAAATTCTATCTATCCTCACGATTTGATGGACCACTTACATTGTCATGTGCCGATTCTGAAGTATCTGCACTTACTATTACTTTTGTATGACGGATGACCCTGTCTTTATATATATAACCTTTTTCAATTTCATCAAGAACTGTATGAGGCTCAACTCCGTCGGCTTTCCTTTGCAGTATCGCTTCATGATAATGAACATCGAATGGTTTACCAATCGATTCTATTTTCTTTACTCCTTGATCGTCAAGTACTTTTATTAGTTTATCATAAACAAGTTTTATTCCCTGTTTTAGAGAATCAACATCTTTTGTACTATCTATATGCTGAAGCGATCTTTCAAAATCATCCACTATCGGAAGAAGCTTAATAATAAAAGATTCTGCGGCGTATTTTAATAAGTTCAACTGTTCATTCTCAGTTCTGCGTTTATAGTTTTCAAACTCAGCAGCTTTTCTTAACAACTTATCTTTGTATTCGGAAACTTCTTTTTCAAGCTGTTCGATTTTTACTTTGACTAAGCTTAGTTCCTCACTTATCTTATTATCTTTATTCAATTCATGCGATTTTGGCTCGCCACCTTTTTCAATTTTTATATCATTTGAAAGATCATCGTGATTATTATGATCATTCTTGTCTTTCTTCATTTCAGTAAGCTCCTTTATTTAGGATTAATATTTGTCAATACTTTTGACAACATTTTAGCCATATAATCTACAATAGCTACAATTTTTGAGTATTCCATTCTTTTCGGTCCGATTATTCCGAGTGTACCGTAAATATCGCCCAGTTTATAATCTTTACTAACGAAGCTATATTCCTGGAGTTCTTCAATTTGGTTCTCACTTCCGATGGAAACAAACACTTGGTTGGGATCAGCGTCATTGGATTTTTCCATGATATGAATGATAATATCTTTATCTTCAATTAATTCAATTACGCTTTGAAATTTTTGGAAATCTTCAAACTCAGGTTGTTTTATAACATTTTTTGCACCTGTAATCACAAGCTTTTCGGTCTGTTTTACATCTGTAAAAATTTTATCAACCGAATCTACAAAAACTCTTATCATCGGTTTTTGATCTTCTTCGACATCTTTAAACCTTTCAGCAAAAGTCGATTTAATTTCGTTGAAAGTTAGACCGGAAAGCTTTTCATTAAGGAGGATTTGAACCGAATCAATAAGTTCTGACTTTATATCGGATGAAAGTTCCAGCGTTATGGTTTTAACCAGGCCTGATTTTATACTTACAATTACGAGAATTCTTGTTGAAGAAAGGGAAACAATCTGCAGTTTTTCTAGTGTACCCGTTTCAAGTTTAGGGTAAGAAACGCAAGCAAGCTGGTGTGTGATACTGCTTAACAGTACAGATGTAATTCTGAAAAGCTCATCTGTATCAGCAACTTTTGTATCCAGATTTTTATTTATCATCCCTTTTTCTGTGTGATGCAGTTCGGGAATGTCCATAAGCGAATCAACGTAAAACCTGTAGCCTTTATCGGTCGGAATTCGGCCTGCGGAAGTGTGCGGATGATCTATAAATCCTGATTCTTCCAGATCTGACATAATATTCCTTACCGAAGCAGGTGATAATCCTATATCAAATTTCTTTGTAATATTTCTTGAACCTACGGGTGATGCAGTTAATATAAACTGCTGGATAATATGACGAAGAATATTTTTTTCCCGTTCATTCAGTTCTTCATTTAACATAATGCAATAACATAAAGTCTATCTTACAAATATACAAAATTATAAAGAATATTTGATTTGATATAAGTATCATTTTTTCTTTTATCAAAGACGTAATATTTAAAATATTTCATTATCAATTGAAATTGTATCATAAAAAATACATCCTATCCGGTTTTATAAATATATGTAGGGGGTAAGAATTGCTTTGTTAAAAGAATAATAGTAGATAATTGAGATTTTATTGCTAATTTTATAATCCGAATTGAAAATTGTTATTGCGCCCATAGTTCAACTGGATAGAACGTTGGATTCCGGTTCCAAAGGTTGAGGGTTCGATTCCTTCTGGGCGCACTTTTTTTATTATAATTTTGGATTTCCATTCAAAATAAAATGCAATTGTGGGCATTTGTCTTGTCGATTGTCAGATAGACAAGCTTAAAGGACATACGGACACATCAAATGCTATGAGAAAAGAGATTATTTTCTCCCCGCAAAAAAAATAACTGGATATTCTAAAATTATTATTATTTTCGTGTCAGTATTTTTTTATATAATTTCATAATATCTTAAAATTACGCAATCAGGAAAGTGCAATGCTTACAAAAAAGAAAAAGCTTTCGAAGAAGGAAATTAAGGAAGATAAACTAGTATCTTTCTATTATAAAGCATATGGATTTATTACTGAGAATCAATCTCGTGTTTTTACTTATGCCGGTATAGCGGCTGCTATAATTGTTCTTGCGGTTTTCTATATAAACCATAAAAGTCAGCAGAATAAAGAAGCTGGAATACAGCTTGCGCAGATAATTCAAGAGTATGATAATGGTGCTTATCTGCAGGCAATCGAAGGCCAAGCTGGGACTAAAGTCCTTGGCCTAAAAAAAATTATTGAGGAATACGGGGGTACTGAAAACGGTGAAACTGCTAAGATCTATATAGCAAATTGCTATAACTTTTTGGGCAAACCGGACGAAGCTTTTAAGTATTACGATGATTACAGTGGGAGTA
>CAZUCY010000244.1:0-3227 GCA_964618785.1 uncultured Ignavibacteriaceae bacterium | reverse complement strand
TAGAAAATCATATTTTCCTATCCTCGTACCTGACTAAATATCTCCCTGAAAAATGTACGCACTTTTTAGATATTGGAACGGGAGGGGGTTTTCCGGGAATTCCGCTTGCAATTATGCGTCCGGAATCAAAAGGCGTTTTGGTTGATTCAACAGGGAAAAAAATAGAAGCAGTAAAAGAATTTATACACCAATTAAAGCTAAGTAATGTTACTGTTATAAACGACCGTGTAGAAAGCCCTGAATTTCTTTCAGAGTATTCGGAAACTTTTGATTTAATTATCAGCAGAGCTACTGTGCCGCTAATTATACTTCTTAGATATGCATTGCCTCTTGTTAAGGAAAAATCATTTCTGGCTGCTATCAAAGGCGGAGATCTTGAAGAGGAATTTCAAAAAGCTGTTTTGAAATACAAATCATATATTAAGAAGTCGACTATTTTTGAATTATTTTATAAACCTTCAAACGTAAGAAATCAAAAAGGGAAGAAGTTAGTGTTATTAGAACTTCAAAAATGAAATTTTTATTCATACTTCACTTAAGCCCATCGATTTTGGATTCGGACAAATATTTTTTGAAAGACAATGATTACAAGCTATTTTAGTAAATATGTAAAAGTTACGAAATATCAGTATTCAAAGGTCATTAAAAATAATATCCGTAGAATGATTGAAAAATTTATGATTACAAAAGGAAGAATAATCAATAAAGGGGATACTTTAGCAACCAAATATAAATTATTATAACAGAGAATACCTTTACATCGAGTTTCAAAATTATTTATCACCTTTTGAAGATATCATTCTTGTAAAAACATTTAGACCAGTTGTACAAAATCTATTACATTTCCGGATATACACAATTAGGGTTTTGATATCCGATGCATGTTTATATCGATAAATTATCGACTAATTGTTCGCTGGAGCTCCATAACCTTGAAGCATCCCCTTCGGCAACAGATGCTTTATTCTGCTTCAGCGAGGGTCCATAAAATCCGCTAAGATATTTGCCTGTCAGTAAAGCAACGATGTCATTAGCAGCCTTCTCTGCGGTTCTTGTAAAGGGGCGCCCTATAGTGTTGAAGAAAATGTTGATGAGCGGGTTTCCCCTTGTAAGCGCTGCCGTTCGGACTAATCCCGGACCGTAATTGTAAAAAGCGACATCAGGGTACCGAGCAATCTGTTCCAGTGTAAGCAGATCATTCAATGTACCAGCCCTCATTATGGCTCCGAATATGCTGTAACTTTTTTCTCCTTTTAGATTTTCGAAATCCGGTGTCATGCAGCCACCGCCTCCGGCAATACTAACGACTTGAGGGGCAATAGCGGCAGACAAAAGATCATGGAGTTCATTTGTGAGAACGTGGCGTGAAAGATACAGTAAGGCAAAGACCAGCTCTAATCCTTCATCTGTCAACGTCCGCCTAAGAGGGAACATACCACCCGCCCCATGCACAAGCCCATCCAGCCGGTCGAATATCTGCCGGACATGCCCTTTAATACGCTGCATTTCACGCACAAGCGAAAGATCAGCTTGCAAAAAGGTAATAGCTTTGTTACCGCTGTTATTAATAATCTCAGATACTGCTGCTTCCCCTTTAGCACGATTTCGGCCGACAAGAAGCAACCGCGTACCCATCACCGCCAATTGATTGGCAGTTGCTTTGCCCATCCCATCGGTTCCACCTGTAACAAGTATGTTCCTAACCTGCATTTTGATTTCTTATATTTTTGGTGTATTATCTATCAGCTTTACTATAATATACATTTGAAAAAATCGATCTACTAATCTTGTTCATAAAAAACTGAATTCATCTTTTTCTAAAAGTTCACTAATGATCCGCTCGATCAATTCTGGGATACATGATTTTCATTCTATTCTATCACCAAAAACAATTCATTTTAGTCTTATCTTCTTCTAACGTAAAATTTATTAAATAATTTGACAAGAAAATATTTTATTTTAGTAAACTTAAAGTTTAATTCACTATTTATTATATCTTCTTCTTTTATTTTTTTAATAAACATCATTGAATAAACAATTATCTAATTGATTCGGCGCATTGCTAAAAATTGTAACTAATGTTGAAATTTGGGCAAATGTCCATTCCTCCGGCTAAATTAACATTTTGAACACTTACATTCATAGCAATTCTACTATTAAATGTATGTGCACTCCAAATTGCATCAAGTATGCTTAAAAAATGGTTCACAAATATTGTTCCTACAAAAAAAGATGAGGTTTGATACAATGAATTCGCAACTCCCCTTTGGTGTGCATACCATATCATTTGAGGCAATACATAATTATTGAAATCAATATAATTTGGATTTGTAAAAGTATCCCAGCCGGCAACAAACTGGGGATATTTACCTGTTATTTCATAAAAATCCTGCGATCCAAAAGCAGCCAATAGATGAGAATACCCGCTGCCGATGCCATCAGTGCCCAAGGCGCTTTCTAATCTATTCAACTCGCTCCAGTTTAAACTTCCATTACTGTTAAAAACATTATATTGCGAGGGGTCGACATTATGATTAATAGATTTTGCATTTGTAATAGTCCATTGTGCATACCGGACAGGGCTCCAGTGCTGATTGCTATACCACTCAAAAAATGCTGTTTGATAGTTGCCTTTATGATTATATATTATTGCCGTAGAAATTGAAGCAGCTTCAACCGCAAAAAATAGAGCGGCTTTTAAATACTGCCCAGTATAATATTCACCCGCTCCGGGCAGGATACCCGATAATATCCCTGCAAGGACAGAAGACTTTTTATCTTCAACATTCAATTTATTTACCTTCAATAAAATTTGCATACTTACCTTTCGGGGAAGTGCAGGCAGGGTAATATTTGCATCAAAATATAAATTCCCACTTAGATTGTTTTCACTAATCTTTTGTCCATACACTATCCCACATGAACAAATTATAAGAGATAGACAAATTGAAAATAGAATTTTATTTAAAGCCATTATTTAACCTTAATTATTTATATGAATATTGCAGGCTGAATCATTATAACGACAGGGGGTTTATTGAAATTTTCCTTGCCATATCAATATCAAATTGTTAATCCAAAGTTAAATAATTATTGTTACATACAATAAAAGCAAAAGGGATGAAACATGAAGGAATACTTTTGTCCTTCGTCATCTCTAAACCAACTATAAAAGGCAAATCCTATATTGGCAGATACGCTAAAGAATAAATCTACTTTTATAACTG
>CAZUCY010000243.1:0-3229 GCA_964618785.1 uncultured Ignavibacteriaceae bacterium | reverse complement strand
ACTCCATGTTTCTCTCAAGATGTTCAGGACGAATATCATGGGTTGAAGGAAACATGACTACATCATTTACCGGTATATACTTTTCTGGACCATTCGTTCGCACTCTTTCATTTATCCAGGTATCTTGTGTACTACGGTTATCATCAATTGCAATTGACTTGGCATAGCAATAAATACAAGAATTTCCACAGCCGGTAATACAATTTACAGTAAATCGGGCCCATTCTTTAGTTCCGGATTTTCTCTTTGGTTCAGTATTATACATATAACCTCTTAGTTTATTGTTAAAGATGGGACGACAGAATAGCCGTCCCGTTGTTTGAATTAAGCTTTTTAGAGCCTAATGAATTGATTTCTTAATCGTTCTGTAAAGATTACTTCGAAAGAAGAATAAATAGTTTTCATGTTTCCACTTTTAATAATATTCAATGATCGACAATACACGAAAACTTAAAGCGGAATTTCCCCTAGACGGAAAGTTCGGAATAAGTGTTAGTAAAAGTAATATAATCAAGGAGCTAAAGTCAATAAATTAAAAACTTATATATTTAACGATTCTGGGTTTTTATATTGGTTATTTTAAATTAAGATAAGGAAAGTATGTATCTTTAAAAGCTAAACTACGTGGGCATAAAATGGGCACGAGGAAAAATAATTGTTTGATTACTGCTCAAATTCAAAATAATTAAGCTTCTTGCGACTAATCCCGGCCTCTCCGCCATTATGTACTTTACATATATTTTAAAATCAAAGGACTCCGGTCATTTTTATATAGGGCACACAGCGGGTCTTGAAAAAAGGTTGCTTAAACATAATTCCGACGTGGGAAAGTACCTTCCATAGTAGATTATTTACTATCTGTTAATACAAAATCTGAAGCTTATAAGAGGGAAATGAAGATTAAATCCTACAAAGGAGGAAATGCATTTAAGAAATTGTTGAACACTTGAGTGGCTGACCCCGCCGCGGCGGTTTGCTAAACCGTCGTAGGGGTTAAACTCTACCCCGGGCTCTTCCGGGAACTCCTTCTGAGGATTCAGCCAAAGGCATTACTTTGGAACCGGCTTCTCCGCACCATATTTATAATCCTTTTCTAATGCAAAATAGGTATTATTCCTCCAGCGGAATTTCTGTGTGAGAGGTTTTTCTTTTATATTTACTTCAGCAGTACCAATTTCAACACCTTTGAATATGTACCAGCGGTCATTCTATAAATATAGACTCCTGAACTTAGCCTGCCTGCATTGAACTGAATTTCATGATAACCTGCAGTTAGTTCTCCATCAAACAATCTTTCTACAACAGAACCAAGTATATTATATATTGTAATAGCTACATGTGATTGTAAAGGAAGTGCAATCCTTATCTGAGTTGATGGATTGAAAGGATTAGGATAATTCTGATATAACTGATACTGCTTGGGCATACCGGATAATAAATTCATAGTTCCCGTTACTACATTCACTAAACTTATCGTATTACTGTAAGCGGATGTAATTGTATCTCTATAAGCGGCTACACGGTAAAAATATTTTAATCCCCCTTGCCCGGTTGAATCCGTAAAAGTTGTATCATTTGTCATAGTTCTTGTTAACACTCCAAAACTTGTTGAATCGAAGGCTGATCTTTCTATTATTGATCCGTCTGCCGTTGTTGAATTCTTTTTCCAGAATAACTCTATCTTTCCACCCGGCAGAACAATTCCTGAAAGATTTACAGGTGATTTCAACGGTACTAAAACAGGCATTGTAACGGCAGCTCCTATAGCTGAAATTATTCCGCTTAAATTATATGCTGATACACTATAATTATATACATATCCTTCCAGAACGTTCTTATCTATATAAGTAGTTGCATTTCCATTTGTAGTATCAATTGAAATCTTATTTATTGTACCCGGACCACCTTCTCTAAATATTATAAATCCCACAACATTTGAATTAGTAAAGTTATAATTCCATTTAAGCTGAATTCTCAATGAATCATATACGGCTGTTAAGTTTGTCGGAGCGTTTAATAGTGTTGAAACGACTATTGTGTTAGAATTACTGCTAATCAAATTGTGGTAATATGCTCGGACTCTATAATAATAATTAGCTCCGGAAATTAATCCTGTAATTGTATATGTTAGATTAGTATCAACATCTAATCTATTATATTTAGATAATATATTTGTAAAATTAGAGTCGGTAGCAACATCCATTATATACCCCAACATACCTGATACCGCACTCCAGCTTGCCGTAAAAATAGTATCTGTAACATTTATTGCAGGTTTTGCTACCGGTGCATTACTTATTGAAGCTAAATAATATTGATTAAGTTGATTTGAAAGTATACCTGAATAAGTTTTATTAGCAGGATTAAAAGAAAAACTGGTTTTTGAAGGAGTAACTGGGCCTGACCAATTATAAGAAACTGTGATCGTGTAATTACCATTTGTATCTGCCAGGGCATTTTTAACTGCACCATCTGTCCAATCCAAGATCGCTCTCGCTACACCTGCATTGCCGGATATGGTATAGGTTATCGCAGTTTTTGTGTAATTCTGATTTGTTTGATTAGATATAATATTTGGATATGTATTACTTGTTGGAGAAAACGTATAACCTGTAAGTGATGGGGTTACCGTGTCCGTAGTTCCGTCATTAACTGTAAATGAATATACTCCGCTTCCGTTGGCTGTGTCTGTTATAACTGTTGAACCATCATTCAATTTTAAGATAGCTCCTGCTACTCCTGCATTCCCGGATATTGAATATGTTATTGCTGTTGCTGTGTAATTCTGATTTGTTTGATTTGTCCCAACATTAGTATATGATATACTTGTAGGTGTAAATTTATAGCTCACTTTTGACGGCGTTAATGTTCCGGAAAAACCATACGAAACTGTAAATGAATAAACTCCATTGCCGTTGGATGTGTCTGGCTTGGCCGAACCATTTGTCCAGCTTAAAATCACTCCCGCTATGCCTGCGTTGCCTGATATTGTATAGGTTATCGCTGTTGCTGTATAATTCTTATTTGTTTGATTTGCCTGAACATTGGAATAAGATATACTTGCTGGCGTAAATGTATAACCGGCCTTTGAAGGAGTTACTATACCGGTAAAGTTATTTGAAACAGTAAATGAATAAACACCGCTTCCGTTGGCTGTATCTGTCCTGACCGAACCATCAGTCCAGCTTAAGACTGCTCCAGCTACGCCTGCATTGCCGGATATTGTATA
>CAZUCY010000242.1:0-3270 GCA_964618785.1 uncultured Ignavibacteriaceae bacterium | reverse complement strand
GTTAATGAAGAAAAAACTGCAGGGAATTATTCAGTGCAATTTAATGGGAATAATTTATCAAGCGGAATATATTTCTACCGGATGCAATCTGATAATTTATCGCAGACAAAAAAACTTATTTTACTAAAATAATTTTAATGCCGGGTATCGCCGGCATTCTACTAATTTTCAGTTTCAATTAATTTCCGTCCTGTAAGTTTGAGAAATACATCATCAAGAGTTGGTCTTGATAAACTGACGGTCCGAATATGAAGATTATTATTATGTAATATTTGTACTACTAGGGGAAGTGTCCCGTCTCCTTCATCTATAAAAATGTGAAGAGTAGTATTCGACGATTGAATTTCCTTTGAAAATTTTTCTTTTGCGAGAATATTTTTTGCGTTTTGCAGAATAATATCATTATCGAAATTGAGTGAGATAATATCACCGGCGATTATTTTTCGCTTTAGATGTGCAGGATTACCAAGTTCAACTATTTTGCCTAGATTTATTATAGCAACACGGTCGCAAAGTACATCGGCTTCTTCAAGATAATGAGTAGTCAGGATAATTGTTGTACCTTCATCATGAAGCTTCTTAACTTCATTCCACACATGATTGCGGCTGCCGGGATCGAGTCCGGTAGTAGGCTCATCAAGGAATAATATTTTGGGTTTGTTAATTATCCCGGTTGCAAGATCAAACAGTCTGCGCTGTCCGCCGGAGTACGTTTTAGCTTTTCTGTCTGCGAATGTTTTAAGATCCAATTTTTCAAGCAATATGTCCGCCCTTTTTTTTGCTTCGAGTATGCTTATTCCGTAAAGGCGTGCCTGCAATATAAGATTTTCTCTACCTGTTGAACGCAGTTCAAGTCCGCCTTTCTGACTAACATACCCGATATTATTGCGTATCTCGCTTTGATGCTTCAAAAGATCATAGCCCAGTACAGAGACTTTACCGGCGGTAGGGGAGATAAGCGTGCACAAAATCCTCATAGTGGTTGTTTTTCCTGCGCCGTTTGGACCTAACAGTCCGAATATTTCGTTTTCTTTGACCTGAAAGTTAATATCTCTTACAGCCTCAACTGTTTTTGATTTTCTTTTACCGCTGCCTTTATATATTTTCCTTAATTGTTCAATAATAATGATGTTGTTATCCATAACCAAAATCAACCCATAATAAGATTTAGTAAATTATATTCTGAAATATCAGTAAGAAAATTACAATATTATTGAGTGTTTAAGAAAATTTATTGTTACATACTGGTTATTTACAGGTCAAAATTGTCTGAACCGTTGATTTTTGTGATTTTAATGATTATCCTGATTAAAATAATTGTTTCAAATTAATTATGTAATATAGAACACATTAAATAGTGAGTTATGATAATTTTTATAAAATTTTTATATGCTCAGAGCAACTTTTTATAGTATACTTATAATACAAATCTTAATTTTACATACAAAAAGAAGAATATGTTATTAGATATAATTTCATTGGGCATTTCATTTTTTGTTTTGCTGTATTTAATCTACACATTAATAAAACCGGATAAATTTTAGTTTAAGTTTATGAACCACTTCTTTGATCTTTTTCAATTTGTCTTTTTTATTACCTGCATTATTGTGCTTGCCCCACTAATAGGAGGCTACCTTGCGAAGGTATTTCAAGGCGAGAAAAATTTTTTAAGTCCCGTTTTTCGTAAAGCGGAAAACAGTATATATAAATTTTTGAGGATTGATGCCTTCCATGAAATGAATTGGAAAGAATATTCTTTTGCACTGATATTTTTCAATTTTACCGGACTAATACTGCTCGTTGTTTTGCAGATTACGCAAAAATATCTTCCGCTGAATCCCCAGCATATGCAGAATGTGGATTTGTTTTTAGCGATAAACACGGCTGTTAGTTTTGTAACAAATACAAACTGGCAGGCATACGGCGGAGAGACCACTCTCAGTTATCTTGTACAAATGCTTGGCTTAACAGTACAGAACTTTTTGAGCGCCGCTACCGGTATTGCAGTTATGATTGCGCTTGTAAAAGGTATTGCATTACGGAAAGGTAATTCGCTTGGTAACTTTTGGGTGGATTTAACAAGAGCAACTTTATATTTGCTTCTGCCTTTATCGTTCATTCTGGCTGTATTGCTTTTATCCCAAGGTGTTATACAGAATTTTCTTCCATATGTTAATATAACCACATTAGATGGTTTTAAGCAGACAATACCGCTTGGTCCGGCTGCTTCACAGATTGCAATAAAACAGCTTGGCACAAACGGAGGTGGATTTTTTAATGCAAACAGCGCTTTCCCGTTTGAAAACCCCACTCCGTTCTCTAACTTTTTGCAGGTGCTATCCATCTTAATAATACCTGCTTCGCTCGTGTTCACTTATGGAAAGATGCTTGGATCAAAAAAACATGCCTGGACAATTTTCGGCGTTATGATGTTTTTATTCATTAGCGGAGTAGCAGTATCCTACTTCTCTGAAATTTCCCATAACCCTATTTTCCATAATAGTAATTTGATGGAAGGGAAGGAAGCGCGTATCGGAATATTTAACAGCGTTTTATGGACTGTCGCAACAACAGCCGCATCAAACGGTTCAAGTAATGCAATGATGAGCAGCTTAACTCCTCTTTCAGGGCTTGTCGCAATGATTAATATACAGCTTGGTGAGGTTGTTTTTGGCGGTGTAGGCGCAGGAATTTACGGTATGTTTCATTTTATACTTCTTACAGTGTTTATTGCCGGACTTATGGTAGGAAGAACCCCTGAATACTTTGGTAAGAAAATAGAAGCGTATGAAATCAAATGGTCTATCCTGGCTATCCTTTTGCCAAGCGTGGTAATTTTATTCTTTTCAGCTCTTGCATTGTCTGTTCAAGCCGGGTTATCGAGCGTACTAAATAAGGGTCCGCATGGATTTTCTGAAATAATCTACGCATTCTCTTCCGGTGCGGGTAATAATGGAAGTGCATTTGCAGGGTTAGACGCAAACACGAATTTTTACAATATCCTTATTGCAATCGCCATGATTTTAGGCAGGTTTGGGGTTATAATACCTACACTTGCTATTGCCGGTAGTCTTGTTAAAAAGAATATTACACCTGTTTCAGCGGGTACATTTCTTACCGATAATGTCCTTTTTGCATTCTTACTGATTTCAATAATATTAATTGTGGGTGCTCTTACGTTTTTCCCAATAATTTCAATAGGGCCTTTTTTAGAGCATTTATTAATGAATCTTGGAATTACTTTTTGAGTATATAATATGAGTTCCGGTA
>CAZUCY010000241.1:0-3282 GCA_964618785.1 uncultured Ignavibacteriaceae bacterium | reverse complement strand
TCCGTGAATCAAGTTGATGGCAGGACAAGCATTCCATATTAAAAATTTTAAAACCCTGGGAAACAAGATTTTGATCAATTACACCAAGTGATAGTTCTTTGATTGGTCCGATACCATTATCGCCAGGGAATTCATATTTTGAAGATGTAACGGGCTTATCATTCTGTGCAGTCAAAGCCCGAGGATTTTGTTGATTACCCTGCAGTGTTCCTGAATTATTCGATGCCGGCGAGTTATTACCGCCCTTTTTGTCAGTTGAACAGGAAAAATTAATAACTATTATTGAAATAAAGGAAATAACGACAAATAAAAATTTCGTAAATATCTTTAAATGCAACATTGATTTTCCCAATGGTTAAATAACTACGGTTAATAAAAAGGCATATATGAACCTGTCAGGCTTTTAATACGTGTTTTTCAAAATCCATAACAAAAAAGCGCCTGCCTTTTTGATAAATTTTATGACCTTCAGATTCAAGAAGTTCCATTTGATGCTCAACACCGCCGGGGTATTTAGAATTTAATTCGCCTTTTGCTTTTAATATTCTCCAGTAAGGAGTAATTTTCTTTTCCCCTTGTGCGGACATTTCTTCTGCTGCATTTGCTGAAATCCATGCGAATATCCCCGTTGTTATTGGACAGCCTATTGTGGCATTATACTTTTGTGCTATCATTTCACGTATATTATTTATTGTCAGGAGTTTTCCTTTAGGAACATGCTTCATAATTTCATTTACATCTTTAGGAGAAGGAATAGCGCAAGTTCCAGTACCCCACCGCTTGCTTTGATTTTCATTTATTTCAATTACCTTCGGAAGGTCTTTACTATCGGCAAGTTTTTCCTGCCATGTTTTCCTTTTATTCATAATACACCCCGATTATTTATTTGAAAATATAAAAGAAAAATAAAATTATTGTAAAATGTAGAAATATTTTTAGAAAGAATACAGAGTTTACTTTGCTGATGATCTAAAATATTCCAGCAAAGCACGGGCTTGAGATTGTTTAAGTTCAAGATCAGGCATCGCCTCGCCGTTATATTTTTTAATCAATTCTTTTAATTGAGTATCTTTCTTTTGCATTTCAGCAGTATTCAGCAAATAATTCATAATATATTCAGGGCGCAGTTTTTTTGTTATTTTCCTTAATGCCGGACCTTCTACTTCCACATCAAGACTATGACAGGCAGAGCATTTATCGGAAAAAATATTTTTGCCTTCATTAACTAATTTATCATCTATAGCTCCCAGCCGCATCTTTTTTATTGGGCCGATCCCTATCCCTTTATTTTGATTTATGTTCTTTACCTTAGTTGAATCAACAGCGCTTTCCAAAATATGGCGTGTCTTAATAATTTCCATTGCATTTCCAATATTAAAAAAGATAAACAAAATTGCAGAAGCCGCCAGTATAGCATAAATTATTTTCATTTTTTCTCTAACAGACTTTTATTATTAAATACTTAATTGTTTAAAGGGGAAAAAATAAACTGCTCCAAAAAACTTTATCAAAATAATATTTTAAATATTACTAAAAAGATTAAATAAAGTCAGCAGCCTTAATCACTAAAGGTTAATTTTAGAATGAGTGTAAAAAAACAAATTCAGAAGGAAAAGATTACTTTAGAAATAAAATCAGGCTAAAAGAATTAATTCATTTAGCCTGAATACTCAATATTTTAAACTATTACCAGATATTAACTAATTTATCATCTGCCGGTCTCATTGGGTCGCCTTTTTTAACATTAAATGCTTCCCAGAAACCGGGTGTATTGCTTAATGGTCCAATAACTCTATAATGTTCGGGTGAATGGGGATCGACTTTTATACGAAGCCTTAGTCTTTCCGGTCTATCTTTAATTTTCCAGATATTAGCAAAGGAGAGGAAGAATCTCTGAGCAGGCGTAAAGCCGTCAATTGGTTTACCAGCTTTGAACTCAGCCGTTTTCTTAAAGGCATCAAAGGAAACATTTATACCGCCGAGGTCCGCAATATTTTCACCTTCGGTTAAATTTCCATTGACATGCAGGGTATCTACGGCTGTAAAATTGCTGAATTGATTTATTATTCTCTCTGCTCTTTTACTAAATTTCTCTTCGTCCTGTTTTGTCCACCAATCTTTCATATTACCTTCTGCGTCAAACTGTCTGCCTTGATCATCAAAACCATGGGTCATTTCATGCCCGATTACGGCGCCGATTCCGCCGTAGTTAATTGCATCGTCAGCGCCGGCGTCAAAGAAAGGCTGTTGTAGAATGCCGGCAGGAAAAACAATCTCATTATTTTGGGGATTATAATATGCGTTCACCGTCTGAGGAGTCATTCCCCATTCGGTTTTATCAACCGGTTTTCCAATCTTAGCCAAATCCTTTTTCGTTTCGAAAATTGATGAGCTTAAAACATTTCCAAAGTACGACTCTCTATTGATAATCAACCCGGAATAATCTTTCCATTTATCAGGATAACCTATTTTTACCGTAAAGGCAGCTAACTTCTTCAGAGCTTCTTTTTTAGTTTGAGGGCTCATCCACTGAGCATTTTCGATTCTAACTTTTAAAGAAGCCATTAAATTGTGAACCATTTCCAAGGCTCTTTTCTTGGAAGCCGGGGGGAAATACTGTTTTACAAATAATTTTCCCAGCTCCATCCCAATATGTCCATCGATTGTTCCAAGGACACGTTTCCAGCGGGGCTGCATTTCTTTAGTCCCATTTAATTTTTTCCCATAGAAATTGAAATTTGCCTGAACAAAAGAATCATTTAAATATGGAGATGCAGAGCGGATTATATTCCATTTCAAATATTCCTTTAAGGTTTCTATTGGAGTAGATTTGATAACGCTACTTACTTCTTTAATAAAATCCGGTTCTGCAACATTTATATCTCCCGGTTCAGAAACTCCGATTAAAGTAAAATAGTTATTCCATTCAAAGTCAGGTGAAAGGCTTATCAATTCCTTTACAGTCATTTTGTGATAAACTTTTTGCGGATCACGCTGATCAACTCGTGACATAGAAACTTTTGCAAGCCGGGTTTCAAGAGCTAATATTAATGATGCATTGTTATCTGCTTTCAAAGAATCATAACCTATGAGAATGAAAGATTCTTTAATAAGTTTTACATAACTTTCTTTGATTGTCTTTGTATTATCATCATCTTTTAGATAATAATCACGATCGGGCAATCCTAAACCGCTTTGCTCTAATTGAGCAATATTCAATTTACTATTTTTTGCATCAGGACCTGATCCGAGAGCAAAAAGCGGGTTTGAATAACCAAGATG
>CAZUCY010000240.1:0-3289 GCA_964618785.1 uncultured Ignavibacteriaceae bacterium | reverse complement strand
TCTCCGCTGGTTTTATATAAGCCAAGGTACGATTTTACTTCAGTTGCTTCTTCTTCCATCAATGCTCCTGAAAGTATCCATGCACCGAATTTCCCGCTTGACCACGCTAATATTTTAGCCTGTAAAGTTGGAACCAGATTTTTAATCCGTATATTATCTTTCAATAGAAGCTCTTTCCATACCGTGACATGTTTATCTTCTATTTCGGCAAGTTTTAGATAAATTTCTTTCTTTGTCTCATCATTTATTAATTCTGCTAATACGCGGTACAAATAAGCGACATCAATTTCTTCATGAAGATGGCGAAGCCACACTGAGGCGTTTTTATTTTTGTTCATTCTATTAAATTAACTTTTACTTATAAAAAAAAGATATCCGTAATTTTAATTTAAGAAAAATTAAGTTACTGAAACATCTATAGACGCATTTTATACTTAATTTTTTAGTTCAAAAGTGACAATAAATTCAGTTCCGCACTCCCTTTTCAATTCAATAGTGCCTCTTATTTGATCAACTAAAGAACTTACAAGTTGCATACCGAGAGAATTTGTATTGCGGAAATTTAAAGTATCGGGGAAACCACATCCGTTATCTTTAACTATAATGGCATACTTTCTTGCTTCAAGGTTTTTTAAGTAAATTATCAGCTTGCTTTTAGAACCGTTAATACCTTTGCCTTCTGGGAAAGCATGCTTAAAAGAATTAGAAACCAGTTCATTTATTATTAGTCCTAAGTATACAGCTGAATCTACATTTATTTCAAGATTTTCAAGTTTTAATTCCAAATCAAGGGTATTAAGTTTAAATCTATATGAACTTAATAAATTTGTTATCAATTCCCGTATATAATCCGAAAAATTTATATATGATGAATTATTGGATAAATATAATTTCTCATGAATTATTGTCATTAATTTAACCCTGTTCTGACTTTCCATAAACATCTCTTTTGCTTCATCATCATGTATATAAGCAGACTGAAGGTTAAATAAACTTGTTATTAACTGCAGGTTATTTTTAACCCTATGATGTATTTCCTTAAGCAGTACGACTTTTTCTTTAAGGGAATTTTCCGATTGCTCTCTTGAACGTTTTAATTCTGTAATATCAATACATGAACCTATATATCCTAAAAAGCTGCCGTTTGTTGTAAACCTTGGAATCCCAGTATTCAGTATCCATCTATATTGACCGTCCTGTTTCTTAAAACGGTATTCGATATTAAATTCCTTCTTTTCATCAAACATAGAGGAGAATTCTTCAGAATATTTTGTTTTATCATCAGGGTGAATTAGTTCTGTCCAACCGTAGCCAAGTTCATCTTCAATTGTCCTGCCGGTAAATTCCAGCCAAGGTTTGTTGCAGTAATTGCACATCTTGGAAGTGTCCGTCATCCAAATCATCACCGGGGCAGTATCGGCAAGGTTACGAAAACGGGCTTCACTCTCCAAAAGTTTCTCTTCGCTTCTCTTCCTTTCTGTGATATCCCTTGCAATGGCGCAATAGTATTCCTCACTTTCGAACTCCAAATAATTGAATTCGATTTCCATCTCTATTGTTTTATTCTCTTGTGTGACTAAAGGATGCTCAATAGTGAATGATTTCCTTTGTTTTCTTTTATCTTTTACATTCAAATAAATTTCTAAATCAGAATCACGACAGATTTCGAAAAACGACATTTGATTCAATTTTTCAATTGGATAACCAAGTTTTTGGATTACCGTATAGTTAAAATTATAAATTTTACCATCCGGCTTTATCCAGAAAAAGAGACCTTGTGCATGGTCGATAGAAAAACGGGTTAATTGAAGAGCTTCCTCTTTTTGCTTCAATTTTCTAAAAAGTACATTGAAGGGATCCTTTAGACCGGTTACAATAATAGCTTTGTACATAAGATAGAAAGAAAAAACTTTTAAAATATGTCCCGTTAAATTTGGAAGGCTGTAGGGGGTTTCATAAAAAGTGAAATTAAGCTCTGAAGCAATATTTACAATATTTGACGCGACTACTAAATTGAAAAGATGAGAATTGAAGTACGCCTTCTTTTTATGCAAAGCTATTATTGAAAGTAAGAATAATGAAGCAATTACAAATTCGCTTGTCTTTTTAAATGGAGTCAAACCTCTACCTTCAATAAAACAATCGGGGAAGATTTGCCAGTAGAAAATAGAAAGAAAAATTAAAATTAATGTTATAAAGTAAATACATATAATCCGATAGATTTTTATTTTTCTATCAATTAGCAATGGAGCAATTAATAAAGAAACAGCCTGCAAATAACGGGCGGAAATCCATAACTGTGTGGGAAGATTAGCGCTTTTCCCGGGGAAAATATCTATACCATTATATGTGACGGCATGAATAAAATCGATTGTGGAAACAAATACATATGCAATGCTTATTATAACAAAAAAATTGTTTTCAATAAATCTTCTTGAATTCCATACAACCATGAAGATTCCACAGGCAATAACAATACTAAATCCCTCTACGATGCTGTGAAAAAGTAAATAGTTGAAAATACTTATTATAAAAAGAATAGCAATAGTTCCCAAAGCAATTAAGATACTTAAATAGTAACTAACGTGCATTGACTCGTTTGAGAAACTATCAATCTGATTATTTTTATGTTTTATTTCTTTCTGCTTCATATGCCTCCCCGACCCTATTAAAAAAAAGTCCTTCTGTCTATTTAATACTCCTATTCCAAGTTTTCTAAATCGGCTAAATCTTTTGTTTACCGGGGATGTCCTTGAATTGCAACCGCATATCCGCCAACAATTAGGTAACGGACTTTATGTTCGTTTAATAATTGAATAAATTCTTTGAAATCTTTGCTTATTACCATACTTCAAACTGTTATATTCTTTACGGATACTCTCCAATATCTTTAAGCGGGTCAAATAAGATTGAGTTTGCCAGAGTGCAAAGTCGCTTTTTTTGATCCTTCTTTTTTATTACGAGAATCGACGTTTTATCAATTGTATAAAATTTATAGGATAGTAATATTTATATAAACTCTTTACAAAGATAGCCCTTTGATTGTCTTTATTCAAACTATTTCGGCAACTATAGCACACTAATATAAATTATTATTGTATCGCTTTTTATCTTTATTCCAGACGGATTATAGTTTGCAGGTACGGATGTAAAAATATTTATTACTAAAAACTTTATACCATTTGATAAGTATCAATAAAAGTTATATTTTTTACTTCAAAAAAATATTCAATATTGCCCCGTGGTGTAATTGGCAACACGCCTGACTCTGGATCAGGAAAGTCTAGGT
>CAZUCY010000239.1:0-3331 GCA_964618785.1 uncultured Ignavibacteriaceae bacterium | reverse complement strand
CAACTTACGGAGTGAATCCGGCAGGCGGATGTTTGCCGCTACTTTTGCAGATGCCTATTTTTATAGCATTATGGGGATTATTAAAAGTAGCAATTGAGTTAAGACAGCAGCCTTTTGTTTTTTGGATAACGGACCTTTCCCGCCCAGATAGTATTTTCACATTACCTTTTAAGCTTCCGTTTTTCGGGATAGATCAAGTTAGTGGTTTGGCGTTGTTAATGGGAATTACTACTTTTGTTCAACAGAAGATGTCTGTGAAAGATCCTAAGCAGCAGTCATTAGTTTATATAATGCCGGTATTTCTTACAATTTTATTTATGAGTTTTCCCGCCGGACTAAATCTGTATTATTTTATGTTTAATGTGTTTTCAATAGCACAGCAATATTATATCAATCAAAAACATGATGGGATGGAGCTGGTGCCGGTGAAAAATCCCAAAAAAAGTAAAGGGTTCATGTCAAGGATGATGGAAGCTGCCGAACAAAATGCAAAGACGCAGCAACAGAAAAGGAAACATTAAAATAGAAGTGTAATGTGAGCGGTTGTAATTTGCGTGGTATTTATTACTTCAACAAAAATCACATAACAACAATGTTGAAATACTTTTGTTGTACATAAATGGTTATCTATAAAAAAATAGTTTTTTTTATCCTATTGTTTTTAATTTCCCATTCTTTTGCTCAAACGACAAAAGTTATAACTGTTGAATGCAGAACAGAAAACCTGCCATTCGGTTTAACAAAAACAATTCCAAAACAGGAGCCCGAAGTAGCGGTAGTATTAAGTGGTGGAGGGGCAAGAGGGCTCTCGCAAATAGGTGTTCTTAGAGCGTTAAAAGAAGCTGATATTCCAATCAATATTATTACGGGAACAAGTATGGGCAGTATAGTCGGAGGACTATATGCCGCCGGATATAGCTTTGATCAAATTGATTCAATTGTTTCGAATACTGATTGGGATGCGCTTCTTGCATCAGATAGAGAAACCAACAGAAGTGAGTTATTTGTAGATCAAAAAATTACCGAGGACAAAGCAATTTTTTCTTTACGTTGGGAAGGATTTAAGCCGATATTACCAACGTCATTAAATAACGGTCAGAAAATGGCTAGTTTTTTGAATCTTCTTGCATTTCAAGCGCCAATTCATGTTGATTCGAGCTTTGATGAATTGAATGGGAAATTTAGAGCGGTGAGTACAGATCTAATAACAGGGCGGCAGGTACTAATCGGAACAGGCTCCTTAAGTGAAGCAATGCGAGCAAGTTCAAGTGTTTCGTTTTTACTATCGCCAATTAAAATAGATTCGCTTTTATTAGTAGACGGCGGTCTAGTGGCAAATATCCCAGTAAAGGCGGCATTAAGTTTAGGAGCTAATTTTGTAATTGCAGTTAAAACTACAAGTCCGTTGCACACGGAAAGTGAAATTTCTCTTCCCTGGGCAGTTGCCGACCAGGTTGTAAGTATTCCGATGAAACTATTAGATGAATATCAATTAGATTCAGCGAACGATGTTATTGAGCCAAATTTAAAAGAAAGAACGAACAATGACTTCTCCGATATAGAAGCAATAATTGCTGAGGGATATCAAAGTACCCTTCCTTTTTTAGCCGGTATAAAATCGAGAATAGATTCAGTGATCGAAAAGAATTTGAATTTGAATGAGAAAGAATATTATATAAAAAACATTTTAATTAGCAAGAAAACCACCGATGTTGAAGAACCATTTTTACAAAAATATACTATCAGGGATTCCATATCCAATATTGAAATATTGACAGATATTTGTTCACTTTATTCCAGGGGTATTTATAAAGACATAAAAGCAATAGTCAATATATATCCTACTTATTCCACGGTAAATTTTATTTATAAATACAACCCAGTATTAAAAGAAATAGATTGTAATGGGATTACATTAATTAATAAGTACCAAGTTGATTCGCTGCTAAAACCATTGCTTAATAGACCATATAATCCTGAAAAAGTAGTTTCGAAAATAATTCAAACATTGAATTTATATAGAGAGAAAGGCTATTCTTTAGCTGAACTAGGAGATGTAAGCTTCGATAAAGATTCCACTTTATTGACTTTATCTTTTAACGAGGGTAAAATATTTGAAGTTAAAATAGAAGGAAACAGCTATACAAGTTCTTCAATTATAACACGCGAGATACCATTGAAGGAGGGGGATTATTTTAATTATAGGAATATAGAACAAGGGCTGATAAATTTACGCAGCACTAATTTATTTGATGATATATTTCTTAACATCAAGAAGAATAACGGCAAAAACATCCTTATAATTCAGGTTAGAGAAAAACCTGAAAACCTTCTAAGGGTGGGTTTTAGAGTAGATAACGAAGATAAAGTGCAATTGAGTCTTGATATAGATAATGAAAATCTTTTTGGGAGCGGTACCGAATTGGGATTACTTTTGTTAGATAGTTCAAGGGAGAGAGCAATAAGCCTTGAACAAAAAGCATATAGAATTTTTAACACATATCTTACTTATAAGATTAATGCGTTTTACAGAAGCGAAGATATATATACATATTCGGATGTCCCATCAACCTCTGCTTCGACATTTACCCGGGATCAAACAGGCGAATACAACCAGACATTTTACGGAGCATCTTTTTCCGCAGGTACACAGGTAGAGCGTTTTGGCAATTTAATTTTTGAAGGTAAATATCAGTTCGATGATATTGATAATCTTCAGCCTCAAACAGTTGAGGAATATAATTATAAAATTGTATCAGTAAAAGCAAGTTCTACAATAGATACGCAGGATAGATACCCATATCCCCTGAAAGGATTTTATTTTAAGGGTGAGTATGAATTGGCGCAGAAAATTTTAGGGGGAAGTGTCGGTTATACGAATTTTAATTTCGATTATAAAGGATATTTTACATTTGACGGAGTACAAACATTCTCGCCGAGGATTATGATGGGCTTTGCGAATAACACTCTTCCCCTTAGCGAGCAGTATTCAATTGGCGGTCAAAGTAGTTTTTTCGGTATGAGAGATAATGAATACCGGGGGAGGCAGCTATTTTTAACTTCGCTAGAGTATCGCTATAAAATTCCTTTCAAAATTTTCTTTGATACATATTTTAGGTTAAGATATGATCTTGGGTCTACCTGGCCGGAACTGGAAGCGCTTCGTTTCACGGATTTAAAACATGGCATAGGTACGTCACTATCTTTTGATACGCCAATTGGGCCTGCGGATTTTTCGGCCGGGAAAAGCTTCCTTTTCGTCAAAAATTTGCCTGGAAATCCGCTTAGTTTTGGGGATACATTCTTTTATTTTTCGATAGGTTATTACTAT
>CAZUCY010000238.1:0-3423 GCA_964618785.1 uncultured Ignavibacteriaceae bacterium | reverse complement strand
TCTTTGCCAATCCATGTAAGTTCTAATTTGGGTTTGTTGTTCATAAATAATTTGTTTAATTATTAGTTCGTTAAAATTTAGTTTAATTCTTTTCTTAGGTTTGTACTTCTTTACCAATAAGTAATTCTCTGTCATTTAATTCAATGATAACAGGTTGTTTTAATTTAAGCGCTTTTCCAATTACTACTGCATGTCTTTCTTCCAATGTTGGTAAAAGATTAGAATAATCTGAACCGATATAATTCTCAAGAAATTGTTTGCCGGTATCATCAAAAACTCGAAGTGCAAATATTGTATTACACTGATTTAAAATACTCTTACTAATATTTGCAGTTCTTTGAGTAATTACCATTGATCCAAGACCATATTTCCTACCTTGTAAAATAACTTTAGCTGTTCCATTAGTTGCACTTTTATCACCATCATTTGATACAGAATTCCATTCCGGGACCAAAGAATGTGCTTCTTCAAATATTATTTGAAATCTTGCATCAGTAGTTTCGCCTTTTTCTTTAGCTTTAACGAATAATCGTTCTGAAATAATTCTTGTTTTTTCTGCCACAGTTAAATCTGTTTTGTGTTGAATATTAAATGATGATCCAGCTTTTGAAACAGTATGCAAATCCGGATTTAATAATAAGATTCTTTTTTCACTTTCAATAAACGACTTAAATTCTGCATTTAATTTTTCTTTATATAATTTTTCATTGCCCCATGATTCTTGATTTTTTTCTGTTCCATTTGGATTGTTTTTCCGTAGTTCATCGCGTGTTGTTACGGAAATCTCATCTTGAATAAATTCCGGTTGGATATACTTAGTTAATTCTTTAGAATATTGATTGGTAATATCTATACAAAAGATTTTAACTGAAGTATTCGATATTATTTTTTGAATAAGTTCAAAAGTAAGACATGATTTACCAATACCTAATATTCCTAAAATCGCAGTGTTATGAGTAACAAGCGCACTAATATTTTTGATAGGAATACCATAATTTGTATTAGGCAATCTACCGATATATAACTTAGGGTCATAAATAGTAGACTCCGGTTTAAGTAGAAAAACAGGTTCGTAAATCTTGGGTAACCATTTTACAGTTTCTAACTCATTTTTTGAAAAATCATATTTACCAAGCTTTTGAGCTGTAGCTACTGTAAATCCATGAGAGTCTTTAAACTCTAGATTTTCTTCATCGGTTCGTGCATCAATTATTTGAAATAATACTTCTTGATCAGCAATCTTAGATTGAATTATACTGCCTTCGCCGATACCTTTATCTTTAATCAAATCCTCGCTTATCATACTATAAAACTTGATTTTATTTATAGTAGAACCAGACCAAATATATCCTACAATATTATTAGAATTTTTCACAATTGTATTTTGTTCTAAAGCAGCCTTTACGTCGCTGGGAAGGTTAGCAATTTGCAAAATTTTTATAGAATTTTCTTTTGAATAGACTGATTTAACATCATCAAGTAATTCTTGCGAATTAGCGTTATATGTAAAAATATGTTTCCGATCGTCTCTAAGGATTTGAACTTGCGCCCATTTTTTCCCAAGTAAAAATTTCTCATTTATTATGATTCCGACATAACAGATTTTATTATTACCCAATTCAATTAACTGACCAATTAAAGATCCGGAAATATTTCCCGGATCTTGGATTACTTCAACAGTGTAAAAGTCTTCACTTTCATGGCCAATTATTTTACCAATATATTGAGGTTGTGGTTTATTACTTGATAAATAATTAAATAGATTCCAAACACCAATAGTGAAATAATGTATTGGTTTATTTATTACTAACAGAAAGCCAAAGCCAATTAAAATAGGAAATTCTGTTGCTTCATTTCTAAAAAAGGAAATAACAAGATCGAAATATAGAATAGAGAAGACAAATTCAGGCCGCGATAATTTACATATTGTACTTACTAAAGCTTTTTGCTGTTTTTCAAATTTTGTAAACCCATGAACGAAAATCGAAATCAAGGCTAACGATATGAAAAGAATGGAAATTATTTGCCAATAATTGTAAAGTAGAAACTTGTCTTTTTCTTTTAAACCATTTAAAAAAAGAAATACAGCAATCCATCGGGCAACAACATCAACTGGTTTGGTAAAATAAGGTTCTAATATATATGAACTTAATAGTAATGTTAAAGCAGTTACAATGAAAATAATATTTGTCTTATCGGAAGGATTAAAGATAAATTGAAGATTATTATTAAAATAAAAGCCAATACTTATAATAATTAGAATGTATAAACCTACAACAAAAAATCTTTGTTTAATATTTAAAATCATATATACAGCATCAAGGTTTTTAAGCTATTTATTTCAAAACAAGAGCTAAATCATTTACGGCAGCTTGAACAACAAGCCAGCTTATCTTGCATGTATCCTCATCCGGAAACGTTTTACAGAGATTTTGTTCGTAAGGATGGATTAAGTTTCTGAAATCTCTTAAGGCGTGTGAAAATTTCTGGACATCTAAGCCAATCCATTTAAGATCGTGAGCAACATCAATCATTTGGGCTAAAGTCCAATTCGGGAATAATTTTACTTGTTGAGTTTTTGGATCAGCCGGAGCTACTTTAGATTGATTAGCTATTTGAGGGAATCTCTGCATAGTAGCCAAAATCAATCCTTCCAGCAGACTACCCATCATCACCAAAGCAGCTAGATAAGCTTTTGAGTCAACACAAAGTTGGACTTCATTCCATCTTTGTTTTAATATTTCACCAATTCCAGGCTCAACTTGCAATGTTAAAAAATCCGGAGGCGGAAGAGGCTCTAGGTCTTCTGTTTTTTGTTCATCTTTTATATTGAAATCAATATCAGTTTTTTCTATAAAAGGGTCAATGCCTTTGAGATGAACTTTATATCCCTCAATTTGGAGAATTTCATTTATTGCTAATAAAGCTTTGTTTACCTTTTCTTGGTCACCGCCATACTCCTTAGGTGAAACAAATCTTTTAATAATGTTTGTCAATTCTTCAGAAGTAGCAGCCATTAGCGAGTCTTTTGTCCACCATTTCCTCGTTTCATTAACATGTACAAATCTTTCTACACCGGCACGTTTAAAAAATTTTGTTAGTTCCCAACCTGAACGATATTGAGGAGCTTTTTCAATATCTCCACAAATTAATTCTGCAAGTCTTTCGAAAGTTTGATCATCGAACATGATGATTATTTATCCTTCTTTTTAGTTTTTTTAATTTCGTTCAACATTTTCTTCTCATCACCTTTAAGTTTACGCTGGACTTTTTTTACATCTTCGGCTGGAGGAAGATTTTCAGGCTGCACTCCACGTTCTTTTAATATTTTTCTAATAGCGAGATTATTTTCTACATGTTCATCGGATATTTGGTCGTGACCTTTAAGATCCTTTTCAACGACATTATGACTTGTTAATTCTG
>CAZUCY010000237.1:0-3449 GCA_964618785.1 uncultured Ignavibacteriaceae bacterium | reverse complement strand
GATTCGTCTATTAATTTTGATTTTATTTTCATATACAAAAAATCCTCCTTAGCTCAAAGCCGCGGAGGTTTCCTATTAAGTTTCTATTTTTATCATCCTTTTCCATCTCTCAGGACAGAGTTAAAGGTAAATTATTTATTATATAAATTTATAATATATCGATATAAAAGTAAAGAAATAATTAATAATAATTTTAAATTAACATCATTTTTTTATTTATATCATTTATTGTACACTTTTTTGGATTTTGTATTGATACAGATTAATTTGCAGCAGTAGAAAAAAAGGAATAATTTTCGGGGTGTAGCGCAGCCCGGTTAGCGCGCTTCGTTCGGGACGAAGAGGTCCCCGGTTCGAATCCGGGCACCCCGACTAAATATTTTAGATAATTTAATTAAACCGGTTAATGTATACCGGTAATGGATCTAATAAAATAAATTTAAATATTATTAATGGCTCAAAATCATTCATTTGATATTGTATCTGAAATCGACCTGCAGGAAGCGGATAACGCTGTAAACCAGGCGCTTAAGGAAATCCAGCAACGGTATGATCTGAAAGATTCACACACTGAATTTATTCTTGATAAAAAAGAAAAGAATATTTCTATCAATACAAAGGACGATTATTCTCTTAAAGCAAGTATTGATATTCTACAGACCAAGTTTATCAGGAGAGGAATTTCAATTAAAGCTCTAAAAATCGGCGAACCCGAACAAGCAAGCGGCGGAAGACTAAAATCAAAAATAGATCTTCAAAGCGGTATATCAAAAGAGAATGCAAAAATAATAACAAAGCTAATTAAGGATTCTAAATTAAAAGTTACGGCTCAAATTCAGGATGAACAAATCCGGGTTCAAGCTCCTAAAATAGATGATCTTCAGTCGGTTATAAAATTAGTTAAAGATGCCGAACTAGACTTCCCTACTCAGTATGTGAATATGAAATAATTGGGAAAAATCATTTAGCCATTTATTAAAAGTTCATTTTTTAGTTTAGATTAATAACCTCCCTCTATACCTAAATAAATCAAATCGGAATTACTTCTTCATTTTTCGAATCTCACCATCATTACATAGTTTTATTTCAATTTCCTAAAATTTTATCAAATTATTTTAAATACAGCATCTTCTTAGTAAGAGTATTATTACCTGCTTTTAGCTGGTAGAAATACACACCGGATGCGAAGCCGCTTTTTACGGAACTGACTGAACACAAGACAAGGCATAGTTTACCACCATGCGGCCTCGTCTACTTTAAATAAAATAATATGACAATGCCGGAATAACCCGGAGGTCTGAAAAAACTGCAATGCTTTTCTTTTTTGTAAAAGCCTAAACTTTATTTATTCCTCAAGTGTTGAAATATTGCCGGGATCCAGCCCGAGAGCTTTAGCTTTAAGGACACGGCGCATTATTTTCCCGCTTCGTGTTTTAGGCAGTGAATCAACAAACTCAACGCTTTCAGGTTTTGCAATCGGGCCGACTTCATGACCTACATGCTGACGAAGTTCTTCTGCTAATTTATCGCTTTTTTCAAAACCGGTTTTTAGAATAACATAAGTATATATAGCATGCCCTTTCACATCATGCGGAAGACCAATTGCCGCAGCTTCTGCAACCATATGATGACTTACTAAAGCGCTTTCAATTTCCGCAGTGCCCAACCTGTAACCTGAGACTTTAATTACATCATCTACTCTACCTATTATCCAATAATATCCGTCCTCATCACGGCGTGCTGAATCACCCGTTAAGTAGTAACCGGGGAATTTACTCCAATACTGCTTTACATAGAGGTCGGGATCATTATAAAGTGTTCTAATCATAGCAGGCCATGGAGTTTTAATCACTAAAAATCCTTCTTCATTTGTTTTTACAGGCTTTCCACTCTCATCAAGAATATCCACCATAAGACCCGGGAAAGGATTTGTCCCTGATCCGGGTTTTAGGGGTACACAGGGCATGGGAGTAATCAGGAACATACCTGTTTCAGTCTGCCACCATGTATCCATTATAGGGCATTTTCCTTTTCCAATTACCCTATGATACCAGCGCCATGCTTCGGGATTTATTGGTTCACCTACGCTTCCCAATAATCTTAAAGTAGAAAGGTCATGCCTATTAGGCCAAGCTTCCCCAAAACGCATTAAACCTCTAATAGCTGTGGGTGCGGTATATAAAATATTTATACCATATTTTTCAATCATCTGCCACCAGCGGTTGGGATATGGATGTGTAGGTGCGCCTTCATACATAAAAGAAGTTGCTCCGTTCAATAATGGACCATAAACAATATAGCTATGTCCCGTAATCCATCCCGGATCAGCAGCACACCAATATCTGTCTTCTTCATGAATATCAAATACATATTTTAAAGTTGAGTAAGTTCCGACCATATAACCGCCGTGCGTATGCAGAATTGCCTTGGGCTTTCCTGTGGTTCCCGATGTATAAAGTATAAACAAAGGATCTTCCGCATCCATTATTTCAATATTGCAGATATTGTTGGCTATTGGAAGAACCATAAGTTCATGGTACCACATATCGCGTCCGGCTTCCATATTAACCGGCTCACCTGTCCTTTTAACAACTAACACGCTTTCAACTGTAGCAGCTCTTTGTAATGCCTCATCGGCAATTTTTTTTAACTGAACTACTTTTCCTCTTTGATATGAACCATCTGCAACAATAAGTACTTTGGACTGGCTGTCTTCCAATCTTTCGTGCAAAGATTCGACCGAAAATCCCCCATAGACGACAGAATGAATTGCGCCAATTCTTGCGCATGCGAGCATGCCTATTATAAGCTCCGGTATCCTTCCCATATAGAGAGTCACCCTGTCGCCTTTTTGAACGCCAAGGCTTTTTAAAACATTTGCAAACTTGCACGTTTCCCTTCTGAGCGAAAAGTAAGAAAATGATCTAAACTCACCACTTTCACCTTCCCATATTAAAGCCAGTTTGTTCCTTCGGTAAGTAGTTACATGAACATCAAGGCAATTGTAAGCAATATTAGTTTTACCTCCTGTAAACCATTTAAAAAAAGGCTTTTTAGAATCGTCCAAGACCTTATCCCATTTTTCAAACCAATGCAGTTCTTTTGCTTCATTTGCCCAGAACCCTTCAAGGTCTCCCGAAGCAAATTTGTAGAGTTCATCACATTTTGCGTGAGCGTATTGAATGGTTTCTTTTGACGGGTAATATACTTCACCAGACAACTGCTTATCAGACATCGAATTTTTCTCCCTTCGATTTAATTTATTTATAAATATTTAAGATTATGTTCTACCGAATAGATTTGTTTATCCGAGATGAAATTAAAACAAGCAATACATATAATCAATTGCAGAATAGGATTGCCGGTAAGAGATCACATAAAATATTAAACCGGATTAAAATAAAAAGCCCAATGATCGGGCGACCATCGGGACTTAGTTCTTTTTGCTC
>CAZUCY010000236.1:0-3482 GCA_964618785.1 uncultured Ignavibacteriaceae bacterium | reverse complement strand
ACTTTGTTTGCATTCTTATTTATAATGACTATAGGCGAAGCAATGTGGCAGCCGCGTTTCCTTCAATGGGTTGCTGAAATTGCACCTAAGGGTATGACAGGAATTTATATGGGAATCGGGCAATTTCCCTGGTTTTTAACAAAAGTAGTCACAAGCCTATATGCCGGCTGGTTCCTGATGCATTATTGCCCTGTCGGTGTACCACCATCGCAGACGCATACGGAAACAATGTGGTTTATTTATGGATTGATTGCAGTTATAAGCCCTATCGGTTTGTTCCTTGCGAGAAAATGGATGATGAAAGGATTTAAAACAACAGCAAGTTAAATTGATATGTCACTATAGTTGGTACGAATAAAGAGCTTGGGTAAAAATTATTAGTTTCAAGAAAAACTCATCCTTGACAAATTTATCCTTTTGGGAAAATTCCTCTCTTGAAAAGAAAGGGACTTCGGAAAAAGCACAAATCTCCCATTCTCTTTGCAAGAGAAGGAGGGCGGGGATGAGTTCAAATGCTTGATAGGAAATTTTCACCCAACCTCTTCAAGTTGCGGGTTGCTCATGACAAAAGATGTATTTTATTTGTTTCAATGGTTTGCAATTTCCTTTTCATATTTCGATCAATAGGTTATTTTAATAATTTGACGGGAGGCTTAAATCAGGTTTTCAAAACCAAATAAGATTATTACCATTAAAATTTTTATTGGCTTTCTTTTTATTTTTTCCGGAATTGTAAAGCTATTTCCAATTTTAGCATTTGAGGTTCAGCTTATATCACAAGGGATAACAAGCTGGCTTGCCGTAACTATACTTGCTAGGCTGGTTATAGCATTCGAGATTTTTCTTGGTTTGTCGTTTTTGCAAAACCATTATATAAAAAAGTTTTTTATTCCGGCTGCAATAGCTTTGCTTGCCTTCTTCACTATGGACCTGGTGATTGTAATCATTTATAAAGGTTTTGCCGGTGATTGCGGCTGCTTTGGACAGATTCTAATTATGACTCCTTTAGAGGCAATATTAAAAAATATTATTTTGATTGCTGCGCTCGTTTATCTTTATAGACTATTCGAAAACGAAACCGGTAAAAACTGGCTGTTGCCAGCATCAGTTGCACTAATTTCATTTGTGTCCGTACTTTTATTTTTTCCCTTGAAGCGCTTTCAGATAGCAACCGGAAATAAAAATGCTAAAGTAACAAAACCGGATACAATCGTTATAGCAAAACAAAAATCAATGAATGTACACACGGTTAAAGTTTCTTATATGAAAATGGATACTACAGTTCGGCGTGATATAAAAGAAAATGAAAATTTACCTGTGGCTGCATTTAAAAATTTCAGCGGCGGCGTTACCGTTGATTTTAGCATGGGGAAGGAAATTGTTGCGGTACTGAATATGGAATGTGATGATTGCATAGAAACAGCACTTGGATTAGTTACGTTAAATAAAGAAATGAATCTGCCTCCGGTGTATTTTTTACTCTTTGGAGATGAGAAACAGCTCCCTGATTTTATTAATAAAACTAAAAATAACTTCCCTTATAAACTCTTGGATGAGGAAACATTTTTTACTCTTATTAAAGGTTCCCCGCCGCGAGTTTGGCTTTTACAAAACGGGAAGGTCATTGGAGATTGGAATTTTAGGAATTTTTCTATCGATAATTTAAAAATAGCAGTAAAGAAGTTACATTGAGGCATTCTAAAATTGCTCCGGGTTCTGACATAGCCATTTCTCTGGAATAATTCGGGGAAAAATAAGTTGTCAAAATTATTTAGCTTGGTCATCTTTGCACAGGATAAAAGCCAAATTTATCTCTTCAATTTTTATATACGTTCTTTAAATTAATAAATTAATCTTGCCGCGCTCTCAATAGATATGTTCTATATTTTCTTAATCTGAATTTATCGGGATGAAATATTTATAACAAAACAACACCACAAAAAAAAATCATAACACCGATTCATCGGAGGTGGTATTGTGTATATCCAATTTGTTCATAATGCCGCATTTGCAGGTATCCCTTGGAAAGTTTAAAAATATCAGAAAAATGAATAAAGCAAAACATAAAAGATCCCTCGCCGGGCAATATATAAAATCCGAAAAACGAATTAACTCCTAATGGCTTTTAAAAGCTCTTCAGTTTTCTCATTCATTAAATTTATATCGCCTCTACTTTCAACATTCAGCCGGATAATTGGTTCTGTATTTGATATTCTTAAGTTAAATCGCCATGAATCAAACTCAACGCTCACTCCGTCAAGGTAATCGACTTTCCCGTTTGAATATTTATTTTCTATCTCTTTAAGCTTATTTGCGGGGTCGGCAATCTTGGAATTAATTTCACCGGAACAAGGGTAATTGTGAATCATTTCTTCCACAAGCTGTGAAAGGGGCTTGTTCTCCTCAGACATAAGCTGCATAATTAACACAAACGGAATCATTCCGCTGTCGGAGTATGAATTCTCCCGGAAATAATGATGTGCAGACATTTCACCGCCGTAAATTGCATTTACTTCTCTCATTTTTTCTTTGATGAAAGCATGTCCGCTTTTTGAAAGTATAGGAATACCGCCGCTTTTTTTAACAACTTCAATTGTATTCCAGACAAGTCTTGGATCATGAACTATTTTTTCGCCAGGATGTTTTTTTAAAATTGATTTCGCCAACAATCCGACTATATAATAGCCTTCGATAAAATTTCCATTTTCATCAAAAAAGAAGCAGCGGTCATAATCACCATCCCAGGCTACCCCTAGATCAGCTTTGTTGGAAAGGACAGTATCAATTGTCAACTGCCTGTTTTCAAGCAGCAACGGGTTGGGAACGCCGTTAGGAAAATCCGGATCGGGATCGAAAAAAACTTTTATCATTTTTATGGGCAGATCCTTTTCAATGGTGTTTAAAGAAAGTCCTGCGCACCCGTTGCCGGCATTTACAACTACGTTAAAAGGATTTATTTTTTTTGCGTCATAGAAATGTTGTAAATTATTTATAAAGCTGGTCATTATATCTTTTTGAGAAACAGTACCCGGTCTATCCGAAATTTTTGGAAGATCACCGGTTAAAATCATTTTTTCAATTGCCTGCAAGCCGGAGTCATATCCTATAGGTACAGAACCTTTACCGACGAATTTCATACCATTGTACTCTGGTGGATTATGACTTGCGGTTATCATAATACCTCCGTCACTCTCCAGATATGGAGTTCCGTAGTATATCATTTCAGTGCCGCAAAGCCCGATATTAATTACATCTGCTCCAAAATCGGTTAATCCTTTAGAAAGCGCACTGGAAATTTCCTCCGAGGACTTCCGTGCATCATGTCCTATGACAACTTTTTTTGCATTAATAAATTTTGCATAAGTCAGACCTATTTTATAAGCAAGTTCGGGGTTAAGGTCACCTGGAACTTTCCCTCTGATATCGTAGGCTTTAAAACATTCTATTTTGTCCATTAGTTAAACTCCGGTTAAATTTTGATA
>CAZUCY010000235.1:0-3505 GCA_964618785.1 uncultured Ignavibacteriaceae bacterium | reverse complement strand
ACTCGCTATATGCTTTAACAAGACCTAAATCAGATACTTTATCAACCGATTCTTTATTTATTAAAAAACAAAAATTGGGCGGTTTAGTTGCTAATTTAAATGGCAGTAATAATACTCCCGGAAATATGGCTCCAAACAATGCAAAAGACGAAAATAATTTTATAAATAATAATTCTGTCATAAATCCGGATACATTAATTAGAAATTTGGGGAGAGGTCTAGGACGCATATCGAGGTAAAGCTGTTAATTCAAATGCGGTAATTATTAATTAATAAAAAGCATTATACAGGTTTAGAGATAGATTTTGATGACCCAATTTTCTGAAAACGAATTAGCATGGCTTTTAGGAAAAATTATTCCTTCAATAAAGAAAAGAAAATATGAAAGTTTATTCCTTTACATTTTAACTCTTATCTATTTTTCAATTCCCTCATTTGAAATACCAATACTTGAGTATTCACATTTAAGAATTACTTCAGTAATGGAAGAACGCGCACTTGAACAAGACTTATGCTTTTACCCTAAGCAATCCTGGGTAAATATTGCTGATGTAAATCCAAATCTCCTTAAGGCAATTATAACATTGGAAGATGATGCGTTTTTTATGCACAAGGGAATAGACTGGAACCAATTGAGTATATCACTAAAAGAAAATAAGAGAAGGAAAAGGATTATCCGCGGAGGAAGTACAATAACCATGCAGCTTGCTAAGAATCTGTATCTTACCACAGAAAGAAATTTACTTTGTAAGGCGAAGGAAATACTTATTACTTTCCGGCTTGAAAAAGAAGTTTCAAAAAAATCAATTTTGGGAAATTATATTAATGCTATAGAATGGGGAAATGGAATTTTTGGTATTAAAGAAGCTTCTGAAATCTACTTTAACAAGGAACCGTCTAAATTATCAAAAATTGAATGTGCCCGGCTCGCTGCTGTTATTCCTTCGCCACTCGAACATCGACCAAATACGAACTCGATATATGTTCTTCATAGAGCAGGTTCAGCGCTTTCAAGACTTGAAAATGTAATATTATTCCCGGAATAAGAGCTTATGAAGAGAAGCGAATTAAAAGAGCTTATCGGAGGAGGTGAAAATATTCATTGTGAGTTTAAGAGAAAATTCTCTACTACCGAAAAAATCTCGAGAGAAATGATAGCTTTTGCAAATACTAAAGGAGGGGTCATTCTATTTGGAGTTGATGATAATAAAGAAATAATTGGTGTGGAAAGTGAAAAATCAGAGAGTGAGTTAATCAAAGATGCAGCTCTTAATTATTGTGAACCGCCGCTAAAATTTAATCTTGAATATATTGATATGAATGGGAAGGAAGTAGTCGTAGTCGAAATTCCGGAATCTGATAAAAAACCTCATAGGCTTCAGGATTTTTTATCGGAGTTCGATATTAATAAAGCAGTTGTAACAATCCGGGTAAACGATAAAAGTATTCAGGCAAGTAAAGAAATGGTACGAATACTTAAAGCCCAGTCAAGCCATCTTCAATTGAAAAAATATTCAATTGGCCATGTTGAAAAGATTGTTTTTGATTATTTAACGAAAAATGAGACAATAACCGTAAAGACTTTAAGCAATCTTGTGAATATATCTGAAAGAAGCGCATCGAGGACTTTGGTAAAGCTTGTGCGTGCTAGTTTACTTATGATTCATATTAAAGATAATGGGGAAGAGTTTTTTACTGGTTGATTCCAAATTCTAAAACGAAACATGCCTGGCGGTAGCCGTATGCTGCTTTGCCAATTAGATATATTACTTATCCGCGATTCAAATTAAAAATTTTTCTTAATTCAAAAATTGCAATGCCGTAAGCTACAGCAACATTTAATGATTGTTTAATTCCGTATTGTGGGATTTCAATGGAACGGTCACATAAATCTATTAGCTCCTGAGATACTCCGGTTATTTCATTGCCGACAATCAGGCAGATAGGAAAATCTCTTTCTGATAATTCGTAATATTGTTTACTTTTGTTAGTTAATTCAAGAGCGCAAATTATTATCCCCTCATTTTTTAGCTTTAAGATTATCTCCTTAGGATTTTTTATGTATTCCCACTTTACACTATCGGTTGAACCTAAAGCGGTTTTAAGGATTTCTTTTTTAGGAGGATGTGGTGTATAACCGCATAAAAACAGTTTTTCAATCATTACCCCGTCCGAAGTTCTAAAAATTGAGCCTACATTATAATTACTACGTATGCTATCAAGCAAAACATAAACAGGAAGTTTTTTTATTCCTTTTAGTGTCTCAAGAGTGTTTCTCTTTTGAGCTATTTCGTCATGAGTCAGTTTTTTCATGAATAACGCTGAAATAATAATATTTAGTCAAATTTAATTGCAAGTTGCCCGCAAGCTGCGGAAATATCATCGCCTTGAGTATCTCTTATCATTACGGTAATATTTTTATTCCTCAATTTTTCAACAAATTCATCAATCCTATGGACTGGTGTAGGTTCCAACTCAGCCGAAATTCCTGCTGGGTTCATATGTCTTAGAGAATTAAAAGGTATAATATTGACCTTCGATGGTAGTTCACTACATAGCCCTATTATAGCATTTGCGTCTTCATCACGGTCATTAATATCTTTTAACATGATATATTCAAATGTAATCCTAAGTCCTGTACGTTTTGCATAATATTTTACAGCATCAATATTCTGCTTTAAACTGTATTTATTATTAATAGGCATTATTTTAGATCTTATATCTTCAAAGCATGAATGCAGAGAGAGAGCTACTTTTACTTTTAGATTTGCTTCGGCAAGCTCGCGAACTTTAGGAGCTACTCCGGCAGTCGAAACCGTAACCTTTTTAATGCTTATTCCCGTAGTCAATTCTTCAGAAAAAATCCGTAGTGCTTTAACGGTATTATTATAATTTAGCAATGGCTCGCCCATACCCATAAAGACGATGTTGGTAACATTATCTTTACCAAAGTCTTTAGCTGCCAGTTGGTATTGATCAAAAATTTCACCGGTTGTTAAATTTCGTTTATAGCCCATCAAACCGGTAGCGCAAAAGGTACAATCGAGTGGACACCCAACCTGTGTGGAAAGACAGATTGTTGTCCTTTTTTCTTCAGGAATTACAACCGATTCTATTTTAAGTTTATCATTAGTTTGAAAAATATATTTTTTCGTTCCTGTTATAGGCGAAACCATGGAAGTTAAATACTCTAAAGTTTTTAATTCCGTTATTTCTTTCAACTCGTTTCTAAGAACCTTAGGTATGTTTGACATATCTTCATAGCTGGTAACCAGGTGATTATAAAGCCAGTTGAAAATTTGCTCTCCTCTAAATCGCGGCTTGCCAATACTTGCAAAAAAGTTTTTCAACTCATCTAAAGTCATGCCTTTTAATTGAGTCACCTTTTTCTCTTGGATCGTAATTTTAGCTTCATCACCCATTTTTTAATATCTTATTATTTGTTGGCTGTAATATAAGAATTCATTTGTTAGTACAAAATTGATTTGCTACATAAGTGACGCAG
>CAZUCY010000234.1:0-3686 GCA_964618785.1 uncultured Ignavibacteriaceae bacterium | reverse complement strand
TGCAGATAACACAGAAACTGCCGATTCAAAACCTTCAGGCATTACTTAACTTTGCGAATATTAATAATCCTACGGAAACCCAAAAGCTTTGGGGCGATCCGAGACCAACATCTCAGGAAAACTATGGATGGACAATTGATCTTGGACTGAAGTATGTATTTTAAGCTGTATATTATGGTGAGCTGTTAAATTAGATATATAACTATATGGTTTTTTAATAAACACATTTAATCATTAAAAAAAGAAGGAGGTCACCCGGCAAGTATTTTAGTTAGAAATTGCTTTAATGAAAGTAAATCGTGATTATTAAAAGAAAGGAGGTAAAAAGATTAAAAATTTCAGTTTTTCAGAATAATTAATTTTTTATTTACTTTATTTAAATTAGGAGATCGTATGAAAAAATTATTATTTTTTCTAGTTTTCATTTTTTTCAGCGTTACATTATTGGCGCAGACTTATTTAGACGTTGCTCCCGGTTATGGTACGTTGAATGCGGCAATTGCTGCAAACCAGGGTAATGTTATATATCGTTTAAAGGAAAACCAGTGGTATGGTCTGAACGCAATAATATCAAATGTAGGTTTCAATTTAACTATTGTGGGTACACAGCCTACGAGTCCAGACTCAATGAAAGCTATGCTTCAAACGGGTAGTGATGCAAACGGGAACCCTTTTGTAAACATGTTTCAAATTTCTTCAAATCTAACTTTAAAAAATCTTTTTATCGTTGATGCAAATTCAAATAATGTTCAGGCTGGTAGTTTCCTAATTGCTATGTTGGGAACTTGTACGGTCACAATTGACAGCTGCGTTTTTGATCCTTTAAGTAATACTAATCAATTACTTTCGGCTGGTAGTAGTCCCAGTCCTGTTGCATATTTTACCAATAACCTGGTAATTCATTCAGGGCAGGAAACCGATCCAAATGATGGCGCCTTGTTTGAAATTGGAGGTCTTGCAGGTAATGGATGGGATACTTTGTATGTAGAAAATAATACATTTATGAATACCGGTACATGGACTGTTACTAATGATAATTTTACTACCGGTGTGGATCAGTTTGTTTGGTTTAATCATAATACATTCATTTTCCATAAAAGCCAATTATTCTGGTCATGGTATTCGACTGCCAGATATTTCACAAACAATTTATTATTCGATTTTAATACTCAGCCCTGGGTTATGGCTTGGAATGCTTTCTTCCCTGATGGTTCAGCTATTCCGGAAACAAAACAATCAAGATTTAGCCTTATTTCAGCAGATACACTTATGATTACAGACACAACAACAAAGATTACGAGTTATGAACCATTCCCGTCAGTAAGAAAAGATTTTGTTGAATTTAACCTTGATTATACGAATCCTCAAATCCTGGCAATACCTGCCTGGGGACAAACTCATACTTTGAATAATGATGGAGTAACACCTATTCCTCTATCTTATTTAATGCCTTTAATTCAACCGGTTGATTCTATTGCTGTGAGCAGGGAAGCTCAAATGTTCAATGATCATACTAATTTCCCCAACTTTAAATTTGGTAACTATTTAGAAAATGTAGATCCACAATTTACACAATCAGCTATTTATTCACTTGAAGATTCACTGATAGCATGGTCATTATTAGGATGCCAGGTACACACCTGGGGTTGGAATCCGGCACTTTTACCTCCAACCAACGCATGGCCTAAATACTGGATGTATGCTGATACAAACGGTTTGGGCAATCCTACAGCTTGGCCGCGTTTTACCGGCGGTACTTACACAAATCAGTCAGTCCTAACCGGATCAATTGAAACCTTGCCTTTAGGCGACTTAAATTGGTATCCAACAGCAAAAGCTACATGGTTAGCACATCAAAAAGATGCAATGAATTATATTTTAGCTGAAAATACAACTAAAACGAGTTTTACTGGCATCAAGAAAATGAATAACAACTTACCAGCTGCTTTTTCATTGTCACAGAATTATCCAAATCCATTCAACCCAACGACAATGATACAATACAGCGTTCCTAAAAGCGGTCTTGTTACTCTTAAAGTATATAATATGTTAGGTCAGGAAGTAGCTACTTTGGTTAATCAACAACAACAGGCAGGAAACTATAATGTGAATTTCAATGCTACCCGTTTAGCATCAGGAGTTTATATGTATAGAATCCAATCCGGTAGTTTTTCATCGACAAAGAAAATGACTTATCTGAAATAATTTAGAATATTTTAGTAAATTTATTCTATAAGGCGGGAGGAATACCCGCCTTTATTTTTTTTATTTATTTTATTTTGTTTTATATAATTTGGTACATTGCGAATAGTCAATGCTTCTTTTATTAATTACTAATGTTGCACAAAATCTTTATCTTGATGCACTTCCCCTCTTAATTTGGATTATAACAAGACGTTATTTTTATGCAAAATCCTGCATGCCGGCGGGTTACTCAATACACTTTTGTGTATCATAAGTTAATTATATATTCTTTATGCTTTTATTATTTTCAAAATGAATTTTCTGTTCTGACAATGAGTTATTTTGTAGTAACTTAAGTTGATAGCGCAGAAAGCAGTTCGTATTAAGGCGCTTAACCTTGAAAATATATTTTTGGATTATTTTAACGGAATACTTAACAGGGTAGGCGCTTATATAGCAGGTTAACGAGTAGTACAAATGGCATTTTTATATATACTGGTGGAATCAACGGAATTGGTTAAGAAGCCGGAAGGGGATTGAGAGAGTTAGATTCGTTACCGAGTTGAAAAATTTGAATACATTAATTTTACGAGACAATTTTTTTATTTTTGAATTATTTTGGACGTTGATGTCTTAGAAGGGAATACTGTTAATGAAAAATAAAAAACTAATCAAATTCTGGTTTATTTTATTGTTCTTTCTTTTTCCGTTTGTAATAAATGCACAAACATGGAATGTAAATAGTGATTATTGGTCTGCTACCGATGCCTTAGGCAGAAAAACCCCAACCGAAAGCGAAACCGGTTCAGCAAAAAGCGGGAAGTACGTCGGTATATTTTATTGGACATGGCATACGGATGCAAATGCGACCTTTTCGCCTATATTTAATACTTCGCAAATAATAAAGCAAAATCCCAGTGCAGTAACTAATTTAAATGACCCGGCTTGGGGTGGAATTATTGACGGCGGAGTTTATTGGTGGGATGAACCGTTGTTTGGCTACTACCGGACAACTGATGACTGGCTTTTGCGAAAACATGCTCAAATGCTTGCTAATGCAGGTATTGATGTAGTGTTCTTTGACTGCACAAACGGAGATTTGACCTGGGAATCTTCTTATACTGAATTATTAAAGGTTTGGGAACAAGCAAGATTAGATGGTGTTAAAACTCCTCAAATAGCTTTTATACTAAACTTCAGCGCTACCCAAACATCTTTAGAGGAAATTACTGAACTTTATAATGATTTATATCAGCCCGGGCTATATAAAGATTTGTGGTTCATGTGGAATGGGAAACCTCTGATAATGGCTTATCCTGAAATGCTTGTAGCTCAAAGTAATAGCGCAGGGCTAATGTTTAAGGCTGATTCATCTTTTATTGGAGTTGATGCCTGCTGTCCAGACTGGGCTAGTAATATTGGTAATCTTACTATGAAGCTATATAAATGGAATACAAATTATTCTACTACAGTTGCTCAGGCTGCTATTGCCGAATCAACAT
>CAZUCY010000233.1:0-3842 GCA_964618785.1 uncultured Ignavibacteriaceae bacterium | reverse complement strand
GAGATAAAGAACGGGCTGAGAATACAATGCAGGAAACATTTCTCAGTTTATTAAAGAACATAAATCAATTTAAGGGTGATTCTAAACTATCAACATGGCTATATACGGTAGTTTCAAATCACTGTCTGATGATGTTCAGAAATGCGCCCCGGCATGCGCACTCTTCATTAGATGATGAGGATTTATTTAATGATGAAAGTAAATTAACCGATTGGACGATTTCTCCGGTTATGCTTACGGAAAATAAAGAGTTGAAGGAGATACTTGATAAGTCTATTGCTAATCTTGCTCCTGATTACAGAATAATATTTTTATTGAGAGACGTAGAAGGACTTTCAACAGAAGAAACTGCCGGTATAACCAACCTGTCTATTGCGGCAGTTAAATCCCGGCTGCATAGGGCGCGGGCATTTTTAAGAAATGAGTTAAATAAGAGTCTGAAATATGAATAAACCAGAAATAGCCTGTAAAGATGTAATGGAACATATATGCGAAAACCTTGGTGAAGAACTGGAATCGCCTAAGTGCAATGCAATAAAAGCACATCTGAATAGTTGTACTAATTGTCAAAATTACTTTAAAACAATTGAAGACACAATTCAATTTTATAAAAATTATAATGTTCAACTTTCCGAAAATGCACATCAAAGACTCATGGAAATACTAGGCTTAAATCAATAAAATTGAGGAATCATCCTTCTCAATTAAATTATCTATGAATCCTATTCGATTTTCAGGAATCTAATGAATATAAATATTAAAAAGGCTTAAAATGGTAAATGTAATAAAGGGAACAGACTTAAATTTTTCAGAAGAAGTATTAAATTCGAAATTACCTGTATTGGTAGATTTTTGGGCACCATGGTGCGGACCGTGCCGTATGGTCGGACCGGTTGTTGAAGATATTGCTAATGAGTTAAACGGAAAATTAAAGGTCGTGAAAGTCAATACTGATGAAAATAAAATGATTGCATCGCAGTATGGAATTCGAAGCATTCCTACTCTTGGCATTTTCAAGAACGGTAAAATGGTAGATGGTCTTGTCGGAGCAGTTCCGAAAAATCAGCTGTTAAGCAAAATAACCCCACATATTGAGAATCCCAATTAAGAATACATGTCTTGACAAAACAGTAGAAAATTATATAGGCAGTATTGAATTCGGGCTTTTAAATATAATTAACAGATACTAAGAGATAGCTATAAAAAAAAATAAAAACCCAATTTCATAAGGGAATTGGGTTTTTAAATTTAACTATGTTAAGACCGGATTTTTCAAAACATATAGCTAAAAGCTAAATGAAACAATACAGTTGAAAGCTGGCTTGTACTTCCATCATATTCATCGGCTATTAAACTTTGATTACTTGCAGTTTCCGACTTATTCAGTCCCATTTCAAAAGCTGCATGAACTGTAAGCGGTGCGGAAATTTTATAGCTGGCGCCAAGCATCAAATGGCTTTCAACAATTGCGGGGAATACCGGGAATATTGTGGTTTCCGGAACAGGATTGCCGCTGTAAGCATATCCCAAACGAACAGTTAAATCATTGTTTATATTATATTCGCCGCCCAATTTAAGAAGGACTGCATTTTTCCAGTTCATAGGGAAATCCAAATTAAATGACCCGTCATTCCCGAGCATTTTATTAATATTTGAATTGGTACCGTTAGAAAGTTTAATCGTCATGTTATCAAAAGCATTTGCCCAGTTGATCCATTCTAAATCACAAGCAACTTTCAAGTTACTTAAAGCTGCATAAGAGACTCCGAAACCCAAAGATTGCGGAAATTTAAGATTCACATTCAAGTTGTAATTTGCCTGAACACCTTTGGACATATCAATTCCTAAACCGGAAAACTGTGCCATTACAGCAGCCTGTGCCTGTGCCGAAGTTGAACCGGGATTTTGCATAATATAACCCTGTACAGCTTTTCCGAATGCATCATTTAATTGAGCCGTCATATCCATGGAAGCCGAACCGTTCTTATATGTAAGGGATGTCGGCATAGTATAGCTTAAACCAAAGGAAAGTTTATCGTTCATTTTATATGCGAATCCGATTTTCCCATTGAAACCGATCCCGGTTAAATCAGTCATTTTTGCTGTTGCGGTTACTTCATCGTATCCGAATCCTCCCATAGATGGGGGAGCCGAAAACATTTGACCAAAAGTTATTCCCGGCATTGCTATGCCCTGCATAATAGATGGATTAAGCGAATATGGCATTGAAAATTCAAGCATACTATAGACAAGATGAAGGCTTGTACCTACGGAAAAATTGCTGTTAAACTGATATGCTGCTGAAATTCCGCCTTCCATAGATGCCAGCTTGGAATGATATTGTTGTAATGTTGTTCCGTAAAGGGCGTTTTGCAAATTAAAATCTGCACCCATTCCACCGGAAGTAAAAAACCCAACTCCCCATGTAAAATTACTTCCTTCAATTTTGTTAACATATGCCAGTGAAGGAAGCGGAAATAAATTTTTAGAACCATCGGCATCATTCAAAGAATTACTAAAATGCAGCGACGGTGCCATTAATGAAAAATCGGCATCCAGCACCGATTTATCCAGAAAGGATATTCCTGCAGGGTTTGTCATCATTAAATCGGTTCCATCAAATACACCGATGCTTGTTCCGCCCCGGCCGACTGACTGTGCATTATAATCTACAAGCCGGGTTCCCGTTTGCGCATAGATCGAGGATACGAATAAAATAATCACAAATAGCAACTTGTATAAAAACCTCATTTAGTCCTCCTTTTAAGTTTTGAAAATAATTATGAGTTCATGTATAATACATGCCAGAAAAATTTAGCCATACCGGTCAATTCAAAATAAACGCACTTTAATAGTTTAACAGCCTCCGACAATACGTTTTGATTTCTTTGTTTCGCCGGAACCTGCCTTTTGTTTGTTCTGCTGAATTAAAACTGGTATTATTTCTTTTGCTTTTGATCTGAACCTGAATGTATCTGCTTCACGCCTTCCCGGGTTTCCATCAGGCATTTTGAAATTTATTATATCAGCTATAAACCGGTTTAACCCGCCTTTAAGAATAAGCACATTATCGTAGCCCAGTTCACTTGCCAGTAACGCACCTTTTCTTTCAGTGCTTTCATCATCTGCCAGGAAAATATTTCTTTTGTGTTTTATTGTTAGCAGATTATGAATGTCCTTTTCAAATATATTATCCATAGTAAAATGAAAGGATTTAGGAAATGCAGTAGAATCAAATTCTTTTTGCGGGCGCAAATCTATAATCTGAAGGTCTTTGTCATCATCTATCAGCCTGAAAGCCAGCTCATCTGCCGTAATTGTTTTGCAGGGGAAGCCATTAACAAAAGCTGCATCTGAAAGCTGATTTAACATATCAGCTTTTCTATCCGGCAAAATAAAAGCCGACAGTCCGATTACAAGCGCAATTGCCGTTAAGCCGGCATAGAGCGGTTTAGAATTGAATTCGGGATTCGGTTTGCCGTTTACTTTATTTTCAATAAAGGTTGTTGCCCAGAATGCGCCTACGGCAATAAAAATTAAAAGAAATGCAAAAAGTGACTGAGACATTCCCAGCACTTCAAATATTCTCGGGCTTCCCCAATTAGCGGCTTTATACAATCCTTCAAACACCGGATAGCCTTCAGCAAATACCAAAATTCCGATGAATGAACCCGCAACAAATACCATGGCATCTATTTTTCCAATTGCCGCAGCACAAACGCTGGTACCCGGGCAAAAACCGCCAATAACAAAACCCAGCCCCATGATCAGTCCGCCCACAATAGCGGACCAAAGGAAAGTGGGATTTATATAAATCAAAGAAACATCAAGCAGGCCGAAAT
>CAZUCY010000232.1:0-3845 GCA_964618785.1 uncultured Ignavibacteriaceae bacterium | reverse complement strand
AAATTCATACCGGGTATGGATGCCGCAGCCAATGTATATGGCATATATGTATCCTCCGCCTATATGGAAACTGATTAATCCTGATACTAAAACTCGTCCTATAATTCCGAACGCATTAACTGACAAATAAATTTGCCCCGGCATGGGTGGAAAGATCAATTTTGGTTATTCGCAATAATAAAAAGGATAAAAAATGAAATTAAATAGTATTGCAACTAAGTTCTCAAACATTTGTCGGGTTAGACGGAAATTTCAAATCATTATTTTTGTAGCGAACTTACTTCCGAATCATCTTTTTGGCATTACTCTAAATAATGATATGTATAGAATAAATGACTTAAACGAAAATATAGTAATAGGTAAAGAGAAAGTATTATTACAACTGAAAGTTGAAAGCACGGATGATATAAATAACAGTAATTTAAATAATGAAAATTCGACATTTATAAAAAGCAAAAACGACTCTTCGCTTTCGGGATATTCGCTAAAGCTAATTGAAGGAAGTGATACCACTTTAATAGACCAGAACAACCCAGGTTCTTTAGGAATAAGCCATGGATTTGAATGCGGACAAGTTTTCTTGTACAAAAAAAATTATCATATGTTCATTACTGAAAAAGTAACCAGCAAAGATTTCGGCGTAGATTTGACTAGCACGGGTCATTGGAAAAGTTCAGATGGGATTTCCTGGGTAAGAGTAAGCACATTACAGAATTCAATTAAAACTTCTAAAAATCCAAAACATGCTATATGGTCTCCCATGCCGGTTTACGATAAAAGCAAGGAATGTTGGAATATCTTTTATGTAGGTTACGAAGAAGGAGTAACTAATCCTCATGGGAGAGTTTTTAAAGCATATTCAAAAACAAAGGGCTATAATGGACTAGATGGGCCATATATTGACGAAACAGATACTGTTTTATCATATTATAATACAAATAAAAAAATATGGGAGGGAAAACAAGGCGCTGATTCCTTCTATCCGTTTCAAGTGGGTAGAAAGTGGTATGGATTCTATGGCAGCTCAGATGCCGCTTCTTATTGGGATGTTGGCTTAGCAACTGCAAACAGCTTATCTGGACCATGGACAAGAGACACAAAACTGGATCCGGTTTTTACATATTGTGAGAATCCTATAGTTACTACTCTTCGTGATAAAGTCAAGTTTTGTGTTTATGATGATTTAGCGCATGGAATTTCTGATTGCCATTCTATTGGTTATGGATACTCAATTGATGGAGTTCACTGGGTACAAAAATATCTGAGTATTCCCATGCCAAAGTGGGCTGCATGCATTCGTACGCCATTAAGTTTTATTTATGAAGGAAACGGTATTTACATCATTTACTTTACGGCATTGACACCTGATGAATATAATGGTTTTGAAAAAGTCGGCAGAATCAAGGTGAAACTTGTAAAGAATTAAACAAATTAATTTTTGCTGAAAAAAATATAATTAGTTCCTAAAATTTTTCTAATAAATGTTCCTATTTCGGAGGAAAGGATATGAATAAATCAAGATACGGTTAAAAATGTTGCTGAATTTGTATTATTGCCAAGGGAGGACGGTGAATTAGTTTGGTATTTCCCTCACGACTTTAAGAATTCAATATAGCTCGGAGGCAGATAAATGGATGGATGTCTCCTGGCGGCGTTACGAGATTGTCCTTCACCAATAAATAAAAACGGGAAAATATTTACTTTATCTTCACTTATAAAGCGCCGATTTATACTCATCGATACGACAAAGTTCGGGTCAGATGAAACAAACATAAATCCAATTGGGTTCTAGAAAATAATTTGTTAAATGTTTTTTTTGATTTAAAGAATATTTTTAATGTTTCTCATCAAAGATAACATATAAATGAGAAAGAGCCGCAGTCCAATTTTGAATCTATAATACCGGCTTTCTTGATAAATATCTTTTAGTAACAAACATAATTTTGTAAAATTAGACAATTGTATTTAATCTTTGCTTTCATAACTAATTTTGGAAGCATGCTTTTTAACATAAAAGAGGTATCTAATAATGAAAACTAAAAATCTGACTTTCATTTTCATTGCATTCTTACTTATTTCGACTTTCTCCAGCCGCGCACAAAGCCTTGAATCCGGGTTTGTCAATCCTCCAGATTCTGCAAGACCTTGGGTTTATTGGTTTTGGCTTAATGGAAATATATCCAAAGAAGGCATAACTGCTGATCTCGAAGCCATGAAAAGTGCTGGTATTGGGGGAGTACTTATTATGGAAGTTGATCAAGGTACTCCAAAAGGGAAATATGTTTTTGGCAGTCCTGAGTGGCAGGATATTTTCAAATTCATGCTCACAGAAGCCAATAGGCTCGGGTTAAAAGTGAACATGTGCAATGATGCAGGTTGGTGCGGCAGTGGAGGACCATGGGTAACAGTGGATAAATCTATGCAGAAAATAACCTGGTCGGAAGTTAACGTAGAGGGACCGAAGCAATATACCGGCATGCTGGAAAAACCAAAATCAGTAAATAATTATTACGAAGATATTATGGCGCTTGCCTACCCCACACCAGAAGGTGAAGGTGAAAAAATATCTGATTACAGCCCTGAAATAAATAGTAGTTCCGATGACCCTGCCTTCGACGGAAAAAAGGTAATTGACAATGATTTAAGTACGAAGATAGTCCTTCCAAGACCTGATTCGGCGCATCCGCAATATTTAGAATTAGTTTTTCCACAACCTTATACTTCACACGTGTTAACCTTATATCCCGCCTGGCAGGAATGGCCTGTTTGTTATGTTAAAGGGACTCTACAAATATCGGATGACGGAAAAACATACAAAACAATTGCTGATTTCAATGGCGGTAGTCCTTCTATCACTATGGATTATCCGGAAGTTGCATCAAAGTACTACCGTCTGAATTTTACAGAAATTACCAGGGAAGAATCACCACTTAACCAGATTTCATTTGCAGAAATAGAATTGACTAACACACGTATCTCAAATCCTGAAGAAAAAGCAATGTTTACCCCTCCACAATCAACTATTATTGTTCCTTCAGATATAAATGCCATATCTGCAAAATATACCATTCCAAAAGATCAGGTAATTATCATCAGTGACAAAATGAAATCCGATGGTAGTATTTCATGGAATATTCCAAAAGGAAAATGGACCATAATGCGAATTGGACATACTACAACCGGAATATTTAATCATCCGGCTCCCGAAGGTGGTTTAGGATATGAATGTGATAAACTGAGTAAAGATGCATCCACGCTGCTCTTCAACGGGCTCATTACGAAATTGGCTAACAACTCAAAAGATCTGTCTGGTAAATCTTTTGTTTCAACACATATAGACAGTTGGGAAATTGGTTCTCAGAACTGGACTCCGGGATTCTTAGATGAATTTCAAACGCGAAGAGGGTATAATCCAATATCCTATATCCCCGCTTTAATGGGCCGTATCGTAGATAATGTTGAAATATCAGAACGATTTCTTTGGGACTGGCGTACAACTATTTCAGAGATGATGTTGGATAACTATGTTGGAAATATTAAAACACTTGCAAATCAAAAGGGTTTAAGACTATCTGTTGAAGCCTACAACAGATGTATGACCAACGAAATGGAGTATGCCGGGGCAGCGGATGAACCGATGGGAGAATTCTGGTCTTGGCCAAAATTCTATTATGGGTTTTCCTGCACAGAAATGACTTCAGCCGCTCATGTTTATGGTAAAAAGATTATCGGAGCTGAAGCATTTACTGCAAATGCCGGGGAAAAATGGCAGGGTTATCCGGGTTATATCAAAGATGAAGGGGACTGGGCTTTTTGTGAAGGAATTAACCGCTTTGTGTTTCACC
>CAZUCY010000231.1:272-3865 GCA_964618785.1 uncultured Ignavibacteriaceae bacterium | reverse complement strand
TATATTTTTCGTACAACTGAAGTATCTTTTCATCTGACTGCCATGCTATTAATCGTTTAGCTAAAGCGATTGTCGTCTTGTCATAATGTCCATTAATTTGCAATCTACCTTTTTTACCTCTTTTCCCAACAAGAAATTCATTGGCTGTACCGATCCATAAAGACTCATTTACATAAGGTAATACTTGTTTAAGAACAACATCAATATCATCATGAAGCATAGGTTCACAAGAAATACTCGTACTGAAACCTTCTTGAAATGCCCATTTTAAGCAATCTAACCTTTCTTCAAAGCTGGGCGCATTGGGTTCAAAGTATTTAAGTGCTTTAACATTTGCAGTTCCAATTGTAAATCTGAGTATAAGTTTGTCTTTATATGCGGCAAACTTTTCACAGATTGCTTTGATGCAAACGAGGTGAGGTTTGCTAACAATTGTAACTACGTTCCCTTTATCAAGGATGTGCTGAAGGAACTCCATGTTTCTCTCAAGATGTTCAGGACGAATATCATGGGTTGAAGGAAACATTACTACATCATTTTGCGGTATATACTTCTCAGGATCATTCGTTCGCACTCTTTCATTAATCCAGGAATTAGGTGTGCTAAAATTTTTATTGATCGAAATTGACTTGGCATAACAATAAATACAAGAATTTCCACAGCCAGTGATACAATTTACAGTAAATCGGGCCCATTCTTTAGTTCCGGATTTTCTGCTTGGTTCTTTTTGATACTTAGTTTCAGAATTTTTATTTGTCGTGCTTTGATCCTTAGCATTTATGGATATGTTTTTTGCTTGGTTTTGATCCATGCTATTTACCCTTTTATTTATTATTTAGAATGGGAATGAATCTACAATCCCGTTAATTAAGTAAAAATGTTTAAAACCTATTGAATTGATTCTATTAAGGAATTGTCCTCATTTTTCTGATAATTCTATAAGTCCCTATTTATACTTTTATTATCGGATATATTATTCATTCTTTGAGTACTCACCGAAAAAGGTTATAAGAAATATCAGCCACAGTTTTACTTTATAACTCTCTATGTTTGCGGATAAGACTTGTAATAACTCATAGAAGAGAATCTTTTAAACGAAAAAAACGTGGGCACAAAATGGGCAACGGTAAAAATAAATGTTTGATTTTAGCTCAGTTTCAAAATAAATAAAGCTTTTGCGGATAATCCCGGCCTCTCCGCCATTATGTACTTTACATATATTTTAAAATCAAAGGACTCCGGTCATTTTTATATAGGGCACACAGCGGGTCTTGAAAAAAGGTTGCTTAAACATAATTCCGACGTGGGAAAGTACCTTCCATAGTAGATTATTTACTATCTGTTAATACAAAATCTGAAGCTTATAAGAGGGAAATGAAGATTAAATCCTACAAAGGAGGAAATGCATTTAAGAAATTGTTGAACACTTGAGTGGCTGACCCCGCCGCGGCGGTTTGCTAAACCGTCGTAGGGGTTAAACTCTACCCCGGGCTCTTCCGGGAACTCCTTCTGAGGATTCAGCCAAAGGCATTACTTTGGAACCGGCTTCTCCGCACCATATTTATAATCCTTTTCTAATGCAAAATAGGTATTATTCCTCCAGCGGAATTTCTGTGTGAGAGGTTTTTCTTTTATATTTACTTCAGCAGTACCAATTTCAACACCTTTGAATATGTACCAGCGGTCATTCTATAAATATAGACTCCTGAACTTAGCCTGCCTGCATTGAACTGAATTTCATGATAACCTGCAGTTAGTTCTCCATCAAACAATCTTTCTACAACAGAACCAAGTATATTATATATTGTAATAGCTACATGTGATTGTAAAGGAAGTGCAATCCTTATCTGAGTTGATGGATTGAAAGGATTAGGATAATTCTGATATAACTGATACTGCTTGGGCATACCGGATAATAAATTCATAGTTCCCGTTACTACATTCACTAAACTTATCGTATTACTGTAAGCGGATGTAATTGTATCTCTATAAGCGGCTACACGGTAAAAATATTTTAATCCCCCTTGCCCGGTTGAATCCGTAAAAGTTGTATCATTTGTCATAGTTCTTGTTAACACTCCAAAACTTGTTGAATCGAAGGCTGATCTTTCTATTATTGATCCGTCTGCCGTTGTTGAATTCTTTTTCCAGAATAACTCTATCTTTCCACCCGGCAGAACAATTCCTGAAAGATTTACAGGTGATTTCAACGGTACTAAAACAGGCATTGTAACGGCAGCTCCTATAGCTGAAATTATTCCGCTTAAATTATATGCTGATACACTATAATTATATACATATCCTTCCAGAACGTTCTTATCTATATAAGTAGTTGCATTTCCATTTGTAGTATCAATTGAAATCTTATTTATTGTACCCGGACCACCTTCTCTAAATATTATAAATCCCACAACATTTGAATTAGTAAAGTTATAATTCCATTTAAGCTGAATTCTCAATGAATCATATACGGCTGTTAAGTTTGTCGGAGCGTTTAATAGTGTTGAAACGACTATTGTGTTAGAATTACTGCTAATCAAATTGTGGTAATATGCTCGGACTCTATAATAATAATTAGCTCCGGAAATTAATCCTGTAATTGTATATGTTAGATTAGTATCAACATCTAATCTATTATATTTAGATAATATATTTGTAAAATTAGAGTCGGTAGCAACATCCATTATATACCCCAACATACCTGATACCGCACTCCAGCTTGCCGTAAAAATAGTATCTGTAACATTTATTGCAGGTTTTGCTACCGGTGCATTACTTATTGAAGCTAAATAATATTGATTAAGTTGATTTGAAAGTATACCTGAATAAGTTTTATTAGCAGGATTAAAAGAAAAACTGGTTTTTGAAGGAGTAACTGGGCCTGACCAATTATAAGAAACTGTGATCGTGTAATTACCATTTGTATCTGCCAGGGCATTTTTAACTGCACCATCTGTCCAATCCAAGATCGCTCTCGCTACACCTGCATTGCCGGATATGGTATAGGTTATCGCAGTTTTTGTGTAATTCTGATTTGTTTGATTAGATATAATATTTGGATATGTATTACTTGTTGGAGAAAACGTATAACCTGTAAGTGATGGGGTTACCGTGTCCGTAGTTCCGTCATTAACTGTAAATGAATATACTCCGCTTCCGTTGGCTGTGTCTGTTATAACTGTTGAACCATCATTCAATTTTAAGATAGCTCCTGCTACTCCTGCATTCCCGGATATTGAATATGTTATTGCTGTTGCTGTGTAATTCTGATTTGTTTGATTTGTCCCAACATTAGTATATGATATACTTGTAGGTGTAAATTTATAGCTCACTTTTGACGGCGTTAATGTTCCGGAAAAACCATACGAAACTGTAAATGAATAAACTCCATTGCCGTTGGATGTGTCTGGCTTGGCCGAACCATTTGTCCAGCTTAAAATCACTCCCGCTATGCCTGCGTTGCCTGATATTGTATAGGTTATCGCTGTTGCTGTATAATTCTTATTTGTTTGATTTGCCTGAACATTGGAATAAGATATACTTGCTGGCGTAAATGTATAACCGGCCTTTGAAGGAGTTACTATACCGGTAAA
>CAZUCY010000231.1:0-172 GCA_964618785.1 uncultured Ignavibacteriaceae bacterium | reverse complement strand
CATCAGTCCAGCTTAAGACTGCTCCAGCTACGCCTGCATTGCCGGATATTGTATATGTTATTGCTGTTGCTGTGTAATTCTGATTTGTTTGATTTGCCTGAACATTGGAATAAGATGTACTTGCTGGCGTAAATGTATAACCGGCCTTTGAAGGAGTTACTATACCGGTAAA
>CAZUCY010000230.1:0-3934 GCA_964618785.1 uncultured Ignavibacteriaceae bacterium | reverse complement strand
GTTCAGCCTAAAAATATACGTATTTAAAAAATAAGGATTCAAATTTTCCCCAATAAATATTTCAAAAAAATGATTATTATTATTGAAATTATATTAATTTTAACGGAATTTTATAAATTACAAATAAATATAGGAAGGTTCTTACTATGCCGGATAACGGATCAGCATTAAATGGAATTACTCCATATATATATGGAACAACCAAGCTTGGTGATAAAAACATCCCGCATGAGCAAAGGATTAAAGTTGCCCTTAGTGCAATGAGTTCGGGTGTATGGTTTCATACATCGAGAATGTACGGAGATGCTCTTGAAATACTTAATGAAGCTTTTACCGAAGAGCCGGCGAAAATACCAAAGCTTATCATCAAAATTGAAGGCAGCAATATCAGCCAATTCAAAGCCTCCATTGAAAGAAATCTTAAACCGTTAGGTCAGGTGGGAATGCAGCTCGGACAACTATGTCTTGGCGGAGAACTCGCAGAGGATTTTGCTAACGGGGGAAACTGCTACAAAGTGTTTGGTGATTTGAAAGATGAAGGTATTGTGAAAGGCTACGTTTGTGAGATTTTCCCCTGGACATCAGCAGCGCCTTTAAAAGCTCTGCGCGCAGGCTATACTAAAGGAATAGTTGATGGGTTCATATTTTACCTAAACCCTCTGCAGCGGTTTGCTTCCAATGATCTTTGGAATGAAATTGTTGAAAGTAACCAGCCTGTAATTGCCATGCGCACTGTTGCCGGGGGACCAGTCCATAGTATGCGCGACGTTCCGGGCTTTGCGTGGAAAGATTACCTGCAGAAACGCGCTGTTGAAATAGCACCAATTTTTGAAAAATCAGGATTAAAAAGGTGGACGGAATTCTGCGTACGGTTTGCACACAGCTTTCCACAAGTTAAGGCTACTGTAGGCTCATCCGGTAAAATTGAAAATCTGAATGAGTTCCTTTCTGCAATGGATAATTTGGCGCCGCTTCCTGAAAGCATTATCTCGGAAATAAAAGCACTGCATTATAAGTGGTCCGACGAACTCGATATTCATGCCGAGCCATGGACTATGTAGCGGAATGCGGATGGATTTTCAGGATACTATATTTAGGCTTTTGCCAAAGGTGGAAAGGATACCGGTAAATACGGCATGGTGAACAAATCGGGGGAAAATCTGTCTGATAGTCTTCCGGCATGCAGCTTGACTTTTATATTAGCCTACTAATATTTTATTCAGCTTTCGGCAGTGTAAATGATATATCTGTTCCCTTGCCGGCATCACTTTTAACAGAAATTATTCCGCCGTGCCGTTCTACCATTCCCTTGCATATCATCAGACCTAAACCGGTCCCTTTTTCATCCTTAGTCCCTTTAGTAGATTTTGCAGTTGGACCAAATAAATCTTTTAATTGATCAGATGTCATTCCAACCCCATTATCAGAAACTGTTATCCGAATAAAATTATTACCGCCCATTTCCGAATAAATTTTAATTGAACCGCCTTTATCAGTAAACTTTATAGAATTCGCAATTAAGTTTTGCAGCAGCGAATGAAGCATATTAGGATCGGCGGAAATAAAAATATTTTTATTTATTCCGTTAACAAGAGTTATGTCTTTAAATTTAGCGTTTCCTAAAAGAAGATTTATGACGGTTTTAGTTTTGTTATAAAGATTTATTGTTTCGGGATTGAATATCATCTGCCCAGTTTCCAATCTTGACCAATTCAATAAATTTTCGAGCAAAGCATATTCATTTTTCAGCGAATTATTAATTTCCTTATTATAATCCTTTATTTCTTCAGTAGTTAAAGATTCAAAGTCATTTAATAAAATATCGGAAAGTCCAAGAAGAGGATTAAAGGGGCCCCTTAAATCATGCGCAATAATAGAAAACAACTTATCCTTACCTTCATTTAACTGCTGCAATTCCAGTGAATATTTTTTTAATTTTTCTTCGGCAAGTTTTCGATCAGTAATATCATGAATGATAGAATGCAGATATTCTTTCCCGCCGATTTCAACTTTCCCGGTAAAAATTTCGACATCTCTAACAGAGCCGTCTTTAAGACGATGACAAAATTCAAAATTGGTCTTTGCCCGCATCATCGCTTTATCCATTTGACCATTAACATTATCCGGGGATAAAATATTTATTTCATTTATATTCATCCGTAATAGTTCTTCTTTTGTCCATCCGTAATATTCTGCGGCGGCTTTATTAGCATCGACAATATTTCCGGTAGCGAAGTCTAGTAAAAGTTTTACGGCAGAGTGTTCCTCGAATATTTTTCTAAAGCGTTCTTCACTTTCTTTAACAGCAAGTGCGGCATTTTGCAAATCTGTAATGTCATGTACAATAGTAACCATGAACTTTTTATTATTTATGAGAACAATTCTACCGGATAATAAGCAATCGATAATAGAATCGTATTTCGTTTTGAACTTAACTTCTAAATTACTGTAAATGCCATTATTCAAAATAGTATCAATCAATTGCTTTCGATCATCAGAATTGATCCATAAGCCAAGTTCATAAGAACTCTTGCCTAATACTTCGTCCTTATCATAACCAAATAATTTTTCATAAGCTTCATTTATTTCGATTAACTTACCTGTTTCGATCTCCGATATAGAAATGGCTGAAGGAGAAGCATTATAAACCGCCCTAAATCGTTCTTCACTTTGGAGGAGAGCTTCTTCAGCACGTTTGCTTTCAGTAATATTTTCAATAATGCCATCAAAATAAAGAGTTTTCCCATTAGAATCACAGACAGCCCGTGCGTTTTCTCTTATATAGATCATTGTTCCGTCATTAAGAGTCCAGGCAGACTCTAATCCCTTAATTTCTCCATTGGTTTCAATCTGTTTAATAAATTCTTTACGATTATAAGAAGCTTCAATACCAGATTTTTCAAGATCCCTTTTTGCAATTTCTTCAAAAGAAGAGTAATTGAGCATTTTTAATAAAGCGGGATTGGCAAGCAGAATTTGTCCATTTGGGGTTGTTCTATAGAGACCGAGTGAAGAATCCTCAAAAAGCCGGCGAAAACGTTCCTCGCTTTCCCGTAGAGCTTCTTCGGCAAGTTTATTATCAGTAATATCCGTAAATATGGTAGCAAAGCCATTTTGCAGCCAGGGTACTACTGAAATTATAAAATACTTATTCATTGAATCATAATATGTTTCAAAAGTATAAGACTCTGCACTAAGGGCGACTTTACTATAAATTTCCAAATATGGCGCTTCGGTAGTATTATAAGCAACAGTTGCAAGCTTGCCTAAAATATCAAGGCGATTTATTCCGAGTATTCTTTCAAACTGAGGGTTAACATCTATTACCCGGTAATTTACGGGATGATTATTATTATCCATTACCAGTTCATGCAGTGCAACACCTTCATTCATATTTCTGAAGAGCGACAGGAAGCGCGAACTGCTTTCTTCAACAGCCTTTTGAGCAATTCTTTCATCTATTTGATCTCTGAATACCAGCACTACACCCAGGATTTCACCTGTTTCAGCTTTTATAGGAGCGCCGCTGTCTGCAATAGGTATTTCACCGCCGTTTTTTGAAATTAGCAGAGTATGATTTGCAAGTCCGACAATTATGCCTTCACTTAAAACTTTATGAAAGGGATTTTCTACCCTGTTTCGTGTAGTTTCATTAATAATAACAAAGACTTCTTCGACGGGTTTGCCTTTTGCTTCCGATTCATTCCAGCCGGTTAGTTTTTCGGCTGTTTGATTCATCTTATTAATATTTCCATTAGTATCAATTGTAATAACGCCATCGCCAATACTGTAAAGAATTGTTTTAAATTCTTCATGATGCGCCCGCAGTTCTTTTTCCTTAACAAATAATTCTTTATAAATATTTCTTTGACGATAATAATAAAACCAAACAATCCCCCCGCTTAAACATAATATTAAAAGGACCGTGAATAGG
>CAZUCY010000229.1:0-3966 GCA_964618785.1 uncultured Ignavibacteriaceae bacterium | reverse complement strand
GCATATTTTAAAGCATTAATCATTACAGCAGATTTATTTCTTATTTCTTTAGCTTCAAGCACTGGCTGACTGTCTGCCACGATGCCTGCTCCAGCTTGCCAATAAATAACATCCTTTTTTGCAAAAAGGGTCCTTATTGCTATACACATATCAAGATTACCGGAAAAATCAAAATAGCCAACAGCGCCTGCATAAACATTCCTTTCTTTTTTTTCATATTCGTTAATCAATTGTATAGCTCGAATCTTCGGGGCGCCTGATACTGTTCCTGCAGGGAAGCACGATTTTAATGCATCGATGGAATCCTTATCATCAGCTAACTCTCCTTCGACTTTGGAAACCATATGCATTACATGAGAATATCTTTGAACTCTCATGTTCTCGGTTACTGTAATCGACCCGTATTTACATACTCTACCCAAATCATTTCTTCCAAGATCAACAAGCATTGTGTGTTCTGCCTGTTCTTTAGGATCGTTTACCATATCCTTTTCAAGTTCTTTGTCTTCCGCTTCGGTCTTACCGCGGCAGCGTGTTCCTGCAATTGGCAATAACTGTGTTCTCCTGTTTTTTACTCTCAAAAGGTCTTCCGGTGATGTGCCTATTACCGTAAAATCATTTTCGAATTCCTGGTAGTACATATAAGGTGATGGATTTATAATCCTTAAAGCGCGATAAACATTCAGTAAATCTCCGTGAAAACCGGCAGAAAATCTTTGTGAAAGAACAATCTGGAAAATATCTCCTTCAACAATATTTCGTTTGCCCGCTTCTACCTGGTGGTAGTATTCTTCGGGATTAAAATATTCTTTTACTTCACCGGAAAGTTTAAAGTCGGAATTATATTCAATGGGTTTTTTAAGTTCTTCTCTGAGTGATGCAAGTACCTTCTTGGCACTGCCGTATGCTTCTTCCAGGTTTGTATCACCGTCTATTTTTACATTTGTTATCAGGATTATTTGATGTTTATAATGATCAAAAGCAAGGATGGTATTGTAAATTCCGAAGATTGAGTCGGGATTATTGAAGCTTTCGGAATTAAATTTAATTACATTCTCAATGAGTGCAATGTTTTCATAACCAAGATACCCTACAATTCCGCCTGTAAAGTATGGAATGGACTCAAGTTTTGGCTGTTTATATTTTTGCAGTTCTTCGCGGATATATTCAAAAATACTTTTATGTAGCACGTTTGTTATTTCGTTTACACATTCTGTAATTTCCAGGTATTTATTACTGATTATCTTTTCAGGATTCTTCCCGATAAAAGAATACCGTGCCAAGCTTGATGATCCCTCAACGGATTCCAGCAGGAAGTTTTGTTTACCTTTCTCGCGTATCTTTAGATATGCAAGAACCGGAGTGAGCAAATCCGCGGTAATTATCTCGTAAACAGGTATTAGATTGTAGTCCTTAGACAATTCTTTAAATTGATTGAAATTCATACAAAGCCTTTAAAAACAAAAAACCCTTCCCAGTTTTCTGAGAAGGGTTTTGGTATTATAAAATGTAAATCTCTAGATCACGGGGTCATATTATTTTGCTTGCTATACCACCACCACCAAGCATTGGTGTTATTAGAATTGGTAAAATAATATGTCCCGAAAATTTTATTCATATTTCAAATACAAATATAAAACAGTTTTTCTCTTTGTCAAGTGAGAAAATAAAGAAGTACGATTTTTTTATGAATAATAACTATTTTACTTCTTAAAAATGAACGATTTATGTATCAAAAATCATATCTTGAAACTATAAATCGATTCTAAGTATATTTAATTGCTAAAATAAAAAGATTATTATGTACAGAGAAATGTTTCGTTCAAAAATTCACCGTGCTACAGTTACCATGGCGGAGCTTTATTACGAAGGCAGTATTACTGTTGATAAAGAACTTCTTGATGCCGCAAATATCTTACCTGGTGAAAAGGTTCAGGTAGTTAACTTAAGCACCGGCAGTCGGCTGGAAACTTATACTATAGAAGGAGCAGCAAATAGCGGGATTATATGCCTTAATGGCCCTGCAGCACGACTTGGTGCGGTAGGCGATGAGGTTATTATTATTGCTTATTCTCAAATGACTGAAGAAGAAATAAGGAATTTTAAGCCCAAAACTGTTTCAGTAGATAAACAGAACAAAGTTACCGGGATAATGTAACTGAGATAACATTTTTTTAAGTGATAGTGTTAAATTCATTGATTTTTTTCCACTATTTGCTTAATATTCAGGTGAAATTATGAGGGTGTTATTATGAAAAAGATGATGATTTCGTTTGTTGTAATTTTAACAATGACGGGTTTTGCGCAGTTTAAAGATTCGGATGAACCACTTCCAGATATTAAAAGCGGGATTCTCGCCCAGCCTTCAAACTCATTTTCTTTGTTTAGTTTCATTAATCCTCAAAATTTCCATATGCAGCAGTCAATAGGTATGTCATATTCATCTTTTGGCGGACAGGGAATGGCGATGGATGTTTACACAAACAGTATGTCATATAAGTTTACCGATAATCTAAATGTTCAGCTTGATGCAAGTGTGATAAATACACCTTACAGTACTTTAGGCAAGCAATTTAATAATTCTATTAACGGATTTTATATTAGTAATGCTGCTATTAACTACCAGCCGTGGAAAGATGTTTATATTTCTTTCCAATACAGAAATCTACCGTACAATATGTTGTCTCCGCTTTCTTATTCCGGAAATTACCATTACGGGTTTTTTAACGGCTTCTGAAAAATTTAAATGAATCCGGCTGTTAATTGCTTGTGTGAAATTCAGTTTAATTTTAACTTATATCCTCTGGGCAAAAATTGATAAAGGGAAGACTACAGCAAAAAAAGTTTTTCAAAAATATTAATCTCAAAAATTTCTCAGCAAATTTCTATTCCAATATCATTATTATAGTCCTTTCGATTATAATTGCTTATCTATCGTATTCCCTTTATTCCAAATTTAGAGTAAAAAATTTCAAAGAATTTGAATATCGGAAACCTTCATCCTTAACAATTCAAGTGGAAGTATTAAATGGGTGCGGCCTTTTAGGTGCTGCAGATAAGTATACGGATTACCTGCGCCGATGCCGTTTTGATGTTGTACAGATTGGAAATTATATTTCGTATGATATTGAGAAATCTATTGTTATAGACCGGACTGGTAATATGTTTAATGCTTTCAAAGTCGCTGATTCTTTAGGCATTGATTATAAAAATGTTATTCAGCAAATGAGCAGTAAATATTTCCTTGACGTCTCTCTTGTTATAGGAAAAGATTTTAATAGTTTAAAACCATATCAATAAAAGGAATAAACGTGAATTCAAAGCAGTTAGCTAATAAGATAGCCGGACTTATATTTAATAAAAAAGGCTTCGATGTTAAAATTTTGGATATCAGCCAATTAACCACTATGACGGATTATTTCGTCATCTGCAGCGCCGACTCTGACACACAGGTAAAAGCAATTGCAGATGAGGTAGATAAAAAGCTTCGCGATGAAAGCATAAGATGCTGGCACACCGAAGGCTATAAAAGCCTTAGCTGGGTTTTACTGGACTATGTTGATGTGGTTGTACATGTTTTTAAAAAGGAAGCAAGGGAGTTTTATAATCTTGAAAAACTATGGGGCGATGCAAATATAATAGATGTGGAAGATTCTGCTTTAACTCCTCCACTGCCGCCTGCTAAAAAGAAACGTGGTAGACCTAAAAAAATCCAGCCGTAATGGCGTTATAGTTATTATTTATAATTTTATTTTAAGGAAAGATTTTGAAGTATTACCTTTATTCTTTATTTAATGAAACTACTAAAAGTTTAGGATATCTTAACGATATCAAAATAACTTTTGAAATTCCCAAAATTAACACGCATGGAGATTTATCCTCAAATGCGGCAACGATGTTAACTAAAAAACTTAAAAGAAAACCACGCGAAATTGCAGAAGAAATTATTTCCAAATTGGAGATTGA
>CAZUCY010000228.1:0-3979 GCA_964618785.1 uncultured Ignavibacteriaceae bacterium | reverse complement strand
CGGTGTCCTGTATAAAAACAGGAAGAATAGGGAATCCGGTCAAAATCCGGAGCTGTCGCGCAACTGTAATAAGCGTTAATACACAGCAACAAGCCACTGTCAGGAATATTGGCGGGAAGGCGCTGTTAATTGCTTTAAGTCAGGAGACCTACCGTAAAAACAAGATAATCAACCTTCGCGGGCGAGGTTAGATTAAAGAAACACAACCAATCTCTAAAACGGTTTCAATTTTTTTAACTCCCCACGAAGTTACAACCTTAATCAACTTTTTACCCAAGGAGTAACTTCTATGTATAAGAATGCGTTCACATTATTTCATTTTATTTCAGTATTACTTTTAACTATGTCCATTTGCGGGAAGGTTTATTCCCAGGATACTTCCAAAGTGTACAAGTTATCTGAAATAGTTGTCACCGCAACAAGAACAAATACACCCTCTGTTGAAATAGCCAGTTCTATAAGTGTTATTGATTCTGCAGAAATTGTCCAATCAAATAAAATAAATGTACTGGGCTTGCTTAAAGATCAATACGGATTAAGTATATCCCAAAGTGGCGGGCCAGGTCAACTTGCTCAGTTATATATGAGGGGCGCTAGTCCGGGGGATGTGTTGGTGCTGATTGACGGTGTGAAAGTAAATATGCCGGATGATCCCGAAAACTCATACGACTTTTCAAATCTGCCTTTAGATAATATTGATAAAATAGAAATACTTAGAGGACCTCAAAGCACACTATACGGCTCAGATGCTATGGCAGGCGTTATAAATATTATTACTAAAAAAGGCAATGGAACGCCTTCTTACTTCTTTAATTTAGAGGGAGGTTCGTTAAATTCATTTAAAGGACTTGCAGGTATTAATGGTAGTTACAGACAAGCAGATTATTCAATTACATTTAGTAAAACCGGCAGCGATGGAATTCCTGCAGCAGACGAAGTATACGGCAATACTCATTCCGACGGCTATGATGATTATAATATTTCTTCCCGGTTAGGCTGGACGATTAATCCCAATATAAGGTTAAATGCCTATGCCGATTTTAACTCTGGTAAAATCGATCTTGACCAGCATGGCGGTCCCTATGGTGATGATCCTACTTATATAAATTATCATGAGCAGGGAACATATAAGGCAGATGCAAATATTATAGGTTTACAGGGGCTTTGGCAGCAAGATATAAGTTTTTCTTTTATGAGAAATTTAAGAAGATATAACTATGATTCAACATTAAATAATCCGGCTTCATCCGGAAGTTTTTATCAGGGAAATATTTATCAATTGGAATGGCAGAATAATATTAAAATAATGCAATCGCAACTTTTAACATTTGGGCTCTCGGCTGATAAACAAAATTCATCATCTGCTGATTCCTATTTATCTTCTGTTTATGGAAATTCCATCTATGCATTGCCGGAAAAAGATATGAACACATTATCCGGATATTTACAAGATCAAATCAAGTTATCAAATAATATATTCACTACTGCCGGTATCAGATATGATAATTACGGTAATTTGGGTTCAGCATTAACTTATAGGATTACGCAAACTTATCTTATCGAGGGAACAGATACAAAATTAAAGGCAGCTTTTGGAACTGGCTTTAAAGCTCCTTCTTTATCCGATCTCTACGATCCGAATTATGGTAACCCTGATTTAGAAAGTGAGAAAAGCAACGGGTGGGAAGCAGGATTTGAACAATACCTTTTTAATTATGATGTATTATTCGGCGTTACATATTTCAGCAATAACTTTTGGGATTTAATCGGTTATAACAGCAATTATGTGAGTATTAATATAGATAAAGCTCAAACTGACGGGATTGAGTCTTATATAAAAACTGATTTCAGCAGAAATATAAGAGTAGATGCCAGCTATACTTTGACTAATTCTATAGATAAATCACCCGAGGATGAAAATTTTTCTTTAATTCGCAGGCCAAAAAATTCTGCCGCATTAACATTTAATTACAACTTTTTGAATAAAGCGAATGTGAATTTTGATGTTGTATATGTGGGTAAGAGAAATGATGAAGATTTTTCTACTTATCCTTATCAAATAGTGCAGCTTGGAGCCTATACATTGCTTAATATTTCCGCCTCATATTCAATTTTAGAAAATGTTCAATTATATGGAAGAATAGAAAACGCTCTTAATAAAAAATATGAAGACGTTTTTGGGTTTGGCACTGCAGGCAGAACCGGGTACGTAGGTTTGAAATTAAATATTAAATAATTTCCCCTTAATGAGGTTGACTGAAAAATAGTTTTTGAATGTTACAATAGGGATTAATATTTTAATTTTAAACAATATTGAGCCATAATAAGGATAAACTTGGCAAGTCAACCTACACTTAATCAGCCTCAGCGGCTTTAGCCGCAAGTGGTAAAATAATTAGTTATGTTGTATTTATTATTTTCCAATAATATGAACAAACAAAAAGCAATATTTAACTGGAGCGGTGGAAAAGATTCTTCGTTTGCATTATATAAAGCAATGCTGTCGAGCGAATATGAGATATGTTATTTTTTAACCACTGTGAGCAGCAAGTTTAGAAGGATCATTCAGCATGGTGTAAAAGAAAAATTACTTGAGATGCAGGCTGAGAGTATCGGTATTCCGCTGTATAAATTATTTCTGCCTGATAATCCCGATATGAAAATATATAACTCACTGATTAAGGAAACATTGATAAAATTCAAGTGTGAAAATATCCATACCGGGATATTCGGAGATATTTATCTTGAAGACTTGCGTAAATACAGGGAAGAAAAATTAGCCGAAGTTGGTGTTAATGCCGTTTTTCCTATTTGGAAATATTCTACACGTGACTTAATTAAGGAATTTATAGAACTTGGGTTCAAAGCGGTTATAGTTTGTGTTAATGAAAATTATCTTAATAAGAGTTTCGCGGGAAGAGAAATTAACTATGATTTTATTAAAGTCCTACCTTCTAATGTTGATCCCTGCGGTGAGAACGGGGAGTTTCATTCATTTGTTTATGACGGTCCCATATTTAAAAGACCTGTAGAGTTTCAACGGGGTGAATTAATAAGGAAAACATACTTCCCTTTTAATGATGATCGGTCAAAAAATGAAGGATATGAGCAGGTACCTGAGACGTCCTTCATGTATTGCGATTTAACACCGGGATAGAAAAACTTTAGATAAAATATAAAATTACCGGAATATACTAACCGGCAGCGTTTAGACATTTTCTTTAACGGCAATAAAATTTTTTATATCAAATGTTGAGGCTTCAGGTGGACTATTTTGTGTGTTAAAACTCGAAAGGTTTATGTACAATTTATCTTTGCTTGTATAATCTTTAAGATAGAATGTTCTTACTTTGTTACGGTTCTTTATAAGCCAGTTTAAAGTGATTTTCATCTTTTCAAGGTCTTCTTCATTTGGCAGTATATCTAAATTTATTGTGCCGGAAAAGTAATCATCAAGGGCTTCTTCAAAATAATCTTTATCGTCAATGGCGTATTTCTTAATAAAAATTTTTCCGGCAATCATAAGCACATAATCTTTTGCAAAAGTCTCGCTTACTTCAAAAAGTACTTTGGCGGAGTTAACAGGCTCCGCAAGAAGCGATGTCTTATGTGTCTGTGATAGTATCATATCAATTATTTGCTTAACTTCCGATGCTTTTTCAAACTTCTCTTTATTAGAATATTCCTTCATTTTGTTTAGAAGTCTGTTTATGGCAAACTGATTCTTGCCATAGAGAAACTCGTAAACTTTTTCCAGTTCGTCAAAATAAATTGATTTATTTTTATTTACACATGGCGCAGTGCATCTTTCTATTTCAGCAAGGAAGCATATCTTACCTTTTCCAAATTCACTGTCCCCGCATTCCCTTATTAAAAAAGTCTTCAATATCATTTCCTGTACGGCAACAGCTTTTTTTCTCGAAATGAATAACCCGAAATAATCATTCCCGTCAAAATCAAAATGATTGCATATTTCAAC
>CAZUCY010000227.1:0-3983 GCA_964618785.1 uncultured Ignavibacteriaceae bacterium | reverse complement strand
TCCTGCTCTTGAGCCCCGAATTTAGCCGACAGGTTTACTATACAATGCGGATTAGTTATTGCTATCCTAAGAAGGAGATTTGCGTTTGTAGCTAATCTTTTTATTTTTTTTATTTCTTCCATATTATCAAGAACAAACCAATTGATGCCCTGTTTTATTGAACTTTCTAAATCAGTTTCTTTTTTTACGGGGTTTGTGTGTATGATATTATCTGAAGAAATGCCGACTTCCCGGCATACAGAACTTTCGCCGAATGAAGCAACGTCTATTCCGTCAACAAGATTTTTTATTATCTGTAATATCGCCGGATTCGGATTTGATTTCATTGCATAGAAAATCTTAACTCCTGGAAGATTTTCCCTCAAAGTATTAATACTCTTAATTATTCGCGACGGCGATAATACTAGAAAAGGAGTTGAATATGTTCGCGAAAGGAGCTCTGCTTGTGAAAAGTTAATGACCGGCTGCTCAAGTGTATTGGTTACTAATCCAGACTCCAAGGGAATAATGTTTTTTTTCATTTTCTTTACCTCACTTTACGGCATTTTTCTATTAAATAAATTTACCTCTGTATACATCGCTGTTAAAATTGCGGTGGCCAAGTGATTAGTAGTATCTCCGCCATAGATTTACCTACATTTTCGAATGAATGTTCTTGATCCGTTTTATACTGGAAGCAGCTTCCTGCTTTTGCAATTTTTTTCCTTTTGCCCAGGCTTATTAAAACCCTGCCCTTAAGTATATAACCTATTACCTCGCCGCTATGAGGTTTAATTGGTCCCACTTTTTGTTTTGGCGCTATTAAAAGTTTAGAAGGCTCCATTGCCATTGTTGTAGATGTAGGGATAAGAAGCTCAAACTTAGTAATTCCCTGGTCTTTTATCTCAACTCTGTCTTTTTTTCCAAAGACGTACGCCTTCTTATCGTCTGATGAAAAAAAATCGCTCAGATTTTCACCAAAGACTGTAAGAACTTTTATTAAATATTCAATTGATACAGAGCTTTTATTACTCTCCAGCATGGAAATAAAGGCTGCTGAAAGGTCAGACCTTGCAGCCAATTCATCTTGCGTTAATTGGTTGGACAACCTAAGTTCTTTTATTCGTTTTCCTATATCCATATTTCCGTTCTACATCAAGCAATGCTTAATATTTACTTAAGTAAAACTAATTATAAATTTATTTATTGTCAACAATTAATTAGAAAATTATTTATATATATAGTATATCATTAAAAATGTGAGTGATAATAACATTATTAATATACCCTTAATAAAGATAATATGCCCGCCGGGTTTGCTTTGCACTTACGCAGGTTATATCCGATTCTTTCAATACTCTAAGGGCTTTTGTTACTATTTAACTTATTATTTTAAACCTGCCTGCTGCTTATTAACATTATTCCTTCTATTTACAGGGTTTTTATTATTGAGATACTTAACCTAATTCAATAAGCATTTCTATGAAGTTCGATGTACAACTTTTTAATTGAGCGGCTGCATGGGCATTTATTAATTTAGAAACCATCAATTTGTTAACGTTTATGGTTATCTCATATGTAAATTTATCATGAGTATTATTTCATTAACATCATTTCTAGATAAGATAAAGTATAATTAAAGTATCACCTAAGTGTTACTTAAGAATAGTTTTTATTTCTTCAAATGATATTTTAGGATTTCCTGTGAGGTTTCAGCAAAACTCTTTCATTTTTATTATGATGCGCAAAAGCCCGCTTGTCCCGCAAAATAATAAGTCACCGAATTGTGCGGAATATTGTTTCAATGGGATTGAAACGATGTTGAAGATTTAAAAAGTGCTAAGGTAAGTTAATTATTGAAAAATTTGGTTTGGCTCGTTTGTTGAATTTTGTGCCGTTAAACAAAAAGTAATTTGTCCGGGCGTTAATTCTTTTACACATTCTTCTTTTGCAATCCTTTGCAATTACCCTGAAATATAATGCTTACAGTTACTAAGTTGCATATTTCAATACCGGCGCTTCTTTAGGCTAATCCAAACGAAGTATTATGTTCTTTATGTCTTCTGCACCTTTGATAAAAAATATTTTTGATGGTACATACAAATTATCATCTCCTTTCTATATCATTTAATAATTTTAACGAATTTTCTTTTTCCAACTTTTAAGATAGATACTTTATTAAGATTTATTATGGCGGCTATATCTTCAATTTTTTCGCCGTCTAATGATACGCCGCCCTGAATTATCAATCTTCTGGCTTCTCCCTTTGATGCGGCGTAATTAACTTTAACAATTAAATCTAAAATTCCAAGTTCTGAAATATCTTCCTTGATTCTAAATTCAGGGATTTCATCAGGGATTTCTTTTTTAATAAAAATTTTATCGAATTCTTCTTGCGCTTTCTTAGCGGTCTCATGATTATAATACATTCCTGTAAGGAAAAGTGCCAAATCTCTTTTTAAATCCCGTGGATTTACATTTTGATTTTCGAGTTGTAATTTAATATCCTTTAATTTTTCATTAGGAATGTTTGTGGCAAGTTCATAATAATTATAAATAAGCGAATCCGGAATTGATAAAGTTTTACCGTAAATTTCATTTGGCGGATCCGAAATTCCGATATAATTGTTATATGATTTGCTCATCTTTTCTATACCGTCTGTTCCGATAATAAGAGGCATAGTTAAAATAATTTGCGGTTCCAATCCAAATTCTCTTTGTATATCGCGCCCGACAAGCAAATTGAATTTTTGATCTGTGCCGCCAAGTTCAACATCACTTTTAATCGCGACAGAATCCATTGCCTGGGCAAGCGGGTAGAGAAATTCATGTATATTAATTGGTTCGCCGGCTTTAAACCTCTTTGTAAAATCATCGCGTTCTATCATCCTGGCTACAGTATATTTTGAAGACAATTTAATTACATCTTCAAAACTCATTTTGCTAAGCCATTCTGAGTTGTATACTATTTTAGCCTTTTGAGGGTCAATAATTTTTGAAGCTTGTTCAAAATACGATTGACCGTTTACCCGAGTCTCTTCAAGAGAAAGAGCAGGGCGCGCCACATTTCTACCTGATGGATCACCGATCATACCGGTAAAATCACCGATAATTAAAATTGCCTGGTGACCAAGAGACTGGAATTGCGCAAGCTTTCTCAATACAACTGAATGCCCGATGTGTAAATCCGGACGGCTTGGATCGCAACCGAGTTTTATATTTAAAGGTATATTCTCTTTTAATGATTTTTCTAGTTTCCGAACAAGTTCTTCTTCAGGAATAATTTCAAATATACCTCTTTTAATCAGGTCCATTTGTTCGTTTATTGGGGGAAAATTCAATTTAGCCATTATCCTCTACAAATTTCTATCTTTTATATATTTAATAATTATAAATAATTAAATGAAAGGTAATTGATAAATGCAATAAATATTTCTTTGAATTCATTTATGCAGATTTTTAGTCTTAATATTTAATTTTTCGTTCTTGATCCCGCTGAAGATCCCGTTTAGCAATGGACTCACGTTTATCGTACATCTTTTTGCCTTTTGCCAATGCTAGTTCAACTTTTACTTTTCCATTTTTAAAATATAGCCTCAAGGGAACTAACGTTAATCCCTTTTCCTTTACTTTACCGATAAGTTTTCTAATTTCATTTTTATTTAAAAGCAGCTTCCGGGTTCTTGTGGGTTCATGATTATTAATGTTTCCCTGCTCATAAGCACTGATATTTGCGCTAAACAGCCAAACCTCGCCGTCTTTAAGGCTTGCGTAACTGTCAACTAAGTTTACTTTACCAAGTCTTAGTGATTTTACTTCAGTGCCTTGAAGAACAATTCCTGCTTCATAAGTTTGAACGATTGAATATTCATGCCGGGCTTTACGGTTTACCGTAATATTTCGTTCTTCATCATTTGGGGTTGGCATAATTTCCAAAAAATTAAATTGAAAAGTATTTTTATTGTGAACTAAAATCAAGGAAATGGCTTGAAAAGTTTTAATTT
>CAZUCY010000226.1:0-4067 GCA_964618785.1 uncultured Ignavibacteriaceae bacterium | reverse complement strand
ATTATTATAGAGATGCCATTACCCGCCTGCCTGCCGGCAGGCAGGCAGGATTATCATATTTGTAAGGCAAATCCTACATAAAAATCAGCATTTCCCCTACATCCTTTTTACCCTGAATAACATACATTCTTTTAAATAAACATAATCATAAAACTAAAAAAAATGGAAAATGAAAATAGTAATTGCCGATGATTCCGCACTGCTTCGCAATAGTATTCAAGAATCTTTGAAAGATATTAATAATATAGAAATAGTGGGCCAAGCAAATAATGGAACAGAAGCTTTAGAAATTATTAATGAGAAAATACCGGATTTCATTCTGCTGGATATTCGAATGCCGGGATTGAACGGTATTGAAGTTCTGAAAAAGATACGAGGGAATTTAAATAAAGCAAAAGTATGCATCTTCACCAACTATCCATATTCACAATACCGGACAAGGTGTATGGAAGAAGGTGCGGATTACTTCTTCGATAAAAATATAAATTTTCAAGAAGTAAAAAACCTGATAGCGCAACTTGCACAAAAGTGAGCGGGAGGTAAACATGAGTACGATAAATAAAATTAGCAAACACAAAAAAGAACATGCTATAATTCAAAAATCTACGGATGAACAAAGTGAATTAGCCGAGAAAGAATCGTCTGTTTCGGAAACCCGGTATGGTCTTATTGAAACGGCAGAAGATGGAATTATTACACTCGATTACGAGACGGGAATTATTGTAAATGCGAATTCATTTTTGGAAGGAATGCTGGGCTGCTCACACGAAGAATTGATCGGGAAAGCAATCTGGGAAATTGGATTCTTCAAACATATAGCCGCAGATAAAGATAAATTTTTAGAATTACAGCAGAAAGAATATTTCCGTTATGAAGATTTGCCGCTTGAGACTCCGGGCGGGCAGCAGTTAACTGTTGAGTTTGTCAGTAAGGTGTATTCAGTAAAACATCATAAGGTAATCCAATGCTATGTCCGGAATATAAAGGAACACAAGGGTTTGGAGGAAGAGATCAGGGAGTCGGAAGAAAGATTTCGAATGGTGTTCGAAAATATGTTTGACGGTATAAGCATATACAGTGAAGATCCCGACCCCTTTAAAAGAAAACTTGTCGAGTGTAATGAACAATACGCCGCTATGGCAGGCAGAAGCCGTGAAGAACTGCTCCGGCTCGGAAGCACGCAGAGCCTCCAGGTAACACATAAAGACACGGCAAATAACATTCGCTTAGAATCCTTAAACAGAGGGATAGCATATCAGGGCACTTTCTCATGGATTAGACCGGATGGGAAAGAAAATATTATTGAGTATGTGGGTAAGCCTATCATCTGGCGGGGAAAATCTCATACGATTGGCATTGACCGCGACGTCACGGACCGCACTAAACTTCTTGAAAATCTACAAAAACTTTCTACCGCTGTTAATCAAAGTCCGCTTGCTATTGTTATCACAAAAAAAGATGGAAACATTGAATTTGTAAATCCAAAATATATTGAATTAACCGGCTTCTCTTTTGAAGAGGCGCTTAATAAAGATCCAAGGATATTAGAGTCGGGGGAGCAAACAGAAGAGTTTTATAAGAATTTATGGGATACAATTAAGTCCGGTCAGGTTTGGAAGGGAATATTACAGAACAAAAAGAAAAACGGAGAACTTTTTTGGGAATCTGCAATAATATCTCCGGTAAAAAATGAAGCCGGTGAAATAACACACTTTGTGGCAGTAAAAGAAGATATTACGGACCGGAAGAATGCAGAGAAGGCGCTTGTAAATTCAGAATTACGTTATAGAAGGCTGTTTGAAGCTGCAAAAGACGGTATTTTAATTTTAAATGCTCAGACGGGAATTATTGTAGATTCCAATCCGTACATAACAGAAATTCTTGGTTATTCTAAAGAACAGGTAATCGGACAGCATTTGTGGGAACTTGGTTTCATAAAAGATAAGACTGCATCTAAAATAAACTTTAAAGAATTGCAGCAGCAGGAATATATCTCTTATGAAAATCTGCCGTTTGAAAATATCAACGGAGAAGTTGTATATGTGGAGTTTGTCAGTAATGTTTACTTTGTAAATGAGCATAAGGTAATTCAATGCAACATTCGTAATATTACCAAGAGAAAGATTGCAGAAGACAGGCAGGTTTTTGTAACAAAAATTTTATCAATCTTAAACAGACCAAATGAATGGCAGAAAATTTTAAATGATGTTCTGACCGAGATAAAAATATTTGCGGATTTAGAAGCGATTGCAATTCGTTTAAAAGAAGATGTAGAATTTCCAAACTTTAACATCCAGGGACTGCCGGCAGATTTTGTTGAGCGGGAAAGAGCTTTATGTTCAGGAAATATAATTGGTGAAATGAGTTATGATTCCAACGGTAAGCCATTATTGAACTGCCTGTGCGGTGATATACTTTTTAAACGTACCGATCCTTCGCTTCCATTTTTTACAACCGGCGGCAGCTTTTGGACGAACAGCATTACGGGACTGCTTGCAGCTAATACAGAAAAAAAACTTCAATTAACTATAAGTAATTGTTTCAATAACCAGGGTTTTGAATCCTTAGCATTAATACCGATAGAGTCCGGAGAAAAAGTAATAGGCTTGCTTCAAATCAATGATAAACGCACCGGAAGATTTACACCGGATATGATTCAATTCTTTGAAAAGGTAGGTTCTACGCTGGGAATTGCATTTAAGAGAATGCAGTACGAAAAGAAAATAAGAGAAAGTGAAGAACGATACAAATTTATAGTTGAAGCGACGGAAGACGTTATCTACCGCCTTAAATTTGATTCTATGAAGTTTGATTATATCAATCCCGCAATAGAAAAACTTACCGGCTACACGCCGGAAGAAATAAATAAAACCGGCTTTAAAAATTTTGTATCAAAGATTAGTGAATTTAATTCTGAAAATACAAGTTTTGATTCAATTGCAAAAAACATGGAGCAGAATAAGACCGTAGAGTGGAAAGCCGATTACCAGATTAAAACTAAAAGCGGAAAGTTAATCTGGGTATCGGATCGTTCATTCCCGTGGAAAGATGATACCGGCAAAGTGATCGGAAGTAAAGGTATTCTAAGCAACATTACGGAACGCAAACAATCCGAAGAAGAAATAATCAAAGCAAAAGAAAGTGCGGAAAATATAAGCCGCCTGAAATCCAGCTTTTTAGACAATATGAGCCACGAATTGCGCACACCGCTGATTGGCATACTCGGTTTTGCAGAAATACTGCAAGATGAGCTTACAGATGAAAATTTAAAGAATCATGCAAAACTAATTTTTGAAAGCGGAATCAGACTACAGGATACATTAAACCACATACTTGATCTGTCGAAACTTGAAGCGGAAAATTTAAAAATGAATTTAGAAGAAATTGAACTGACTTCTTATATTTCAAACCTGGCTAAAGTATTTGAAATATCTGCAGAAGCTGCCGGAATAGAATTAAAAGTAATTACAGGGGACGAATTATTATTTTCTTTCCTTGATAAAGCCCTGTTAAATTCTATCATCAATAACTTGATAAGCAACGCTGTTAAGTTTACAAAAAAAGGTTATGTAAAAATTGGATTTAAAAAGACGGTAGAAAACAAAAAGGAGAATGTTGAAATTCTGGTAAAAGATACCGGTATAGGAATAGCAAAGGATAATTTGGCAATTATTTTTGAACCTTTCAGGCAGGTAAGTGAAGGATTGGACAGAATATTTCAAGGTTCGGGTCTGGGGCTTACACTTGTAAAAAAATATGTTGAAAGAATGAGCGGAACTATTACTGTGGAAAGTAAAGTTGGAGCAGGTTCAACATTTAAAATAAGGTTTCCAATTACAAAATCGGAAATTAAAAAAGCCGGCGGAAGTGAATCGAAAGAAATTGCAGTTGAACCAGGAACCGGTAAAAAACCGTCCGTTTTATTTGTAGAAGATGATGTTATTAGTCAGAAATTAATTAAAACAATAATCGACAAAATATATGATATTGAATTTACCGGGCAGGGTGAAGATGCAATTAAGATGGCAGGCAAGAAAAAATATGATATTATTCTCATGGATATAAAT
>CAZUCY010000225.1:0-4115 GCA_964618785.1 uncultured Ignavibacteriaceae bacterium | reverse complement strand
TTGAAAAGTGCAGTTTTCAAATTCGCAAGAATCAAATATGATCTTGAAGAAATTACATGAAACAAACCGGCATTTGTAAAATTCTTTTTGCATAAGTTTTCCTTCCGCTAAGATAAGATTCTTGAATTCTTTTTCGTTGTAAAAAGATTCATTTAATTCAAATGCCTTGCTTTCGTTCTGATCTTCAAATAATGATAAATTATTCATTGGTAATGATTTCAAAAATTATATTCCAAATATTTGAAATATTATTAGAAATATGAAATGTAATAAATATGAAATTATTTAGTTGTCGACTTAGCGTAACTCCGATTAGAACAAAACCTTTTTATAATACACTAATTTATTGGCATTCTGCAAAATTTACTTTTAATTTGGACAAATATGAATTTTACAGAATATTTGTATTTATACCGACACTTAAACTGCGTCGATTGATATATGTTAATCTCCAAGCAAATTCCAGACTTACCGGTAAGGAAGAGTATCCAATATTAAATCCGGTCTCCAGCAAAGGCTTTGTTAATACTGTAAATGCAATGGGCATAATTGCGGCAGATTTTTCCGACATATTCTTCCATGCCGCATTGAAAAATATATTCAAACTGAGATTTTGAAGAATAGATACCGGCAGCACGCGGTAAATTTCTTTTCTAAAATTATATTCAGCATTTAGAGTTAATGCCTGGTCCCCAAACAAATTTCCGACACCGATGGTTCTGAATGTAAAATCCCTCCCGGTTCCGCTTATGTTGCCGGGTAAAGCGTACTGCATCTGAAGTGGAACCGGGCCGTTGGAATATATCCCGTTAATCTCAAAGCTTAAACTTGATGTTTTAATGGTATTTATCTCCGCAAGGATATTTCCGCTATAGGAAATAAAATCAAGGTCACTCTGGAGATATTTCGGACTGCTTATCAATATCCCGGCACTGAAACTCAGGAATGTATGCCCGTTAGAAACTTTTCTTTTCAGGTTATTCTCTATAATATCATCACGTAAATCAAAATTCACACCCAAACTCATAGTATTCAGCCTCGCATCATAAATGGGGGAATTAACGGAATCCGGAAAAGAAAAAATATTGCTGCTGTAATTGTAATTATGACGGTTTGAATTTCCCAGCAGGGAAAAGGTTGTATTCGTCTGTGCGGAATGATCCGCATGATTTGAATAAGCCGCAGTCATTCTCATAAAAGATGTAACCTCACCATCAAACTGGAAATCAAATCCATTTGTGTAGTAAAAGTTTCTAAAATCATGATTTGAAAACAGCGAATAAACAGTTGATGTGAGCGAACCATACATATCGGCAGATGAAAAAAGCACTGCAAGTTTATTATAAGCATTAAAGGATAATATTACCGACCTGTCTTCATCGGGATAGTATGAAGCAGAAACACTTTCTTTAAGCCGTTTATCAGAAAAACCGTTTGAGACAGATAACTTTGCGTTAGTAGTATTATCGAATAAGCTGTTTCCTGATCCGGATAAACCAAGCACATTTCCTTCAACATGATTAAACTGGTAAATATTCAGAGGCCCACTTATGGAAAAATGATTGTCCAGCCGGTATTGAGGAGAAACAACTCTGTACGCGTCAAACAAAAAATCGCTATGCAAGAACCGGGTACTGTCAATTTTTCCCTGGGCGCTTTCTTCCTCCCGGGTAAGCGGTATCGCCTCCAGGTTTGTATGCGATAATGAATCTAATTTCCCGTTTTCCGGTAAAACAGTCAAAATAGAATTCATAGCATCATTAATATTTGCATCTGAATTAATTATATAATCCCCTATCAGAGAGCTTAATTCATATTCAATCTTAACTATCCCGATATAATTGGATGTAACCAACATCCTGTAATCAAGCGGTAAATATATACCGCCGGAGCAGGGAATGAACAGTTGAACAACGGAAACGCTTTCGAATGAGTTGCCGGTATTTGCACTCTGGTTAAGGGCGGCTTCGATTTTCATGATGCTGTTCAAACTATCCGAAATAAATAGATGCCCAGTCAAACCGGGGTCATTTTTATCTGCCGGTTCAAAATATATTTTAAATGTATTTCTACCGTCCGTTATAAGCGTATCATCAAAATAATATTTATAATAATTTAATGCGCCGGATGAAAGAGGGCCGGGGAAAGACCTGCCGTAATATCTCAACTCATCGCTGCATAAATTTTGAATTCTCCTGGTTCCCATCAGCATATTCAGTGAGGCAGGCAAAGCTGAGTGTGATTTTTGACCTTCAATTACTTCTCTGTAGGAGGATGGACTGTAAAAAAATCCTTTGCTTAAAAATTCATTTATCCCGCCAATTCTCATCGGCTTTGTTTCCCAGATATTTGAGATAAGATTTATTGATTCTTTAAATATCCCGTCATCAATTTTTACTGATCCCGATCCGATTCCGACACCGTTGTTTTCCCGGGTTACATATTTGTTATGCGCAATAAATGAATAATTATTAAGTTTTGAATACAATATTTTCAATGTATCTATAACTTTAATCATCAAGCCGGAAGCGGAATGTTTTTCCGGTGGTCCGGGCATTAATTTATGCATGAACGGCGATGGAACCAGGTAAATATTTTTAAAAATTATTGCAGCGCCCGTATCAATTAAAACCGTATCGGATGTATATCCGATGCTTGAAAAAACTAAAATATTATTTTTTGAAAAAAGCGAAATTTCATAGAAGCCTTCCGAATTAGCTGTTGTCGCTTTTGTTCCGTTAATATCTTTGACAATGGCATAACTAATACCTTTGCCTGTTGAACCGTCAAGTATTTTCCCGTTTGCTTTGTAGTTTTGTGCTGGTGCAGAACAATAAAGCAATATCAGGCAAATTATAATTAACCTGTTAACGATACCGAGCCTCGTTTTTAAATGAGTACATGTTTTAACGGTAGTTTGATAGTTAAAAAGAAAGTTTTTTAATCAATGCAACAAATATTATTTAAAATATTTACATTATAAATCAAAATGAAGTGTAGAAAATATTACACTTTCTGGCATTGGAAAAGGTTTCCCGGTTTTCGTTAATTTATGTAGTTAAGATGTGTGCGGTTAAGTTATCTACAAATAATATATTTCGCCTTTTTTATCAACGCACCAGAGATAGTCATTATTGTTAAATATTTTCTAAAAAATTAGGGGATGATTCCGTAGAAAGCACATTGCCAATCCCGGCAAGTGTGCATCCAGATATTAATAATGATTTAATGAATATCGTTTTTTATGTCAAAAAAAAGGATACTTTCAGCTTTAAATGAGTTGAGTTTTTGAATACCGACACCTACAAAACGAATTAAAAGCAAATTTTTTTGTAGTTTAAGAAAGATGACGGATTATGAGTTAAAAAACCCCAGTCTAAAGACTGGGGTTTTTATGTAGTAGCGGGGGCAGGACTTGAACCTACAACCTTCGGGTTATGAGCCCGACGAGCTACCAATTGCTCCACCCCGCGATGTTTATTGTTTTTTTATAAAAAAATTAAAATTTATCTTAAGACGAATTTTAGCTTACAAATATAGGTATTAAGATTACGACTGTCAAATTTATGTACAAGAAGTGAATGATCGGGCGATATTACTAATTATAAGAATGGGAATTTCTCTTCATTATTCCGGTTTTTTACCCATCAATATTATTGAAGCTTGAAATCATACCGTCAATTACCTGTGAACGTGCGTGAATTTCATTCAATTTTTGAATTATACGCAGGATGGCTTTTCTCTTTTCTTCAATGGTGTTGGTAATGAAACTCCGCACTTCAGGAAGATTACACTCATCAAGCATTCCTTCATAGAAACGAACTAAAGATGCTTCTTTCCTTAGAGCTTCATTCAACATAGCACAGGTATCCTTACAAGCATGTATGCACTTTATTTCATTCTGTTTCATAATATACCTCATTATAATTCTTGTAAACCAAGGCTTAAATGAATGATTAACTTATTCTATCTAACAACCGTTAAAGAGGGTTCTTTAGCAAGTTTACCCCCTAAAAGAAGAGCTTGTTCATTTAATGGAATTAAATGGTGATGTCTTTCCGGCAGTACTTTCTTTAACGCATTAAGAATATTTTCAATTTTTACAATAGGTCTTT
>CAZUCY010000224.1:0-4119 GCA_964618785.1 uncultured Ignavibacteriaceae bacterium | reverse complement strand
ATTTGGTCGTGACCTTTAAGATCCTTTTCAACGACATTATGACTTGTTAATTCTGCTGCGAAATCTTTAGCTTTAATAGTAAGTGTTGGTAAGAAATCGGCTAAGGGTCTGCCTGCCGAAATGTCTAATTTATCTTTCATCATTTGAGTATTTAGACCGCCAAAAAGTGCCTGGTCACCTTTTGACCGTATAACAGCAAAACCTTTTTCATCGACACCTCTTTCGTAAATGATGCCGGAGAGTTTTTTTTCAGAGTTAGATAGTTTTTCTCTTGCAGTAACACGAGCAACATCGAGTAATCTTTTTTCGATAATTTCTTGTCTGCGGGTTTGAACTGCAAAATAAGTTTGGGCGAAAGCAACTTCGGGTTTGGCAGGGTCGCCGTTTTGCGCAACAAGGTAACAAGCGTATCTTGTAAGGGCGATATCATCTATAGGTCTATCAGCACCACTACCGATTGAAACCATTTTGTTGACATCAACAAAATGGTTTGGAATAGATTCACCGCTATTAAGACAAGAGTCTTTAGCCTTATTAATTACTTTAAGAAAATTCCGCCATTCGGTATAGTTAAAAATTACTTGTAACTCTCTTGCGCTCCAACATTCAACACTCTCCAGAAGATAGCTGGCATGTTCAAATTTTTGGAAAAGTTCGGCAATGAGTTCTTTTTTCATATTAGCTCCCATTTAATAATAAAAAGTTTTTTTAGAATTAAATTTTGTTCTAGTCTTTTTTCAATATCAGAAATTAAGTCTTCTTTTTTTAGATCGACTTCGTCTTGAGATTTAAATAGTTCAAGGCGCAATTCGTTCCTTTTTTTCTCAAGTTCTTTTATTTGTCTTTGGGCTTTAACCTTATTTTCGAGATTGAGAATCTTCTTGGATTCCGTCTTATTAGATTTAATTTCTTTATCAAGTTCTTTTAATTCAATTTCCAGGCTGTTTTTTTTATCTTCTGCCCAATTATCAAGCTTGCTCATCTCCAGATCAAAAAACTCGGAATTTCTGGATGTATTATCATTCAAAATAACAGTTATGTTATTATCTTTTAATGTATTTAAATGTTTTATTACATCTTCTGAAGGATTCTCAACTAATATGTTTACATCTGCGGCTAAAGAAAACAGTCTAGTACATTGTTCTGAATCCAGTTCAGTCCCATCATCTGATATTGCAGAAAAAATTAAGTGATCTTCTGTATCAAAAGAGGAAATTGTTAACAGCGATAAAGACAACCAGCCGGAATGGCCAATTAATTCTTCTAATATTGATATCTTCTTAGTCGAATTAGAATAATTAAATATCAATTCAGAGTCTTCTGTCTGGTATATTTTACATGCTTGAATGATACGTTGAGCAAGTGAATGCCCTATGCGGTAAGTATTGGCGTCATCAATATTCTTTCCAATTTTATACGGGCCAGGGTTTATATTCTCTTCCGGAAAGGGATTATTAACAAGATAGAATGAGCCTTCCGTATGATTGAATTCTGCAAATGGAGCAAGGAAATGTTTTGTTACTTGCCATAACCAATTTTCATATTTATTTAAGTAGAGTTGGCTTTCCGCCAGACTTATTTTCAGTTTTTCATGCACTTCTTCATCGAAGTTTTCAAGTAGTTTAGCTCTGGTCTTTGTTATATTTTCATCTATTTCCGTTTCCATCTCTTTTTGTAACTCATCAAAAGCGAATTGTATTTCATCTTCAGTCCTGCAATTTTGATATATAGCTGCAATTCGTTTCTCGAAATCTACTCCGGACTCAATTGTACCAAGGACTTCATCGCTTGCGCCAAATACCCCGCTAAACAACTTGAATTTATCAGACAATAATTGAAAGACTCGCTGATCTGCTGCATTTTTCCTATTGAGAAAATTCACGACGACCACATCGTATTTTTGTCCATAACGATGGCATCTGCCGATTCTTTGTTCAATACGCTGTGGATTCCAGGGCAAATCATAGTTTACAACCAAAGAACAAAACTGGAGATTAATACCTTCAGCGGCAGCTTCAGTTGCTATCATAATTTCTGCCTGGTCGCGGAAATATTCAACAATTGCTTCTCTGGTATCGGCAGTTTTTGAGCCGGTAACTTTATCGGTACCATTATTTTTTGCAAACCAGGCTTGATAAATTACTTTTGATTCCGAATCATTATTTGAACCATTAAACAAAACTATCTTACCCGAATACCTTGAGATTTCCAGTAGATCTTTTAAATAATTTTGTGTACGCCTCGATTCTGTAAAAATTATGGCTTTCCGTTTACCGCCTTTTACTTCAGTTTCAGTAAAGCCTAATTCCAATGCTGTTAATAAAGCTTCACCTTTTGAATTCGTTTGGATAGCGTTTGCGAGTTGGTAAAATTCTTTAAGCTGTTCAATCTCTTGTTTAATTCCTTTTAGGTCGTCTTCTGATAAGTGATCATCTTCATTTTCAATGTTACCTTCCTCGCTAGTCCATTCATCATTCAATTCTTCTAAAGATTCATAATCCTGGGAAAGTTGGTCATCCAATAAGATTGGTTGATTTTGTTGTTTCACTTTTAATTCAAGTTTATTTTTAAGTGACTCTAAAGTACCAGCTATAGCATAGGATGATGATGCTAGCAGTTTTCTTAGGATAAGAGTCATTAACTGTCTTTGGCTTGCGGGTAGAGCATAAAGATTTGATTTCTGAAGATATTCCGAAACTACATTATATAATTGGTGTTCTTCTTCAGTAGGAATAAATTCTTGAGTTATCGGAATCCGGTTAGTGTACTTAATATATTCTACAACTTGACGTCTCAGAGTTCTTTTACAAATAGGCTGCAGCCTGGCTTTTAAATCTTCAAAGTTATCATTTTCAACTAATCTAAGGAACTGATTTTTGAAACTTTTTAGATCGCCAAATGTATATTCGTCTATTATACTGACAAGGCCATATAATTCAAGTAATGAATTCTGAAGCGGAGTCGCTGTGAGTAGTATCTTTGGGGAATTTAATACTGAATTTTTAATTGAATTAGCAATTTTATTTTGAGGTTTATAAACATTCCTTAAGCGATGTGCTTCATCGATAACAACTAAATCCCATTTAATTTGCTGAATATACGTTTCTTTTGCTCTTGCAAATTGATAAGAGCAAATAACAATTTCAGTTCTAACAAAAGGGTTTAGATTTCCGACTTTGATTTGCTCATTAAAGGATTTAGTTTCTAATATAACAGAGGTAAGATAAAATTTATCACTAAGCTCCTGATACCATTGTTTCCTTAAATTTGAAGGAACAATAAGCAAGATTTTTCTCTTACGTTCAGCCCACTTTTGAGAAATAACCAGACCAGCTTCAATGGTTTTACCAAGACCTACTTCATCAGCCAATATAGCACCATTAGAAAGGGGGGAACGAAAAGCAAAAAGCGCAGCATCAATTTGATGGGGATTAAGATCTATTTGTGCGTCTAATAAAGTTGAGGCAAGCTTTTGAATACTGTCTGATGAAATTCGCTTTGTAATTTCGTAAGCGAAATATTTTGCATGATAAGGTGTAATCCCCCAATCATTCATGATTAAATCTTATAATTAATAAATGAAGGATAATTATAAGGCTTATTTTAAGGATATTTTAGGAAAAATGAAAATATTATTAATAATTAATTGCCCCTTGGTCATTAGCAATCTGTCATATTATTTTCCTTGCTGTAACTTAATAACGGAAATCTACTTTGTTTCCATAATGAGATTTAGATTTGGACATAAAAAAAGCGCGATATATTTTATTATACCGTTTTGTTTATTAACTTAACTGTGATTGAATAATTCAATAGATTAATTTTGTTAAGGTTATCGTGCTTTAATTTTCATAAAGGTATGGCAGCCGTTATAGGGAAAATTTAGGTGAGCAATGCAGGTAATTTTTAATACAGGGACTTACATTTTAACCTCATAATTGGTTTCATTAAATTAATTTATTTTATAAATTATCTTCGCAGCCTGAATAGAAGCTTTGACGAAGAGTTTTAATTATGAAAATATTTTATTTATTAATACCGGTATTATCACTTTTACTTTAAACGATTTCCATTTGTATGAGTATGAAATATTTTACATTGTTTATATTATTATTACCT
>CAZUCY010000223.1:0-4155 GCA_964618785.1 uncultured Ignavibacteriaceae bacterium | reverse complement strand
TCAAAGAAGGGTGAATTTACCATCAGCTCTAACGAAGCTGATAAATTCAAATATAGACAGACTTTGATAATAAATGAAGAAGGCGTATATGTAATAGAAACATATCAGTTTTTAAAAATATTTTTATTTATTAATAAAGAAGCAACGTTCACGTATGGAAAACCATTGCTGCTATTTCCTATCCCTTTGCTGCCCGGTATGAAGTGGGAATGGGAGGGTAATGAATATTCAGATGGTAATACAAATAAAGTAAAAGTTACCGGTAAAGCAATAGATAATGAATTTGTTATAACGAAAGCCGGAACATTTGAAACAATAAAATTAGAATCTGTTGTTGAAAGTTCTACCAATACTAAAAATATAGTAACCGAATGGTATGCGAAGGGTATCGGGCTAATAAAAGCAAAAATTATAATCGAAGGCGGCGGATTGGAGGGCACTCTGAGAGATATTCTGGGATATGGAAATATCGATTTTGAATTAAAAGAAATTAGAAATCAGTAATTGAATAATTATCATTTTTACAATATCCATGAAAACATGCTAAAGATCAAAGTACTAAGTCTTATGATTTTCTGCATTTTAAGTGCATTCAATACGCAAGCTCAACAGAGATATCCTACACTCATTCGATCATCACTCGCAGATGAAATCATAATTCTCTCAGTTGATAAGCCTGTGTACTTCCCGGGCGACACCGTCCGTTTAACAGTTCAACGCAATGACAGCACGGCAACAATTGTTGTAACTCCAATCTTAATTATTGAAGGTTCAACACTAAAATCCATCGACCGGAACGTATACAGTTTTAATATACCTCAAGCTTGCACACCAGGCCTTTACCGGGTCCGCCTTGGAGTGCTGGATATACAAGGACGGCGTTTTATTTATGAGACAGACTGCTCAGTAGATGTGGAAGAGCACCAAATAATAGAACAGATAAGTAATTATGTACACATCGAGCCGGAAGCCGGCAGTAATAATATACAATCGCCTGTTACGCTGGACCGTACTCAGATACGAAATCTCCGGGTGATATTTCAGCGCGATAGTATCCGGTTAGGAATTGGGCCGCAGTTTGTAACAATAAGGACGACGGTACTATTGCGGGACGGAACTTCGGCACAAACTTTTGAACGGCGCGTTTTAACATTTCGAAGCGACAACGATCCCGACAGGGATCGTGCAATGTTAGTTCAATACCGGACAGCTTACGGCACCTACGCCGCAATTCAGCCGGAGGAATTCTCGCAAGTACGTATACATGTGGACTCACTGCCTGATTGGGCTATTATCAAAATAAACATTGAACCTGATTATACTATTAAAATCGGAGGTTATGACCGTACCAACTCATACACGCGTTATTTCCGCATAAAAGGTCCTACAATTGAAATAGGTTTGGCTCTTGGTATACCTAAAGTTTTATTCGACACTCAGAAAAAAGATACCATAAACTACGGTAATTCAAGCGCAATGATACGATTCTACTATGTGGATGAAATATCGGGAGATCGATTCCCGGTTAATTTTGGGGTAGGAACATTCGGTGTAAATTCCCCCATCGATGTCAATGCCGGAGGCGGCGGATTTGCTTTGTCAATATTCTTTGATGTGGCTGAGATGACGAAGATAATTGGTATTGATTTAATCAAGAAATTCACAGCAGGTCTGGAAGTGGTTCCGTTCTTCCCTATTGAAAAGAGGGCACGGTTATTACTTGATGCTCAGGTGAGTATTTTACTATAATTTCTTTTCGAACATAATAATTTACTATTACATCAGCAGGCAAATGCAAGTTTAAGAACTTCTACAGCCCGAAATTTTTTTTCTATAAAACTGTTTTTTAGATAAAAAAAACAATTTTCGCCTTGAATAATCGTTTAATAAACTCATCCGAAAGATGTAGTCCTTTTTTCATCCTTTTGTACGATTGCCGTACTTAGCTGTTCTGCTTATTTTAGAGTTAAAGCAGTAAACAATATTTAGATTATTTTAAAACTTATTTAAGGAAGGAATTATGAAAAACAAAATTTTAGTTTTAGCAGTCATAGGATTTATGGCATGCACAGTATTAATCTGCGCTAAAAGCACCGGAGAAAAAGATAATAAATATGCCAAAGAAAACATAGGGAAAACCGCACCGGACTCGCAAGCCGTAAAGGAAAGCTATTCTGATGATTGGCAAAGATTCAAGAGTGAATCTGAACAAAAAATTCAGGATAATGAAAACAGCATTGCTGCCTTCAAAGCAAAAATGGAAAAATCAGGCAAAGCTAATTACAACAAAGAAATAGCAAAATTAGAAAAAACAAATCACCGCTTGCAGAAGAAATTAGGAGAATTTAAAAATAATGGGAAAAGCGCTTGGGAAAGATTCAAGAAAGGGTTTAATAAAGAGATGGATAAGCTTGGAAAAGCAGTAAAAGATTTGACTTCCGACAATGATTGACAGAAATTGCAGCTTTTATCAATTTACATGAGAACTATCTGCAGAAATCCTCCGAAGGAGTTTATTCGGTAGATGCTCCGGGGAAAGATGCTCATTTTAACTTAAATACGTAAGGAAGACAACTATATAAGCGAGAATAGAATGAAAAAATTATACATTATTTTTTTACTTTTGATTTCAGTGTCTATCCAGGCACAAAATAATTTTGCTCTTGAAAATAAAATTCCGTTAATTCAAGATACATGGTTAAGCCGGCAGTTGTCAGAGGGTGACGTAAATCATTCTTCCCTTTCAGATACTAATCAGTATAATACTTCATTTCTCGAAACTAATAATACTTCGCTGCCGGATACCATTAAGTATAACATGTACGGCTTTTTGCTTAATGATAATCCTGCATATAACCCGGTGCAGCCATTATGGGTACCTGTGGTAGGAGTTATTGTGGCTAATGCTTTTACAAATCTACTTGATACATATATATTAAAGTATGACTGGTCGCGTGTAGGCTTTGTTTCCTGGTGGCGTAATTTACATGCCGGCTTTCCATGGACACAAAGCTGGATATGGGCGCCGGACAGGTTCGGAGAAAATATGCTGCTACATCCATACGGCGGAGGTGAATTTTTTAACGCTGCCCGTGCGAATGGCTATACTTTCTGGGAATCAACTTCATTTACACTATTCGGCAGTTATATGTGGAAAATTTTTGGAGAAACGGGTACACCCGAGCGTAATTCTTTGATTGCTACTACTTTGGGCGGTATATCCGCAGGTGAAATTTTATACAGAATAAGCTCAAATGTTTTGAATGATCAGGCAACAGGATCAGAAAGAGTTTTCAGGGAAATTGCAGCAGGAATTATAGACCCTGTCAGATTAGTAAGCAGACTTTTCCAGGGAAAACTGACTAACGTAACGGATGAGCAAGAGAATCAGAAAGAGCCTCTAAACATCACAATAGCCGCAGGAGCTCACTGGATAAATGACGGATCCAACTTCGGGACGGGAGGGATTACAGAATTGCTTGACCTTAACCTTGACTATGGGAATCCTTTTGAAAACATTTCACGAAATCCCTATGATTATTTCACGGTTAGGGGAGATCTAAACATGGGAGTTGGAAGAAAAGTTGTAGATGCAGTCGACGGGTTTGGAATTTTAACGGGTAAAAATTCACAAGAAGGAGATCTGGAAATGCTGACTGGATTATATCAATATTATGATTACTTCGATAACAGAGCTTTTGAATTGGGAACTTTTGGGTTTGGCGGCGCAATAATTACAAAGCTAAAGTTAAACAATAGCGATAATCTTTATACCAATTTCCACCTTGTATTTGATCCCTTCGGAGGAAACAGCCGGGAATCAGGACCGGATACTTCTCAATTTAGAGATTATGATTTCGGCGGCGGAGCACACACAATGCTGGAAACAACTCTTAACCTGGGCGGATGGATAAATTTTTCAATTACCGGTTACTATTATTGGTTCCATACATATTCAGGAACTCCGGGAGATAACTACATTGCTTTATTTAATCCCAGCATTTCATTAACCCTTTACAAAGGTTTAAGCGCCGGAATTGAACAAGTGGCATACTATTCCGATAGGTTCTCAAAATATTATCCCGACAGTCATATTGTAAGAACCGAACAGAAATTATTTGTGCAGATTTATATAGAAGATTTTAAGTTTAGAAA
>CAZUCY010000222.1:0-4218 GCA_964618785.1 uncultured Ignavibacteriaceae bacterium | reverse complement strand
TCCCAGGCTCGTACCTTCCAACATCAGCCTGGATTTCAGTCTGACGATATATAACACATCCTCTTCTCAAAACACATTAGCCGCAATGCTTGTAATAGCGTTAATCGGTATGCCGATAGTAATAGCATACACAATATTTATTTACCTTGTGTTTAAAGGAAAGACGGTAATTGGTAAGGAGAGTTATTAGAAAATCGCAGGTCGAACAGGTTTGTTCGACCTTTGCTTATTGTAACAATATTTGTGGTTAATTAGTGTAATTCACTTGATAAGCGGAACTCTCTTAACAAAGTGTCTTCAGTGTCTTCCGATTAAAAGTTTTTCTTTAGCGTTTTGCTGATTTTTATAAACAACAGTGTGATTGTTGTTCGATTTGATTTAAGAATAGTTCCATTTTTCCCCCAGAAAATTAGGGCGCAGAATTGTTTGGAGTTTTCTAAGCAGAATAGCTTTAACCCACTTATTGGGACAAGCCTGCACTCCTCATGAATAATGTCACAGCCGCAGCGGCAATACCAAGAGGGGATAATTGCAACGGCAAGTCAAAATAGGAATTAATGGATACGCCAAAGAATTTTCCCCCGACTTAATAAGCATGCCTGCCGATAGTCAGATCTGCCCGACCGGTAAGCGGGGTGGGGCGCCCCAAACGCTTTCGGGACGGAGTGGTCGCAATTATATTTTCTAATTCTTCACAGTCGTAGCCTAATCCATTGAATAAAAGGATAAGAGAACTGTAAATATCTCTGTCGGTTTCTACACGGAAAATATTATCGCTGTCGTCAAGATCAAAATTCCATTTACCATCCTGCACAAGGTCATCTATGTACGGCTTAAGCTTTAATATATCTGCATTATTGGATACGGATGTTTTAAATATCAATATCTCCATAAGTTGTCCTTTTATAAATTATTGCTGTCTTATTATTAAAGACGAATAATGTCGTAAAATATTTTAAAATTGCATTAATAATGTGAGCCTCAAGTAAGTAAGGCAAATGACCTGCCGGTCATTTGTGTGATGTACGTTCATCTCATTTATTTCCTTTTGAAATCGTTGTTATTTATATTTGACCGTTTAAAAATTGTCGGAGAAATACATCTTACATGGCTGCACAATATGAAATTGCCATACTAAATGGGGTACTGAGGGTCATGTTGAGCTCATACACTCCAGCCGGCATGAATTTAAGATGGTAGTTGGTAATAAGGATGATTTAGGCAGTATTTGCCTTAATTGGGGGATATAATAACACAAAATCACTCCTTAAAAATGCTGAATTGTAAAGGTAATTTTTTACTTCCGAAACGAATCCGGATAATCCAATTTAATAGACAAAGTAGTTGGAAACGAACATGAAAGAGTTGCTTTATTGTGATCTCGGTTTTATTGATTATAAAGAAGCATGGGATTTACAGAAATCTACATTTGAATTGAGACACAACAAAAAATTACAGGATATTATATTTTTGTTAGAGCATCCGCATACTTATACATTAGGGAAAACAGCGGATAAAAAACATCTTATAGGCTCGGACGATTTTTTAAGCGAAAATAAAATCTCCGTTTATAATATAGATAGAGGCGGAGATATTACGTATCATGGTCCAGGGCAAATTGTTGGTTACCCGATTATCGATTTAAATGAATGGCAAAACGACACTCATAAATATCTTAGAGCGCTGGAAGAAGTAATAATCAGAACTTGCAGCAATTATAATATAACAGGAACAAGAGTTTCTAAATATACGGGCGTGTGGATAGAGAACAGAAAAATTGCCGCAATCGGAATTAAGGTAAGCAGATGGATTACAATGCACGGATTTGCATTTAATATTAATACTGATCTTTCACTTTTTTCCGGGATTATTCCCTGTGGAATTTCCGATAAAGAAGTAACTTCTTTGCAAAAAGAAACAGGAAGGAAGATGGATATTCAGGAAGTGAAATCTCTTTTAGTCAAAAACTTTAAAGAGGTTTTTAGTTACGATATTTTAACATCTTTTACAAAAGAAGAGTTGCTATCGCTTAATTTTTCAAACTGATAGACAAGAAAGGTTCATTATAACCAAAGGCAGCTCATCAAAAAATGAAACTAAATATTAATCTGAAAAAAACGGAATAAATAAAATAATAATTATGAGAAAGGACAACAAAAGGATAGATTCACCAGGTAATATAAATTATACAGGCGCTGAAAGGTTGGAAAAGATTCTTTTACTAAATGCTCTCCGTACTATGCTTCTTGCCCGCAGTATAGATAATAAAGCAATGAACTTATTGCGGCAGGGCAGAACTTTTTTTCATGTTGCAGGTTCCGGTCATGAAGCAATTCAGGCTGCTGTGGGATTATCGCTGCAATCAAAAAAAGACTGGTTTTTTCCATATTATAGGGATATTGCGTTAGTGCTTTCTATCGGAGTAACGCCGGTTGAATTTTTCCTGCAATGTTTTGCAAAGGCTGATGATCCTGCCTCTGCAGGAAAGCAGTTATCCTGCCACTGGGGCTCAAAGGTTTTAAATCTGCCTACACAATCGAGTCCGACAGGCACGCAATTTTTAAATGCAGTTGGCGTTGCTCTGGCAGGTGTTAAAAAGGGCGAAAAGTATATTACATTCGTCAGCAGCGGTGAAGGCACTACCAGTCAGGGTGAATTTCATGAAGCTATTAATTGGGCAAGCCGCGAAAAACTTCCCGTATTATTTCTGATTGAGAATAATAAATATGCTATTTCAGTTCATGTTCAGCAGCAAAGCGGCGGAAAGGATAATTCAATTTCCGCAATGATGAGCGGATATGATAATCTCTTTACGGCAAGAATAGACGGTACTGATTTTTGTGAGTCATATTCTACTGTACAGGAAGCCATCGAGCATATTGATGCGGGCAAGGGACCTGCATTAATAGAAGCTGAGGTAGTAAGGCTGCAATCACATTCTTCTTCAGACGACCAGAAAAAATATCGTGACAAGGACGAGCTTGAAGCAGATTTGAAGAAATGCCCTATAGAAAAATTGTCCAAAAAGTTAATTGCCGAAGGAATATTATCAATAGAGGAGTATAATGATCTGAAAAAGGAAACTGCTGAAGAAATTAATAATGCGGCAGATGCAGCTTACAAAGCTAATGACCCTATTCCCGAAGGAGCTGATAAATTTGTTTATGATGAAAGTGCGTTTAAAAACAGTTTGGAATATGAAAAATCACAATTTTCCGGCAAATCCATTGTAATGGTAGATGCTATAAACCATGCGCTCCATGAGGAAATGGAAATAAATGATAAGATGTATATTTTCGGAGAGGACATAGCTGACGCTAAAGGAGGGGTATTTACGGCAACCAAAGGTTTATCCTCTAAATATGGAAGTAACCGCGTATTTAATTCGCCATTAGCGGAAGCAAGTATAGTAGGGGTTGCGACCGGTATGGCTCTTGCCGGGCTAAAGCCTGTAATAGAAATCCAGTTTGGCGATTATATCTGGCCAGCTTTTATGCAGTACAAATCAGAAATAGCCTCAATACGTTACCGTTCTAATAATCAGTGGTCTGCTCCTGTTGTTACACGTGTAGCGGTAGGCGGATATATACACGGAGGGCTTTATCACAGCCAGAATATTGAATCAATTTTCGCTCATGTGCCCGGAATATTTATTGCTTATCCTTCCAATGCGGCAGACGCCAAAGGCTTATTAAAAACAGCATGCAGATTAAATGACCCGGTCATTTTTTGCGAGCACAAAGGTCTGTACAGGCAAAGTTTTGCAGTTTCACCTTCTTACGATTCCGGATATTTAGTTCCGTTTGGTAAAGCAAAGGTTGTTTGTGAAGGGAACGACCTTACGGTGGTTTCATACGGGCTTTCATTATGGGATTCCATATTTGCTTCAAAGAAACTTGAAGAAGAAGGTCATTCAGTTGAAATAATAGATATTCGGACTATTATTCCGCTTGATGAAGAAACAATCTTTAATTCAGTAAGAAAGACCGGTAAAGTTATTGTCGTACATGAGGATACATTTACTGCAGGCTTTGGAGCGGAGATTGCAGCCAGGATAGCCGATAACTGCTTTCAATTTTTAGATGGTCCTGTTAAAAGAATTGCAGCAAAGGATTCGCATATTCCTTACTCTCCAATTCTGGAAAATACAATCCTTCCTACAAGGGAGTTGATATATAAAGGTATTAAAGAATTAATTGAATATTAAAGACAAAATTT
>CAZUCY010000221.1:0-4221 GCA_964618785.1 uncultured Ignavibacteriaceae bacterium | reverse complement strand
TTGAGCCTTTCTTATGAACTTAAAATGTCATTTACACAAATTATTTTACAGACTCTAAAATTTATCACAAGCACTTAGAAACTAATTACCGCAATAGTCAATTATAAATTGACTTTTACTCTAATACCTACTTTCTTTCTGTGACTTCTTATTATAACTTCGTGTCTCCTTATCCTATGTACTTTTCTTTTTACAACATATACTCTTTTTTCCGGTCTCCTTCCGTGCCTATTTTCATATTGGGCATATGAAGGTGAAGCAACAAAGCTCACAAGAGCTATTGCGATAAATAAAAATGAAACAAAACGTCGTAACATTATTTTAACTACTCCTTATTATTTGATTAAATATCAGATTGAAAATCTTATATTTAATACATTTGATAGTGGATCAATCTACAAAAAGAATTCATCCTTTATTACAAGTTAAGATTAATGAATAAGTCTTTGATCATTTCCTTTTATAAGCTTTCCAAAAGGCATTTATCCCGTTACCTATAGCTGAGAAACCTAAGATAAAGTCCAATATAGGGACTTCAAACCCTCTCCTAATGTTTTCTTCTAAATTCAAAATAGTATCCACCCTGTCGTTAACTTTGGAAACTATATTCCGTGTTACCAAAAGCTGATCATCGGCGGAATCTGAGAGTTGATTTAACTTTTCACTTAAATTTGTTGCAGAAGCAATAAGCGGTTTCATGGTCAGGCTTAAATCTTTAATTTCAATTTCAATTTCTTTTACCGTTCTGGAAATCCTGCTTAAGGAAACTACTAATGCAATACATAATACCGATGCAGATGCAAGCAGAATAACATACAAGACAGTGACGATTGTATTCATAATTAATTTCTATATTTTTTAAGCATTCTTGGTGCTTTTATAAGCATCAACTCCGGCTTTAACAGCATTTTTAAGCCTGCCGCTTTCAGTTTTTAAATTTTCTTTATTTACGTTAATTGTAGCAGCGGCTTTTGATTTAGCATCGCGAATTTTTTTTTCTGCACCCTTAAAAAACTCTTCCGATTTATTCTTTGCATCGCAGATTAATTTCCCGGATTTTTTCTTGCCTTCGTTAATCATATCTTTTGCTTTGTCTTTAGCCTCTGCAATATACTTTTCCGTATCGCCAGAATATTCATTTGTTTTTTCTTTTATATCACTTCTTAATTTTTTGCTGCGTTTGGAAACATAAAGCAGCGCTAAAATTGTACTAATAGCTCCACCTGCAAGAAAACCAATAAATATACTTTTACCAACATTTTTTTCCGACATGGCAGACTCCTTTTTTTGATTCCTATAATATAAATGAAATTACCTTTCGATAGTGAATATATGTGTCGGTATATTCTATACAAACTGCATACTGATCTTAGCTTTTATCGTAAGTACAATGTAATCATTTAACGCGGAAAAGCAATCAATCAAAGGGATGAAAAAAGGATTATATCTATCGGGTGATTATTAAGCTAAATTGGATAGTCGTTAATGATATCCGGATGGAAAGATAAGCATAATAAAAAGCAGACTCTGAATATTGACCGGGCTGTTGCCGTTACTAGTAGGTTCGGCCGCCTATACCACCCCGATTAAAAAACTTCGATCCAATTTATGTTAAAGAAATATTTATTGAGGAGGATTTGTTCTGGCTATATAGTCGGGGATACATAACAAACACGATCCGGTCACGAGCATTTCAATTCGGATTCTCATTTTATTTATAATTGCACATTCATATTTATATTAGCAGTTCTTCCGGGCATAGGATAACCATATATAGTCTGATAGGATTGATTCAACAGGTTGTGTGCACCAAGCAAAACGGAAAACTTATCCGTAATTTGTGCACCAATTTTTGCTTCAACATTGATGTAATCCGGCATCTTCTCCATCAAACCTGCATTGTCCAATCCATAGATCGAACGAATATATTGTGCACTGAGAGATGCAGTTAAAATATTCCAGCGATAATCCGCGCCAACAAACGCTTTGTGTTTCGGAACAGAAACCGTTTGCTCAGCATTACCGGTTAACGAATAATTTGCATTTGCTTTTAAATTGTTCGTGATAAACCATTGCACAGAACTCTCCACACCGCCATAATGGGAGCCGCCGGAATTAAAAGAATGTGTAGAATACCATTGATCTATTATTGTGTTTTTTACATCCATTATGAATCCGGCAATATCCGCAATAGCAGTCTGCCCGAATGTATGGGAAGCACCCACTTCATAGTTCCATAATTCTTCCGGGTTCAATTTAGAATCAACCGGTGAAAGTTGAAATAACTCAAATACCTGCGGTGCCCGGTAACCTTCTCCTATCGATGCACGAAAAGAGGTTTCCTGGTTAAATTGATAATTCACACCGGCTTGCGGAACTACAATATCTCCGAAATAACTATTGTGGACATAACGGATACCTGCATTTGTCAAAAGGTTATCAAGGAAATACTGCTGTATGCTGACATAACCAGCATAATCCTGAATAGACTGTGTTCCGAAATTTGTAAACGAGTTGTAAGCAGTACCGCCGTTCTCTTGAACGTCAATACCGGCGGCTATTGTATTATCTTTGAACAACATAAATTTTTGATATATGTTTAAAGCTGCAAGATGATCATCCGATACCCAACTAAAGTTATCATAGTATGGAGATAGTTCATTGTGGCCAAAATTGTATGTCATTCGAATACCGCCTTTAGAAAAACCAAAATCGTCTTCCAATGATGCCCCAAAGTACCCACGGCTTATGTGCTGCCAGTTATTTGTATCGGGAGAAGAAATCATTCCGGGATCATAAGTCTCAAATTGTGTCAAGCTCCCATCGAGTGAAAATTGAAATTGATTGTCTATATGATAGAAAGTTTTTAAATAACCGCTATAGCCGGTATATTCAGACCAAGGACGTGAGCCGTCCGTATGTTCATGTGTGAATGACCCAAGCACATTCCAACCGCTTTGCTGGTATCCGATATGGGCGCCGTACTGTTGTGCATCGTAACTTCCATACGAAATAGACGCATCACCGGACGTTCCATTCTGCTGCGATGTGTGTGTAATAATGTTGATAACGCCACCCATTGCATTAGAGCCATATAGCAATGAAGACGGACCTCGAATAACTTCCACCCGCTCGATATTTGTCGCTAAATAACTGTCGTCTATTGGATGCCCATACCAACCCATATATTGCGGACTGCCATCGATTAAAACAAGCACATCATTGTTCGGACTGCCTCCAATGCCGCGTATATTGATTTGACCTGCTGCAGAATTTACTCCGAATCCAAGCACATCCCGCTCTGTCACAAAAACACCCGGTACATCCTGACTGATGAGGGAAAAAATAGATTTGTCCGGATTTGATTTGATATCATCTAATGAAATAATGCTGATTGAAGGCGAAACTAAGCTACGGGGGATTTCCGTTTGAGTTGCTGTTATGGTTACCGGATCAAGATTATATGTTTTTACGGAATCTATAATATTTTTATTTTGAGAAAAGATAGATACAGAAAAAAGAAAGAATACTGAAAGGCGCTTTAAATATTTCATGAAATTGTTATGTCCTATTATTAAATGAATTTAATATCCATATGAGAAATATTGTTCTGAACTGATCTTAAATTTCAAGATTTTCTGCCAAAGTCATCACTAAATGGACGAATATACAAGGTTTTACTTTAATGCTTCCGCAATTTCTTACAGCTTTGAGTAGTGTGATGTCATGTGATAATTATAACACCGATTGACATGAGATGGATAAACTGGAAATCCGGATTAAACTTTAAACCGCTATCCCTTCAGTGAAAAAGAAAAGCAATAAATGGGCTTCGAATAATAAAAAACCGTTATTACAAAGATAATAGGTTTGTGTGTATGAAAGCAAAATACAATTTTCGCAAAATTCAAATCTTTTATTCAGCATTAGGCAGTGTTAATGAAATATCCGTTCCTTTGCCGGCTTCACTTTTGACTGAGATTGTTCCCTTTTGACGTTCTATCATTTCCTTGCAGATCATAAGTCCTAGCCCGGTGCCTTTTTCATCATTAGTCCCATTAGTAGACGTTGTTGTCAAACCAAATAAATTTTTTGTTTGATCATTTGTAAAGCCCACCCCGTTATCTGAAACTGTTATTTGAATAAAACCATTACTGGCTTTTTCGGAATAAATTTTAATTAAGCCGTCTTTATTAGTAAACTTTATTGAATTTGAAATTA
>CAZUCY010000220.1:0-4225 GCA_964618785.1 uncultured Ignavibacteriaceae bacterium | reverse complement strand
GGCGTGCAATTGCTATCAGCAAAAGCGACAAAGAATTATTAGGTAATGATATTGTCCAAAAGTTAGCTTCACCTCCAAGATTTACTGATATTTCATGGATCAACCCGGGCCAGGTGGCATGGGATTGGTGGAATAATTGGAATATTTCCCATGTCGATTTTAAAGCTGGTATAAATACTCTGACTTATAAATATTACATTGATTTTGCAGCAGCCAATAAAATTAAATATATTATTATGGATGGAGGGTGGTCTAAACTTAACGAACTTAAAAAATCAATACCGGAAATAAATCTTCAGGAAATTATAGATTATGGAAAGCAGAAAGGCGTGGATGTAATTCTATGGGCTTCATGGTACTATGTCACTCAGCAAATGGATGAAGTTTTTCCTTTATATTCTAAAATGGGTGTGAAGGGTTTTAAAATAGATTTTGTAGACCGCGACGATCAGGTTGCTGTGGAATCGATTTATAAAATAGCCAAGAAAGCGGCTGAGCACCACCTGCTTGTTGATTTTCACGGGATGTATAAACCAACCGGTATTCAAAGGACTTATCCTAATGTAATCGGTTTTGAAGGTGTTAAAGGATTGGAAAATTATAAATGGGCTACAGAGGATCAACCTCGTTACATAGTTACCATACCCTACATACGAATGCTGGCAGGTCCCATGGATTATACCCCCGGTGCTATGAGGAATGCCAATAAAGCCAACTTTAGACCAATAAACGATAACCCGATGAGCCAGGGTACCCGATGCCAGCAATTGGCAATGTATGTCATTTTTGAAGCGCCGCTTCAGATGCTATCGGATAATCCTACAATCTATATGAAAGAGCAGGAGTGCACGGATTTTATTACAAAAGTTCCAACAACCTTTGATGAGACTGTACCGCTGGATGGGAAAGTAGGGGAGTACACAGCAATTGCTCGCAGAAAAGGGGATACATGGTTTGTGGGAGCTATGACTAATTGGAACCCGCGTGATTTAACCCTTGATTTTTCATTCTTGGGCGACGGTACTTATAATGTGGTAGTTTTTAAAGACGGCGTAAATGCAGACCGTGATGGTACGGATTACAAAAAAGAAATAATAAAAATTTCATCCGGTGATAAATTAAATATTCAACTTGCGCCGGGCGGCGGCTGGGCTGCCAGAATAGAAAAATTAAAATAATTAAATAGAAATTTTTAAAATAAATTAATAATTCATGTTACGCAAAAGGTATTTAACGTAACAATTCCCATTATTAATATGCTATAGTTGTTCCCCGGGTTATAATCCGGAGATAATAGTTTTTTTTAATGATTTCTTTCAAATTTTAATTTGGAGTGAATATGAAAAAATATTATGTTCTGTTTATTGTAGTGTGTGTTTATAATTTTATTATTGGTCAAACTATTGAACTCCCTACGCCACAGAAAACAGGGGGCATGCCTCTCATGGAAGCATTAGCAAAAAGAGCTACTGTCAGGTCATTCGATACTACGGACATTTCAATACAGCAACTGTCTAATTTGCTTTGGGCATCATTCGGAGTCAATCGCCCGGATGGCAAAAGAACCGCGCCATCAGCCAATAACAAACAGGAAATTGATATTTATGTGCTTTTAAAAAATGGTGCATTTATCTATGATGCTGCCAATAACAAGCTTAATCAGGTTATTTCGGATGATCTTCGCAGTCAAGCTGCCGACCGAAGGTTTGCTGATGCGCCGGTCCAATTAATCTTGATTGCTGACCTGGAAAAAAGAGGAGAAAATTCAGAGGAAGGAAAGTTGAGAACAGCAAACATTGACTGTGGCTATATATCACAAAACATATATTTATTTTGTTCTTCGGAAGGCTTGGTAACTGGCGCACGTGGCACAGTCAACCGAGATTTTTTGATCTTCAAACTCAAGCTAAGGGCAGATCAAAAAATTTTACTGGCGCACTCGGTTGGTCATCCTAAACCGTAATTATTTATTAATAGTATGTAAAAATTTTACTGAAATTGTAATTTCAGAACCTTTTTGTTCAATACAAGAATTTTTTTTATAAAAAGGAATTGTATGTAGAAAAAGTTGAGTTTTCTGTTCGTAATATTATTATCGCACTCAATTTATGTGCAAAAATATGTAGGGCTTGCGCTTACCCCGCCTATGGGGTGGAACAATTGGAATAAGAGGATTTGATCAAACAAATAGCCACTATTATTTTTAACAGTGGCATGAAAGATGCGGGGGAATGATCCGATATGCTTGAAATGGGTAATCCCGGACTCACGCTTACTGAATCGCGTTTTCATTTTTGCTTGTGGCGCATGCTTGCTGCCCCATTGATGACTGGAAACGATCTTCGTAAAATGAATCCTGAAATTCTAAAAATTCTTACTAATAAGGATGCTATTGCAATTGATCAGGATAAGATTGGTAAACAAGCAATTTGTAGATGGATCATTTAATTCAACTGTTTTATGTAAAGGAGCTTTCGAATTGCAATTTGGCTATTTGGTGGCACAATACAGACGACCAGTCTAATACTCAGCGAATCAATTGGGAAAATTTTTCATTTCTAAAAGGGGAGTTCGAAATTAAAGACGAATGGAACAATCAGTTAATAGGAACTGCGTCTAAAAACTTTGAAGTTAATATTGGCAGTCTTGATGCATTACTGTTAAAACTTACTCCCATAAAATAGTACGGGCTAAAATATTATTAACCGCCAATGATTACATAGTAGTCATTGGCAGGTATTTTTAACCTTGCCCATCGTAAATTTGTTTTTACCACTTGACTGGTGCTTTTAATTCTTGTTTTATAATGCTGCTGTCGCTGAGATAAAATCCTGCAGATAGCCAGCCGACCCAATGCTTTAATGAAAAAGGCGCTGTTAAACCCAGATTAGTATGCTTTATAGGAATGACCCCTTCCATCCATGAATCCGAATATTTATAAATATTTCCATTTAATTCTTTGCTATATGCACGTTTTATCACTTTCCATATAGTAAGCAATCCAAATGGGATTGAATATTTTCCGCACCAAACAGGGGAAGATGGGTTATCCATCGGTTTTCCCCAAAGTTTTTTAGCAAGTATTTCTATCTTATTTTTTGTTAAAATTCCGTTAAATGCATTTTTAGCAATTCTTTTATCGTTATCAGTCCCTTTTGAATGAGCCGCTTCATCTTCTCCGTAAGGAATATTGTCAAAATCTTTTCCGTAATGATTTGCATCAGAAGAAATTAAAAAGAAAATATCTTTACCGGGTTTTAATTTATTTTGGCTTATATAATCGGCAATTATTTTAGTTAATTCATCACTAACCTGTTCCATCCTTTCAAAAGGCATTTGTGTAACCATGATGGGAGTTATTTTGATATTTCTATTATAATATTGTAAAAATGGAACAAGTGCCTCTATAGAATGTTCAATTTCTTGAGCGGAGTCGCTTATTGTAAAATCTTTTTTATCCATATTCTTCTTGATAATTTCCCGTAATGGTGATATTGCCACTTTCCCATATGGTCCATACCAAAATTTGTAATCATCAAGGATTAAAACATTTTTAGGATCATTCATTGCTTTACGAACTGCGCCGTGAGTGACTCCGAATATTACAACTTCTTTTACGTTTATCAACTTATACAGTGGATAATAAACACCGGCGGCATATAAATAGTCATCATGCGGTGAAATTGCGGCAACCAAATCCTTTGACTGGAACTCTTCCTCATAACGGGCATGGGATTTGAGATATTTCATTAACTTATTCATCTCTGAAGAATTCCAGCAGAATCCGGTATTATCACGTATTGGCCTGATTCCTTGCGCCATCAGCATACATCTAATATTAGATAGTTGTAATATAATAAAAATCAAGAATGTTATTTTGGATCGGCTCATATTCTCACCCGCAAAGATTTTTATAAACTATGTTTGATTAATATAATGTAAAAGCATTCTAAATCGAAAAATCAATTTTGATTGATAAGTCAATAAAGTCTAAATTAAACAAAAAAATCCCTTCCGTAGAGCACTAAATGCATTCGTCACGGAAGGGAACCTCCCCACTATAAGTAATTTTTATGCAAAAATTATTTGATATCTACGACCCCCTTTAATTTAATATCTCTTGATGAACTACCTATCAATATTTCATATTTCCCAGGATCAGTAGTCCATTCTTTTTTATCCGAGTTATAATAAGAGAAAGCATTTTTATTGATATTAATCTCTA
>CAZUCY010000219.1:0-4268 GCA_964618785.1 uncultured Ignavibacteriaceae bacterium | reverse complement strand
AGGCGAAGGTCTGCAAAACCTTTATTCGTCGGTTCGAATCCGACCGGCGCCTCAAATGTAGCCTGAAAATGAAAATTTTCAGGCTTTTTTATGCCTAAACTGATTGATCGAAATCACTTTTATTGCCTAAAAAACAGAAAAAGATCAGAAATTTAGTCAGAAATATTTCCTGCCGGTTGTACATCCCAATGGAGGTTGTATGATCATTTCACATCATAAAAATGGCTATTATTACATCTATTACAAAGATCCGGTAACGAAAAAAAGGTTAAGTAAATCCACGGGGCAGAAATTAAAGAAGGATGCGCTGTCTTACTTATCAGAATTCAGTGATAAACTGAGCCAGAAAAGCCTTATTCAGAGCCGAGTGTGTATAAAAGATGCAATGTTTGAACACTTAAAATGGACTGAATATACACATACAAGAAATACAACGCTTACATATAAGGCAACTTTTAATGCCGTCCTGAAATATTTTGGCAATATAAATATTTCCTCAATGGATAAGAATCTATTAGAAGAATTCTTTATGAAAAGGATTATTCAGGTATCCGTCTATCAGGCCAGGAGGGATTATATCCATTTGCATTGTTTATTTAACCGGTATGTGGAAAAGAATCTACTGAATGAGAATCCTTGTGCTAAAATTAAAAAAATGAAGCTGCCGGAGAAACAACCAAGTTATTTTAATAAAGCTGAGTTTACCACTTTGATCAACACTATAGGAGAGAACGATATTAAGGATATTGTACTTTTTGCAGTGAACACGGGCTTAAGGCAAATGGAACTGATCAATTTAGTTTGGTCACAAATCGATATGGACAGATTATTCCTGATACTGGACAATAAAACATTTCTTACTAAATCCAAAAAGATACGGCAGGTACCACTCAACAATAATTGTATAGAAATACTTTTACGAAGAAGGCGATCAGAAACTATTTTGAATGAAAATGTATTTACATGGCGGGGGAACAAATTTACACATTATAGACGATTTGTATCAATCGGTTTCAGTCTTGGATGAAAAGTGATGTCCGAAAATAATGTTTTATTGCTCCGCCCGCACTCGCACTGGTCGCGCTCGTGCAGGCTCCGCTTCCGGGATCCTGCCTTTTGGTTGCATTGTAAATAGAATCCTGATAAAAGCATCAATGCATTTATTCCAATAGGGAGCAGGTTATTTTACTTCTTTGTCGTCTAAAGGCCCGTAGAAGGCTTTAAAATGCATTCTAAGGCCACTGTGCATGTGAGGAGAGGTTAAACATTACATTGTCAGCCAGTTTACATAAAGAACATTATCGAACAAAGTAGGCAGTCTTAACGGAAACAACCTAATTCTATCCATGTCCGATAATGTTGCATTATATAAACTCGGCACGTCACCCGGTTTATTAAGTCTTGTTCACCTACAGGCACGCTCCGGCTGTCGCCACGCCTTTCGCCTCACGGTTGGAGGAAAAAGACATTTTCATTCTATCGAATAATAGCTGACTCTTTGCTTCATTCCCTGCCGGTTGTTACGCAAGCACTTAGATTTATCATTTATGTCTGAATATTTCAGTAACCAGGGAATTGAGTAAATATTTGTTTATAGTTAATAAAAAAACTCTTAAGTTTATAGCAACTATTTTATTGGAGTAATGAGTGAAACGGATTTATATCCTTGTTATTCATTTCGAGCTATGCTTTTCACAATCCGCTGAACAGATTTATAAAAAAGTTTCCGGTAGAGTAGTGGTTATTCAAGAGTAAAACACTATGAAACAAGAAGAAATAAACACAAAAATAGGTTGTTATAGTCATTTATCGGATTTTGGATGGGGTGGTTTATGGGGATTACTTGGATTTCATTGGAACAAAAATTATGTTTGCCAAATTATCAAATTAACTCCACCGCTTGCAAAATCTTCTATAGTTTTTTATAACTGTCCTACGTGTAATAGAAAAATAAAAATTAAAATACCAAGCATTAAACGTGGAAAGAGAGATCGAATAATAAATCGTGCAATTGGTTTGTCAACATTAATTTTTATAATTCTTTTGATAACATTTAATTTTAGTAATTTTAGTTTAGATCATGATCAAATTGAGGTGATTAAAATTCAAGGCACTATTATTGGCTTATTAGTCGCTGTTTATTTTATAAGTAAATCATTTTCGAAATGGGCTTGCTATTATCCTAAAATTTGTAAAGACATTCATTTCATTTTTATTAAGCATAAATTTTTTCATACTTAAGACAATAATAAATTATACTCTAATTCGCATATACAAACCAACTATAGTTTCGATTGGCAGCAGCTTTATAATTTGCACCTTACGACAAGGGATACAACTATGTATGACAGTACTCTTTCCCGGAATCAAACATACACATACCAGGCAATAAGATTGGGACAAATCAATAGAGATTAGCCCTAATTATTTTAAAGCTTATAAAAATCGTGAAGATGTCAAATATTTTGTACTTGGTGATAAAAATGGAGCTTGTTTAGATTGGAGCAAAGCCGGTGAACTTGGCGATAGCAAAGCCTATGATGCGATAAAACAATTTTGTAATTAGTAATATTGAGAATCGGATTAATAATATTATTGTTAGGATCAATACTATTTCTACCTAAAATAATTAGTTAACAATTTTAATATTTATTTATTGGAGATTTAACAAAAACACGCGGATAAAATGTTTTACTTTTAATGCGACATAATAACAATGGAAGAATTATCAAGATGAAAATAAATATCATTTTAATTACAATACTATTCCCATTATATTTTTCTTTTGGTCAGAATGAAATTGATAAGAATATCCATACTAATAATACGCAGCAAAATAAAATAGTTAATTTTGAGACTACATCCGATTCATCAATTAAGCCCCTTAAGATTGAAATAACTAATTTACCGCAAAAAACATTTTGGGAAATTATATCGCCATTTTTGATGGTATTACTTGGTGTTTTAATAGGATGGTTCCCAACTTATTTATCTCAGAAAAAAAACATAAAATATCAAGATACTCTGCAGAAGAAAAAGGATTGGGTGGAAAAATTTAGAACTGTTATTGCTGAACTTTCAACAATAATGTTATTTACAGGTGATATGTTTCGTAATAGTGAGTCAAGTAAAGGGCTTCGCCATATGCGAGCAGGGAATCAAAATCCAAATGCACAAACTATAGGTAATAAAGGGACTGGGGAATTCAATTCAAAAGAAATTCTATTGAATCAATCTTATAATTTGAATATTAAAAGTGAAAAGAAACAGGTTTTAGAAAAAATATCTATATGTTTCAATATGCTGGGTTATTTATTAGATCAAAACAAATCCATGCATAAAGAATTAAGTTCTCTTTTAACTGATACATATACATGCTTATTCAATAATGTTTCAGAAAATATCGATGAAAAAATTATGGATAATATTGGTAAAATAATAAAATTGGCGCATAAAATTGTAGAAGAAGAAGCAAAGAAAATATAAGGCAACTAATGGATACGTAAAAGAAATAATCACATAAAACAAATTACGATTAATATTTTATTGGATACTTTAATAATAATTTTATTTTCAGAATGTGAACAGGTTGGAATTGATAATGATCTGTAATAATTCCACCTTGCTTTTAGAGATTAAAATTATTGACACAAAATTCATCCAATGCATTTATGGTCTGTAGCAATAATAATTTAACAATTTGATATGAAAAAGGAAATTATAATAGGAAATAAAGTGAAAAAGAGTCATTGAATTAAAAAAGCCTTCGACTGTTTTAAGAGTGAAGGCTTTACTGTTTTATATTATGGTTTTATTTGTTATTGTTGTTTTGGGCTTACTTCGCGCTATAGCCGGTTTATTCGGCATACGTTTGAGTTTCGGTCTGCGGTTACTTTCCTTCATAAACTGGTCGTAAGTACGTTTCCATTTCTCGCCACTTTTTATTTCACTTATTGTAGTTTGTGAAACATGATATTGTTCGGCTAAAGCTTTATTGGTAGCTGATTTATTTTTAAGAATCTTGAATACGTCAGTTTCTTTTAGCTTGGCAGACTTCATCATCTCGCCATGTGGTTGCCTGCCATGAAGAATTTTATCCATAGCATTGTCTGCAGCCGTTCCAGCCTTAAGGTGAGCCGGATTCATACATGAATATCTCGCCTCAAACACTTTCTTCTAATCAGGGAAATCATTTTAATCCCATAAATCAGCGCTTGTCCCTATGGGAGTTCAGACATTAATCTATATCGAAACCCTATCTAATTTCC
>CAZUCY010000218.1:0-4268 GCA_964618785.1 uncultured Ignavibacteriaceae bacterium | reverse complement strand
GGACTTTCCAAAGCGCTGAAAATTGCTCAAAAGTTTTCAGATCGTGTTTTAATTGAGGAATATATTCCCGGGCATGAAGTTACGGTTGGTGTGCTGGATAATATTCCTTTGCCGGTCCTGGAAATTAAACCGAAACACGCAGTATATGATTATAAATGTAAATATACTTCCGGTATGAGCGTATATGAAGTCCCTGCAAATTTACCCGAATGGGTAAAGTTGGAAATTCAAGCCCAGGCTCTGAAAGCTTACAACGCTTTAGGCTGCAGCGTTTACGCAAGAATGGATTTTAGATTGAGCAATGATTACAGTACTTATTGTCTTGAGGTTAATACGCTGCCGGGTATGACTGCTACAAGTCTTGTTCCCAAAATGGCAAAAGCGGTTGGTATTCCTTTTGAAGAATTAATCGATAAAATAATTAAACTGACACACTGACAAATTGCAAAATTTTATTGAAAATCTTAAAATGATGTAATGAGCTTTTTTAATAATGATAATTTCTATCTTCGATGAGTAAGCTTAAGTATTTTTTATTTGCAGCGCTTTTTATAGCGGGATTTATTTATCTTCTTTTTAATAAATCGGGCATTATTAAATATTTAAAACTCAAGCAGCAGGTAAAGTCGTTGAACGAACAAATATCTGATGTTGATAAAGATAATAAACAATTGCAAGCAGAAATTGATTCATTGAAAAATAAAGTCCCTGCAAAAATAGAAAGAATTGCAAGGGAGAAATACGGAATGATCCGAAAAGGAGAAAGAACTATTAAGATGATTGAAAAATAGAAATGAGTAAAATCAATTTTCCTAAAATTCCGCTTGCAGAAAGAGTCAGACCAAAAACTATTGATGAATTCTGCGGACAAAAATCTTTGCTTGGGGAAGGTAAGCCTATCCGGCTGATGATAATAAACGACACGCTCAGTTCGTTTATTCTTTGGGGACCTCCGGGTACCGGCAAAACGACTATAGCTAAAATTATTGCAGAACAAACCGATTCGGATTTTCATCAGCTTAATGCTGTTTCTTCCGGCGTTAAAGATATCAGAGAAATAATAGAGATCGCTTCTGCTAATAAATCTCAAAATAAAAGAACGCTTCTTTTTATAGATGAAATTCATCGTTTTAACAAAGCACAGCAGGATGCCTTGTTGCATTCTGTTGAATCGGGGTTGATAATCTTAATCGGCGCTACTACTGAAAATCCGTCATTTGAAGTAATACCGGCTCTTAGATCACGTACAAGGATTTATGTCCTTGATGAATTATCCAAAGAAGATTTGATGATGATTCTTGAATCGGCAATTAAAAAAGATGAACTTTTATCTACTCTGCAAATTGAATATGTAGATATTGAATTCTTAATCTATCTGTCGGGAGGAGATGCCAGGATTTTGCTCGGCATTTTTGAAGCGGCAATAATCCAGGAAATAGAGTCCTGCCCGATTAAAATCACTAAAGAAGTATTAGAAAATATTGTCCAGAAAAAAAATATTATTTATGATAAAGCCGGGGAAGAACATTACAATGTTATATCTGCCTTTATTAAAAGTATCCGTGGCAGCGATCCCGATGCGGCGCTTTACTGGCTGGCAAGGATGCTTGAAGGCGGTGAAGACCCTTTATTTATTGCAAGACGGTTGGTAGTACTTGCGTCGGAAGATATTGGAAATGCTTCCCCAAACGGTCTAGTGCTTGCGGAAGCTGCATTTGGAGCTGTTGATAAAATAGGCATGCCTGAAGCAAGAATAATCCTGGCTCAATGTACAACTTATTTAGCGTCTTCTCCCAAAAGTAATGCTGCTTATCTTGGAATTGAAAGCGCTCTTTCGGATGTTAAAAATAAACCTCTTTATTCCGTTCCCGCACATCTTAGAAATGCGCCCACTAAATTGATGAAAGACTTAGGATATCATAAAGGATATAAATATCCTCATGATTTTGATAATCACTTTATTTTGGAAAATTATTTGCCCGAACAACTATCCGGTACTCAATATTATCTCCCTACGGAGAATGGACAGGAAAAATCGTTGAAGGAGAGATTAAAGTTTTTATGGAAAACTAAAAAGAAATACTAATCTATTTTATCTTCAAAATCTTTAAAGAATTGTGAATTTATATTAAGGCAAACATTTTTCCGGGAAGCTGCTTAACAAGTCCTTTAAATTCAAGCGAAAGAAGATTTACAAGGCAGTCGGAAGTAGATAAACTGGTTAAGGAAGATATCTTATCAATCTGCACCGGCTCATTACTCAACGTATTTATTATTTTTTCTTCAAATAAATTAAGCTCTGTTTGAGGTCGGGGTATGTTTTTCCCGATTATAGGTTTCAATTTTAAATTTAATTCGACCAGAACATCTTCCGCTGATGTGATAAGCTTTGCTTCACCTTTTTGAATTAGAGCGTTTGTTCCCTCAGCCTGCCTTGTTCCTAAATTTCCCGGGACGGCAAATACTTCACGGCCCTGATCAAGTGCAAAAGATGCAGTTTGCATTGCTCCTCCGTTTATCCCTGTTTCAATCACAATACAGCCAAGACTCAATCCTGATATTATCCTGTTCCTTTTAGGAAAATTTTGTGCATCGGGTTTTGTACCGGGCTTATATTCCGAAATTACAGCGCCTCTTTCTGTTATTTCTTCAAATAATTTTTTATTTTCAGGTGGATATATTACGTCCATTCCGGATCCTATAATTGCTATAGTCCTCCTGTCATTTTTCAGCGCGGTTCTGTGTGCAACAGAGTCTATGCCCCTTGCCATACCGCTTACAATAGTAATATTTTGTTGTGCTAAATTAGCAGTAAATTTTTCTGCTTGTATTTTACCATAATTGGTCGGAAGTCTTGTCCCAACTATTGCTATTGAGAAATTATCGGCTTCGACTAATTCTCCCTTCACATATAGAATTAAAGGAGGGTCATAAATTTTTTTTAATAGAGCCGGATAATCTTTATCCCACATAGTAATAATTGATGTATGCAGTTTTTCAAGCTTTTCCAGTTCTTTATTTATAACTGTTTTTAATTCATCAAACCGTCTGATTCCATAATGGACTCTTTTAGCAAGATTATCGCTTATACCGTCAACTTCCCGCAGTGAATTAAACCCGGCTGATAAAATATTTTCTAAAGTGTGAAATTTGCAAAGCAGGTTTCTAATCTTCCCGGGACCAATGCCATCTATTGAAAGCAGCAGGTTTAGTCTTGTTAAATCCTCAATGTTCAGTTTAGTCAATTTAAGAAAAATTATTTTTGATAATTTTACCCCTCATGCAGGGCAGTCTTTAAATTTTGAACTTTTAGATAAGAAACAATATCCCCTTTAATTTTTAGCCGCAGTAATTTCCTGTGCATCTTTATTTTCCACTTCATTCTTATCTGTAAACAGGATTGAAGCGGGAAGAATAATTAAGTACCCTATTAAAAGAACAACCGGAGAAATAAATAAAGAAGGGAAACTATCCCAAGAGCCAAGTGACAGAAGTACAAAACCGCTGATTATTACTATTAATCCGGTAAATAAAAAAATAAAATTCCTTTTCTTCCAATAAATATTGAAAGGTGAAACAATTTTCTTCGGTTTTCTTACATTTTTTTTATTTACTTGCTTTGCCATTTACATCTCCGTCATTAAAAAATTAAGCCCAGTGATGGGGGTACCACTGGGCCCGACTCGTTTAACATCAAAGGGCAGGGGAGAACCCTCTGAAAGAGTCGAATCAAATATAAAAATATTGGTTTTATTTGTCAAGCAAAAAATCACGCCCCCGCATAATTATTTACTTATCTGATAAACAATTTTTCTAATTGTATCGAACTGCAAATACGGATATTCTTCGCGAATTGAATCTATTGCATCTCCGGCGCTTACCTTACCGGCGCGCATTTGTTTGAATTTTTTTCTTATTTGGTAGTCCCTAACAGATTTTTCATCTATTAAGCCGTGCGCGGTTAAGAGATCGAAAATATCATCGCTGATAAGTTCTGACAAAGGATTGTCTATTTTTGCTTTTATGGTTTTCATCGCAGCCTTCCTTTATTGTTAGTAAATAACACCTACCTGCTAATAGTATCAATATTACTATAAATCTTACTCCTAATATAAAAGTTTCCTTAAGCAGCAATAAAAAAACCGATCAGAGTAAACCTCCAAAATCGGCACACTTTGCTACTCTGGTAATAAATTTAATTAAAATTTTCTTACTGTAGCAAATCGATTATAAAATACTTCCTTTTTTGTGAGTAAAAATACAGAAAA
>CAZUCY010000217.1:2720-4286 GCA_964618785.1 uncultured Ignavibacteriaceae bacterium | reverse complement strand
TATTATGAGCCAAGTTAAGTAGGTTGCTGTCCTTTTCTGGCTCGTGGCATATTGCCCGAACGGAAAGGATATATAGCCCACACAATTCACTCGTTTTTTCCTATTATTAGTGTAAAAATGAAATGCGTTTAAAACGGTGCGGTATTTTTTTCTAATATAACTTTCAGGATAATTACAGTAATATTGTTATTTATATATTAGCACATCCAAATAATTTGTCAATAGGTATATTTGATAGGTGGAGATTATCTGTGAAAATATTAATTATACTTTTATTATTCTCTATTATTCTTGGATGCAAAACCGAAATCATTAGCCCTGTAAAAGCTAAGTATGCTCTAGTAGAATTGATTCATAAATATGCTTATTATTTATTGCCAACTCAGCTTTCATGATTTTTATAAATGACTCTGAACATAGATTTTTTAATTAATGGAGTAATGAGGAGTGGAATAATTTTCATAATTATATAATCGTGTGTGCAGCTTTATTTGAACCTGGGATTAATAAAATACTCGCAAATAAATCTTGAAAAGAAATAATTGATTGATTCTACTTGTGGGGAGTTTGCGGAATATTTTGAAACGATTGAAATAGGGAAAGAGTTTTTGAAGAAGGAATTGTTTTAAAAGTTTAAGAAAGGGTATGAGAAATATGAAGAAATGGAATTGCGCGCATTTACAAAGTGGTTAAAGGATGCTGCGTTGATAAAAGGAATAAAAATTATTGAGAGAAAATCGGGAACGGAAAGATCTATAACTACAGGTGGTAATAAGAATTTGGATGTAGTGGACGCTACTTTTTTCGATTCACAAGCAAAATAGAAATTCTTGCGTCCACTGAGTCCAAAATAAGGAAATGGTATTTTTGGTCCTGACCGTTTTAGTGTAAAAATGAAATTGGAAAGATGGGCAGTTTATTTTTGTGTTAATATGTTAAATTGAATCTTACGGTGTACAAGATAGGAATAAATCTATTTAGGCTTATGCACAAAATAAAGGGTGCGCACATTATTAAAGAACAATAAATATTTTGAATTCTCAAATTATTGCTTAAATTACTGATGTCAGACGAGGGATTTAAATGACATTACTCCATAATAATTGTATACATATAAATAGTCGGCAATTTTTACCTACATTTTGCTGTTTGCAGAGCATATACTTTTGTAATTATAGAATTATTTTCTGCAAAGCCGACAGGGGCAATTTGTTGAATGAATATCAATATTTCTCTAAGTATCATTGTATAATTAAAGGTTTCTGAAAGTTAAACTATCTTCTATTCAAATATATTCGATTTTCTTATAAATTAGTCATTTTACAAAGAGTTGAATACTTAAATGAATAAATTTAAAAATAAAATTAATTTAGAAGATTATTAGTTTATTAAGGGTAAATGTTATGAAAAATTACATTATTATTTTTTTTGCAGTAGTAGCTATAAGTTTGTTTTCAACAATTCAAATTTATTCTCAATGTACACCAGTAAATTTAATAACAACAACATCAGATCAAACAGTAACGGCACCGGCGACAGCTACATTTAGCATAGGAGTAACAGGAA
>CAZUCY010000217.1:0-2620 GCA_964618785.1 uncultured Ignavibacteriaceae bacterium | reverse complement strand
TATCGTTGCAGAGTAGGAGGAACATGCACCACAACATTTTATGGTAACTGGGCAACGTTAACAGTGACCGGTGGGTGTACACCGGTTAATATCTCAACTCAAACCCCTGATCAAACAGTAACGGCACCGGCGACAGCTACATTTAGCATAGGAGTAACAGGAACGGGACCGACTTACCAATGGGAATACAGTACGGACAGCGGTACAACATGGAATAGTGTGCCAAGCAGTAGTCCTTATAGTGGAACTACATCATCATCTTTAAGTATCAACCCGACCTCCGCAACAATGAGCGGATATAAATATCGTTGCAGAGTAGGAGGAACATGCACCACAACATTTTATGGTAACTGGGCAAATTTAGCAGTTTCAAGTTCAACTTGTACCCCACCTTCAACTCCTACTGGCTTACAAGCTAATGCAGTGAATTCGAGTGAGATAGATCTAAGTTGGAATGCTTCTGAGGGAGCAACAGGTTATGATGTTTACTATTGCGATGGAACGTTCATTACGTATACAACCGACATATCTTACAAACATAAAGGTCGGAATTCTGGTCTAACTTATTCATATAAAATAGATGCTCAAAAAAGCTCAACATGCGTATCATCGCTTACGGCATGCGTAAATGCGACAACACCTAATGGTTGCAGTATACCAGACACGACAATTACAATGACAAAATTAAATGGGCCATGGACTAGTGATTTAGATGGTTCATTTGATGCTATCGCAGTTTCTTCATCAAATCAAAGATTAGTTTTAATTGGGAACTCAAATGGTGGAGGTGTTTATAAAAGCACTGATGCAGGTTTGACATGGGTTTCATCAAGTGCTGGGATTAAAAAAATCCCACTGTCAAATAGTTACCCAATTATTTCAAAAATTATAATACTGCCTAATAACCAAAATATTATCTATCTAAGTACAATTTATGGTTTAATAGGCGACATTTACAAGAGCAGCGATGCTGGAGATAGTTGGGAAAAGATAGATGGACAAAATAATTTATTTGGCTTTCCCCAGATTCAAGGGGCTATTTATGATTTTGATGTTGACCCAACTGATGTCAATACAGTTTATGTCGGAGCAGCAGGACAGGGTGTTTTTAAAAGTACAGATAGTGGAACTACTTGGGAAAATATTTTACAAGCCTCTAATGCATCCGGAGTGATAGAATATTATACTGTTGTAAAAGTCTCTCGGTTTAACAATCAAGAATTGTATGTTGCTAGCTTTAATTATTATAATGAAGATGTAGTACCTACATGGTTAACTTGGGATTATCCAACTTGGGGAATACCAGGGGCGATTGCTAACCCTTTACAAAATAGTACAGATGGAGGAATAACCTGGCAAAATATTTCACCAAATTACACACCGCCAGCTTTGATAACTGATTTAGCAATAACATCAAATAATTTGATTATTTCTACATTAGCATATCAAACACCTGTAATTTTCTTTACTGGAAATAAAGGGATTTTATTATCTACCAATGATGGTGAATCTTGGTATGGTAATCAGGATGTATGTGAAAATCTTTCTCAATATCCATTGTTTTCACTTTGTACAAGTAACAATGTTATAGCAGCAACTAGTGGATCAAACGGGCTATTTATTTCTAATAATTACGGAAATACTTGGAAAGTCGTTAAAGGATTATCCAATAATGCTTATATCTTAAGATGTATATTCAATAATAATTATGCTTATATATTATCTTCAAATGGTATTTATTTTTTTGATCCACCTATTACGAATATTAAAAATATATCAAATTATATATATCAAACTTTTGAACTTTCACAAAATTACCCAAATCCATTTAATCCTTCTACAAAAATAAATTATGAATTATCAAAAGAAAGTTATGTAAAAATATACATATATAACGTACTAGGTCAGGTTGTCAAAGTTCTTATAAACAAGATACAGACTCCTGGTTCTTATAACATAAATTGGGATGCTGCAAATATAGCAAGTGGAATATATTTTTATTCACTTCATTCAAAGCCTTTAGATGGTTCAAAAGAGTTTCAAGATGTGAAAAAAATGATTTTGATGAAGTAATAATCTTACAACGTTTTATTTATGCCCGAGAATATTCGGGCATTTTATTAAATAAGATTGATCGCATCCATCAAATTTTGCTTCTGTAAATGAGAATAGATTTGGGTTGTAGACAAATCTTCATGACCTAATAATTCCTTAACTACATAAAGAGAAACACCACACTAAACTAACATTGAAGCAATAGAATGACGTAAAGTATGGAAATGTATTTTATCATCTGAACCGCATATAGCGGATTCTTGAATTGCTTACTTAATTAAATGACCGATTTTATAGCGTGTTATTCGCAATTCTTAATACAAAAGAATATAGTCTTCATGACAGATAAATTTTTTTGTTGGTGGGATTATTCTCGCTACGATTTGGCTACGGATTATATTCCTAAAACTAGAAAATAGGGGAAAGCAAGGGAAACATTAGAAGGTTATAATTGTTCTAAAAACAAGAAGTTAATAATCTATATAAGGTTATAAGAAAATTTTAAAAAAAACTCATAATCAGCGGGTCGGAGGTTCAAGTCCTTCTGAGCCCACATTACAATGCG
>CAZUCY010000216.1:0-4300 GCA_964618785.1 uncultured Ignavibacteriaceae bacterium | reverse complement strand
ACTCCTTCCTATGCTCTTTACCTTGCAGAAGCTTTGGCAGATGCGGGAATTTCTATTGATTCACTTAAACTTAAAGCCGGTATTTTTGGTGCTGAGCCGTGGACTGAAGAAATGCGGCATGAGATTGAAATAAAATTAAATGTCAAAGCAATAGATATTTACGGGCTTAGCGAAATAATCGGTCCGGGCGTTGCATGCGAATGTAAATGTCAAAACGGTTTGCACGTTTTTGAGGATCATTTTTACCCGGAAATTATAAACCCTGAAACATTAGAGATACTGCCCGAAGGTCAAACCGGTGAATTGGTTTTTACATGCCTCACAAAAGAGGCGCTTCCTTTGCTAAGATACCGCACACGCGATCTTTCTCAATTGAATTTTAAAAAATGCGAATGTGGACGCACTCTTGTAAGAATGAAAAAATGCCTCGGAAGATCCGATGATATGCTTATTATCCGGGGTGTTAATGTATTCCCTTCCCAGATAGAAGCCGTTCTTTTAGAAATGAGCGAAACGAAACCGCATTATATGCTTTTTGTGGATAGGATAAATAATTTAGACGTTCTTGAAATTTGGGTTGAGGTAGAGGACCAATTCTTTTCTGATGAAATTAAAAAATTAGAAGATCTAAAGAAAAAAATTCAACATAATATAGAATCGGTTCTTGGTATTAACGCAAATATAAAACTTGTCGAGCCAAGAACAATCGAACGCAGCGAGGGCAAAGCAAAGCGTGTAATTGATAAACGAAAAATTTAGCAGGAAATTATGATTATAAAACAACTCTCCGTATTCCTGGAAAATAAATCCGGGCGTTTAACAGAGGTAACGGAAACACTTGCTTCCGCCAATATCAATCTTTCCGCATTTTGCGTTGCCGATACCGCTGAGTATGGGATGCTCAGGTTCATAACGAATAATCCCGAAAAAGCGGCTAAGGTTTTGAAAGATAATGGATTTTCAGTTCATATTACGGAAGTGATCGGCTTAATTGTTCCAAATGAATCCGGCGGCTTGTATAAAGCACTTAAGCTTCTTTCCTCCGAAGGAATAAGCGTAGAATATATGTACGCATTTGCTCTTGGAGACAGGGCAACAGTAATTATCCGTACCGATTCTGCAAGCCAGGCTATATCGGTTCTTCAAAAGCATAAGATGGACCTGGTTAAAGCAAGTGATATTTATGATGTGTGATTTTCCTGTTGTATAAATGCGGCTAAAGCCAAATTTATCTTGATATATCCGCGACGTAAACGTCTCGGTAATAAATATTTTCAATAAAGGAATTAATATGCTTCAATTTTCAAAAGCAATCTCTTCTTTAAGAACTTCCGAGATAAGAGATTTAATGGAACTCGCTACTAATCCGGATATGATTTCATTTGCCGGAGGAATGCCGGGGAACGAACTATTCCCTGTCAAAGAAATAGATGAAATTTATAATAACCTTCCTCTCAATATAAAACAAACCGGTTTTCAATACGGACCTACACCGGGTTATGAGCCGCTGCTTGAATCATTAAATGAATATCTGAAGAAAAAAGGCCTGCCCGTAGAAAAAAACCGGCTGTTGATTACTACAGGGTCGCTGCAGGCAATAAATATTACAGGCAAAATATTTATAGACCCGGGTGATACTATAGTTACGGAAAATCCGTGCTTTGTCGGGGCTATTTCTGCCTATAAATCATACCAGGCTAATCTTAAAGGTATAAACCTGGACGAAGAAGGAATAAATCTTGATTTGCTCGGGAGCTATCTTGATCATTCAAAATCAATCCCTCCAAAATTTCTTTATCTTACTCTTAACTTTCATAATCCGGCAGGGACGCTTTACACTGAAAAAAGGAAAAAAGAATTAGTTCCCATTCTCCAAAAGCACGATTTGCTGCTAATAGAAGATGACCCTTACGGTGAACTATATTTCAACGAAGAAGCACATAAAAGAATTATTCCGATGAAAGCCTTATACGGCGATGAAACTCCAATTTGTTATCTCGGATCATTCTCAAAGATACTCGGACCCGGTTTTAGGTTGGGGTGGATGCTTTCACAGCCTGAAATTTATCAAAAAGCAGAATTGGTTAAGCAGTCATTGGATGCTTGCTCGCCTAATTTTACGCAAGTGCTTGCCAATGAGTTTTTAAGAAGCGGCATGCTTGAAAAATATGTGGGAAAATTAAGGGTTATCTACAAAAGGCGGAAAGAAACAATGGCTGAAGCTATCAGGAAATATTTCCCTGCAGAAATAACATGGTTTGAACCTGAGGGAGGTTTTTATATCTGGCTTAAAATTCCGTCTAAGCTTGATCTTATATCAATTCTTAAAGCGAGCATTAAAAAAGGAGCTGTATTCGTCGTTGGTAAAGCTTTTGATCCCGATGGTATAGATAACAGTCATTTAAGATTAGCTTATTCTCATACTCCTGAAGATAAAATTGAAAAAGGAATACGTATATTAGGAGAAACGTTTAAAGAAGCATTGAAGGGATAAAATAAGGGCGCTTGGCTCAGTTGGTTAGAGCGCTTGCCTCACACGCAGGAAGTCAGTGGTTCGAATCCACTAGCGCCCACAATAAACCTTTAAAATATGCTGTTTTGAAGGTTTTTTATTCCCTTGTTCCTTCAAAAAAATAACTATTCACTATTATTCATTAACTTTTTGTTTTAAACTAGCTTCATCATGCTTATATCGTCATTGGAAGGTTCTGTATTTCCGGCAAGGTGGTTATGGGCGAGCTTTATATTTGTACAGATTGCTTCTATTGCGCTGTGGAAACTTTTCTCAATTGTCAATCTGCCGGTTTTTAAAATAAATCAACAATATTGCAATTAACATAAAAGTCAAAGACATTTGTGCGGGAGCAAGACACTCTATTTAAATCGGACTACAATAGAAGTGCGACAAATATATAGGATAAAAACATGATACACTTTTTATTAATAATTCTTTTAATAGTAATTATTGTAAAGCTTATTAAAAGAAAATAAAAAGATTTAATAGGTCCATATTAAAAAGATACACGGCTCATTTTTTTATAGTAAAAGTAATAATTATTTTACCGGGTGCCCAACAGAATGTGCAAGTAAAATTCTCTGGTCAGTTCTAAGTTTGAGTTTAGGAGTTAAAGCATCGCGGTTAACCGAACCTCTAGCTCCTGTTACCAACCCTTCCGAAGTACAAAACAAATACGTGTTTTGTGAGATATAACCGCAGTCCATGTTTGCGGTTCTTAACTTTCCATCCTCTGTACTCTCGCCTCTTTTTGACAAATCTGCTATAAAGATTAATTGAACGGGCGCTGCAATGGCAAACTTTTGATCGGTTGCCTGGCTGCGAAGGTCTTCAGGTACAACCAGGATGAGTTTATTATTTTGAGCGTCATACACATATGCGCCGTTTTTTAAAAGCACGTAAATATCAATTTCCTGTTTATTGCTTGAAGAAGGTGCGGTTCTTCTGCCGTCAGGTCGATTAACACCGAATGAAGCCCACAGCAAATCAGACAATTGCTGAATTGAAATGTCCGTAGTATCGAATTCCCTTACGGTAGCTCTTTTTGCCAGTGCTTCCATAAGAGGCATTCCCCTGGTTTTCTGAGGTGCCGGGAGTTCAACAGATTGGGCATTAAGAAAGTTATAGGCAAAGAGTAAAATAAACAGGACATAATATTTTTTCATGTTCACTCCCAATTATAGTTTAAAAATCAATGGATTCTTTCCTATAATACACGTTATAAGCAATCCTTCTACAAAATGGGATATGGCGGAGTCAAACAATGCTGGGTCCCATCTGACCTGCCGCCCTTTAAGTTGTAGGTTCTCCAGTCCAACACAAGATTATGCCTCGGCATGAGTTCCTGTAACACTATATGCATTTCATAATTCCGGACGACTCATTAAGAAATATCTCAATTAGTAAACAATATTATTATTCGATTTCACTTTTTCAATTACGTCCCACGATGTGTCCGCCTGAAAAAATACCCGATTTTCATCTAATGATAATATAGGATTTGAAATATAATTCTTTGGTAAATTAACTTGAATTTGTTTTATAGAATTCTCTTTTAAATCCATAACACAAATTGAGCTGAAAGAATTATCCAAAAAGGTAATTTTTGTGCTGTCATTAGAAAAATGTGCATCGCCACCGCTATTTAGAAAAGTATAACTGTAATTATTAAGATCCATCAAATTAACTCCATTACCATTTGAGAAAAGCAATGTATTCCACTTTGAGATACAATAAGTTCTTGCCCAATTACCGTTATTACCATAAAACAAAGAAGTATCTTGT
>CAZUCY010000215.1:0-4303 GCA_964618785.1 uncultured Ignavibacteriaceae bacterium | reverse complement strand
GTTCTCATTGAATTTAGAAATAAAGCAGGACTTCTGCAAATTGATTTAGCAAAAAAACTTAATGTTCACCAATCCTATATAAGTAAAATTGAAACTGGTCAACGTAGAGTTGATATAATTGAACTAAGAGAAATCTGTTCTCACCTCAATACCAATTTAATAGAGTTTACTAAACAGTTAGAAAAAAAGATTAAAGCATCAAAAGATTAATTTCCAGCTTTTTTATTTTGGCAGACATTGACAATTATAGGAAAATCATCATTTGAATTAGTTTGCTATATCGGAAAATATAAAGAGCTAATTCCTTATAATAATCCTTCTGCTTCTAAATGTTGTCTATCCCAAATATCATCAAAATCTATTCTAAATTGGACTCTTTCATTTATTATTTTTTGTAATTTATTATATTGCTCTAAATCAATAGCATTAAGACTTAAATTAGTAAATCCTAATTCTTTTAATATTATTTTATCAATAGGACAATCAAGTTGTTTCTTAATATCATTATTATTTATATTATTTAAGTAATAATGAAATTTTAGGATAACATTAATTGGCTTTTGAGATTGTCCAATGGAAATGGAAAATTGATTCGCCAATTCAATTATTGAATTTCGCAAAACATTTTCATTAAATTCATTTGATTCAATTAGATTAAAGATTTCGCATAATATTTTAAATAAACATATTTTATATTCCTTGAGTGTTTTACCATCATTATTATGTTTAAATGTTGTTCCTATAGACCTCAATATCATTGTCGCATTTAATATTATGAGGTAAGCACTTTTTTGGTGAAGTGAAAACATAATTTCGCCCTTTCTTTTTTAGAAATAAAGCAGGACTTCTTCAAATTGATTTAGCAAAAAAGCTTAATGTGCACCAATCATATATAAGTAAAATTGAAACGGGACAACGTAGAGTTGATATAATCGAACTTAGGGAAATTTGTTCTTGCCTTCATACCAATTTAATAGAGTTCTCAAAACAATTAGAAAAAAAGATTAAAGCATCAAAATATTGACTTATCCTTCTGGCCTTTACTCACAGTATTAAGTTAAAACAATATTGAACATAAAACACATGATAAATTTTATTATACAACCTCTAAAATGGAAATAAATTGAAGACACCTCTAAATACTATTTATCATATCGATAAAAATTATTATCCAAATAATATTTATTTACCTAAATATCAATTTTAAAGTTTAAGTGAGCCACTTGCTGACTGTAAGATTCTATCTGCCATTAAATGATTATCTTGAATACCCAAACTAATGACATAATTATTATCATTGGGTATATAGTTATCCATCATAGAAATTATCTTATTTAATTCGGATTTATTTTTTATTTCAGTTAATATTTTTGAATAAACAGAATTCAAGCAAGCAATCATTTCACTATATAAATTTTTATATATTTCATCAACAATCTCCATTTCTTTAGGATTTATATCTTCCCAAAGTAAATTATCATCCCAATAATCCGGATTAATATTTTTCCCACTAACTTTTGGTAAAACAAACATCTCTTCGATAAAGGTAAAAGGTAGTTTTTTCCCATGCAATACTTGATTTCGAATTTTGTAAAAATTTTCTAAATTATTTTCCAATTTATCCAATTTTAATTCAGTACCAATTTTATGAACGCAATCCCTTATCCTTCCGCAATGAGTTTGAAAGAGTATAAAATCATTATTGGCGTTTAAATACTCATCAAGGGTATTAACATTAGTTTCCTTTTGAGTAATTCTAAATAAACAGACTAAACTTTCAAAAATAGTGTAGCTATGCTGAGCTATAAACCGTCTAAATTTATCTATTGCTCCATCATTTGATTCTATAATTTTTGCATTTCCATTATTACCAATAATTTTTTTCCACAACTCCTCATACAGTGGTATGTTAACTAATATATTATCATAGTATGTCTTTTCCAAGATGTCGCCATGCTTTTTTAGATTAATCATTTTTACCTCACTTGTAGAAAGACTTTGTAATTAAAGTATGAAGCTTGAGTTAGAAAGATACTTTTGAAACATTACATTAAAAACAGTTTCAAGCTAATTTCCCGGTAATATTTATTTAAATATAATTCTGTATATCGTTAACATCAGTTAAAACAATACAGTTATATTTATTATCATACTTTTTAGTATTCAAAATATTTGCCCAATAATTCTCAGTTACAACTATATCACAGTATGGAACTGCTATTGATAGAAAAGCAATGTCATTTAAATCATTTCTATGGATTTTTCTATTCATATCATTATCTCTGTTTAAATTTAAATTAATCCATATATCCATTGTAGGAATGCCGAGAAAAAAATCTTTCCAATCTTCAACTGTTTTAAATTGATCAACAAATACTTTTACATCATAACCTATATTATTAAGGAAATTAACTGTTAAACGACTAAGACTACCTTTTGCCATATCTTCTATTGATAATCGTAATCTCATTTCTGTTGATAATTCGCTATTCAGTTTTCGTCTGGATTCCTCCAGCTCCTCTAAAACTTCCTCGTCTTCTTTTTTTAAATCAAGCGATAATTGGTGCATGTATGCATTAATAAGTAATTTTATAAGAATTGTTTCATCCTCAATCAATGTATACAATTCTTTTTCGAGTTCATTTGGAAGACCTTCGATTTTCAGTTCACCACCTACTGCATAAAATATATTTCTATTTATTACCAAATCTTTAATATTTATTTTAGGGGTATACCCAAGTTTGCGTAATATTGCTTGTTGAACTTCATTTTCCCTAATAGAATTAAAAGGTAAAATCCCGAATTTCTTGGATAATGATAACATAAACTTAGCTAATCTTTCGGCACGATCTGGATTTACACTTCTTGCAGTTTCAATAAAATGGACGACAGACATAGGTAGAATAATTTCATTATTAGCAACCTTTGTTGTAATGATATCCAAAATATCTTTGTACTTTTCGCCATCTTCTCTTCCATAAAAAGCCCTTGCCAAATCAATCCATTTATTTTGATCCAGATAAATCACTTTACTCATTTCATAACCTCAATTTGTGCATATACTAATTATATATCAATTTATAGCTGAATCTTTAATTCTTAGATATTCTAAAATAAACATTTAATAATATTTTTTTGCATTCAATTTGTCCTTATGAAAATCTTTCTCAATAGCTCATACGAATATTCTTTATATTACAATTAATCTCTGTAAATATTTAATATAACATAACTAATTTTTAATATAAACGCTCATTATTTTATAGCTTAGATTTCTTTAGTATTTTGGCAGTTATTGACCGATAGGGAAATAGCTGCACTTCCTAATAATGTAAAGACATAATGATAAAGCTAAGTGCTTGCTTAACGACCGACAGGGAGTGAAGCAAATAGTTAGCTTTTATATGTTAGAATGACAATATGCTTTCCCTATTCGTGAGGCGTAGGGTGTAGCGACAGCCGGAGCGTGCCCGGAGCCGAACAAGACTTACTGACAATATCAGAGCCCGCTGGACATCATAAAAATGTCAAAGCGGGCGACGTGCCGAGTTTACATAAAATAAATTAGCGATGCTTCAGGATAATAGGGACTAAGAAGGCGATTATATTTTTAATTTATAAATGAAAATTCCTTTTTAATTGCTGCAGCAAATCTTCAAAATTAAGGCTTGGTACACCCAAAGATTTTGCAACTGCAGCAACATCCGGAGGATCATTTCTAAATTCTTTTATAAGTTCTGTTAAATCTTGGGCTATTAATCCAGGCAAATCATTAATCTCTTCTTGTGTTAAGATTGCAGTTAGACGAATAATATCATTTCGATGCTTTCTTATGTCTTTACTATCGATTTTCTCGCCTTGCCGATGCCGGGACTTTAAGTCTAAATAAGCATGAGCTTTGAGACAGATGAGAGCGCTAATAGAAGCCAGATGAATTTCATCAATGAAATCGCTGTGGGTAAGTGTAAAATTATAATAATCATCGTTTAATAATATTGCAGAAAGACTTGTAACATCTTCGTCAAGCGGGATTGGTATTAGGTGTGCATTATATTTTATAATAATATCCGGATTACGGGCAAATAGTTCCAATTGCCAAGGGAAAGAATTGCCGGCAGGTTCTTTAAATCTATAATATATTTTCTTACCACTGCTTTTTTCTTGAACTTCATATTTACCTTCAGCAATAAAGCTCCAAAATTTTTCAACAAAATCTGCGGAATAAGCTTCAACAATTAGTATGATGTCCAGGTCTTTGGTAGCCCTAAAATCCAAGCCGGCATTTTCGATGTGCCTATCGCAA
>CAZUCY010000214.1:0-4314 GCA_964618785.1 uncultured Ignavibacteriaceae bacterium | reverse complement strand
TGCTTCGGCTGCCATTCAGGTGGAAATGTCTTCAAATTCATAATGGAGTATGAAAAAATATCCTTCATTGAGTCTGTGCAGGAAATGGCTCACAGGTATGGCATAAATATAGATGTTAATGAAAAAGATTTATCTGATAGGCAAAGCGAGCAGGAAATATTATTTGATATTAATACTGAAGCTGCAAAATTCTTTTCGGGTAATCTTCTGAGCCATTCCAACGGAGATATTGCAAGGGAATATTTCCAAAAAAGAAAAGTAAAGCTTCAGACTATGCGTGCTTTTGGATTAGGATATTCTTTACCAGGTTGGGATAATTTTGTTTCCTATGCGCAAGAGAAGAAACTCGACCTAGAAAGAACGATTTCTTTGGGACTTATCGGACAGGGTAAGGACGGAAGGTTATATGATAGATTTTCAGGACGAATAATTTTTCCGATTTTTTCTCCTAATGGAAGGGTTGTAGGATTTGCCGGCAGAATTTTAGAAGGCAAAGATGGTAATAATGCAAAGTACTTGAATTCGCCTGAGTCAAGTATTTATGTTAAGGGAAGAATTTTATACGGTCTTTCATTTGCAAAAGATGATATACGCAGGTTTGACAAGGCAATACTTGTTGAAGGTTATATGGATTTAATTTCTCTGCATCAGGCAGGGATTAAAAATGTAGTGGCGGTTTCAGGTACAGCTCTAACAGAAGAGCAGGTTCAACTCCTTTCCCGTTATACAAAGAATGCAGTCCTGTTGTTTGATGCCGACACAGCCGGAATAAAAGCCTCTATGAGAAGTATCGAGTTGCTTCTCAGGAAAGATATGGAAATTAAAATTGCTTCATTACCTTCCGGCGAAGATCCGGATTCGTATGTGAACAATTACGGCAGGGAAAGGTTTGAAGAGATAATTAATAAAGCGCAGAACTTTTTAGAATACCAATCTGCTTATTATGAGGCGCAAGGGATGTTCCAAGATTCATCCAAAACTGCGAGTGCCGTAAGAGAGCTTGTAAAACCTGTTGCTATCATCAATGATGAACTCAAAAGAAGCCTCCTTATTAAATCGATAGCAAAAAAATTTAATCTCAGGGAGAAGCTTCTTGAAACAGAACTTGAAAAGGCAATTTCCGTTTCTGGAAATCAATTAACTTCTGAAGAAAAAAAAAGAGATAGAGAACTATTAAAGAAAGATGAGCTTGATTCCGTTGAGTATTCAAATAAAACGACACTTGCAGGATATAATACGGAAACAGAAATTATTGGCCTTCTTTTCGAAGGCAATGAAGAAGTTGTTAAGTTTATTTACAATCAGGTACCGCTTAATGAGTTTCTTATTGATAAACATATCCATCTAGCTGAAATCGTTTACTATGCTTTGGAAAACGACGAAGAACTTATAACGAGCTCCTTGCTTGATAAAATAAAAGAAGAAGAACTTCAATTGTATATACGTAAATTGGTTTTTGATAAATATGAAATCAGTAAAAACTGGGAAGACATTCATCCCGGGGAAGATGCTGAGATAAATCTTCAAAAAACCGCAAGAGATACTGTAATGAAATTTAAAGTTGAAAAGATTGATTATTTGATTGCTGCTAATTATGAAAAAATGAAACGGTCTTCGGCGGAAGAAGACGAACGTCTTCTGAAAATAGAAAGGAATCTCCAAGATCAAAAAAAAATTATTGAAAAAGAATTAGGTGGAAATTAAATTCCTGAGATTTAGATATATTTTTATTGTAATATAAATATATTTCGTATGTATTTATTAAAAACTTCATTAGGTTATAGAAAAATTAGAATGTAATTATGTATCGACAGGCAAGTACCGGCAGATTAATGATAGAAATACTCCCGGATAAATGTGATTTTTGCGGATGCTGTGTAGGCATTTGCCCGGAAGATGCAATTGAGCTTAAGGAGGCTGAAATTTATATCATTGATGAACGGTGTACGAACTGTTCTAAATGTATCTGGAGTTGTCCGATAGAAGTCATAAAATTTAATCGTGAAGGAATATTGATCTAACCTTTTATTTACCATCAAAGTAAGACGGTCGGGACATTTAAAATATATTTTTTTGTTAATGACAAATTACTGCTATAGAAATTAGGCACTGATATAATTTAAAAATGAAAAAAACCTATGATATAATTGTTGTGGGAGCAGGACCTGCTGGATCTATGGCAGCAAGATTTGCAGCAGAGCAGGGAGTTTCTGTTTTAATGCTTGAAAAAGACAGGGATGTGGGATATCCTGTCCGCTGTGGCGAGGCAATTAGTAAAGCTGGTGTAGAAGAATTTATTCCATCTGATGAGAAATGGATCGCTGCCCATATAGGTAAATTTTCTCTGAATTCTCCAGACGGCACCGAAGTAATCCTTGAATTTGATGACGCGGGTTATGTGCTTGAGCGCAAAATATTTGATTATGAACTCGCAAAAACTGCCGCAAATGCCGGAACAGAAATTTTGACTCGCGCTTACGTAAATGGATTAATCATTGAAAATGATAAAGTGGTTGGTATAAAATATCAATACCGGGGTGAACAAAAGGAAATCGGTTCGAAAATTGTTATTGGCGCAGACGGAGTCGAATCAAGGGTCGGAAGGTGGGCAGGATTGAAAACTCACATTCACTTCCGGGATATGGAATGTTGTGTTCAAATTACGGCATCTAATATAAATTTGGATCCAAATACATTATATTTTTATTTTGGCGAAAATTATGCTCCGGGCGGTTATTTCTGGATATTCCCTAAAGGGAATAATATTGCGAATGTAGGACTTGGTATAAGCGGGATGATCGGCAAAAACAGATCGGCATTATCTTATTTAAATAATTTTATGATGAAGAACTATCCAGACGTCTCCGTTCTTACATCAATTGCCGGTGGAGTACCCAGTACTGTTACTCTCGATAAAATTTCTGCATTGGGGATTATGCTTGCAGGGGATGCCGCCAGACAAGTAAATCCTCTTAGCGGTGGTGGTATTGCAAGCGGCATGATAGGTGGAAGTATCGCAGGGAGAATAGCAGGTGAAGCAATCAGGATGAATAGACCGGATCATATATTAACCTATGATAATGCCTGGTATGAAAGACTTGGTAAACGCCATGAAACGTTTGAAAGAATTAAAAACGGGATTTATAACTTTAGGGATGATAAATTTAATAAAATAGCACATTCATTCAATAAAGTTCCGAAGTCTAAAAGAAGTTTGGGCAGGCTTTTTACAACTGCACTTGTAAATCAGCCGTCATTACTGGTTGATATCGCAAAAGTATTTGTTATCTGAAATAGAACCGAAAAAATTATGAATTCAAAAACTGGTGTGTTACTTGTAAATTTGGGTACGCCTGATAGCCCATCTGTTTCCGATGTAAGAAAATATCTTCTTGAGTTTTTAAACGATCCACGTATAATTGATCTACCATGGCTTCTTAGAAAAATTTTGGCTAATATAATAATTGTCCCTTTCAGATCGCCTAAGTCAGCCGGAATTTATCGGCAGTTGTGGACGAAAAAAGGGTCGCCTTTATTTATTTATGGGAAAAAAGTTAAAGAAAAGCTGCAAGATGAATTAGGTAATGAATTTGATGTTGAGTTTGCGATGAGATACCAAAATCCATCAATGGAGGCTGTGCTTGAAAAGATGCGAATACATCAGCATGAAAAGTTAATTATCATTCCGATGTTTCCGCAATACGCTTCAGCGTCTGCCGGCTCGGTGATTGAAAAAGCGATGAAAATAATCAGCAAGTGGTGGGTGATTCCCGAAATAAAATTCGTTGGGCAATTTTATGATAATGAAGATTTTATAAATTCATTTGTTGAAATAGCAAAAAAATATAATATAGATGAATTCGATCATATTTTATTTAGCTATCATGGTTTGCCCTTCAGGCAGGTAGATAAAGTTCATATTGATGGTAAAAAATGTTCGGCTCATAAGTGTGAAGATGAAATTACTGAGGAGAATAAATTTTGTTATAAAGCAGCCTGCTTTGCAACCAGCCGACTTCTATCCGAAAAACTTAATATTTCAAAAAATAAATATACTGTCTGTTTTCAATCAAGGTTGGATAAAAATTGGCTTGAACCGTTTACCGACAAAATAATTATTCAGAAAGCAAAGGAAAATGCAAAAAAGCTGCTGATTTTTAGTCCGGCATTTGTTTCTGATTGTCTTGAAACTATAGTCGAAATTGGGATTGAATATCAAAAACTTTTTAATGAGCATGGAGGAGGAAAGATTCAGCTTGTAGAAAGTTTAAACGAGCATCCAATGTGGATTAATACTTTGAAAAATTTAATATT
>CAZUCY010000213.1:0-4330 GCA_964618785.1 uncultured Ignavibacteriaceae bacterium | reverse complement strand
GTTAATATGCACCCCCCCCCCCGCAAACATGTACTCACCCATACATACCGGCAGACAAGCACTAACTCTCCTTTTTTAAATACAATAGTGGGAGAAATTCCGAAACAAAATTTCAAAGAACGCCGGCAAATGGAATCCACCTAGCGGCGGACAGGCAGTTCTTCAAAGTACGCAGGCAGTTCACCTGCGTTTGAGACTTAAATCTTTTTGACCCAAAAAATTCATTAGAAATGAATTTTTGCCAAAGACCGCTTCGTAAAACTTTGCAACTATCAACGTTCTACGAGCAGGGTTAATCCTGCTTAATTTATTTACCCTTGCAATTGTAAAAAAGAGATTGAATAAAAAAATTAAAGAATGCGGCTAAAGTATATAATTTAATTTTCTTAGTCTTCTGTTTTTTTTGCCAGAGTCCCGAATCACATATCTTTGTTAAAAAGGTTATTGAAATGTGCGTTTTATTTTTAGCGGTACATGACTAAAGTCATTGACTGCTATAGAGACAATTCCTCAAATTAATTGCAAAATTGTTAATTGAGACAATGTGCAAAGAATAAAAGCTTAGCGGAGACAAAATGTAAAGAAAAATTGACTTTGTCGGGAAAATTTTCAAATAATTTCAGTAATAAATTATAATTTGAATTGAAAAATCTTTAAAAAGTATGGACTGGGGGATTCTTTTTGAGCCAGATGGAGGAATAATTTTGGTCACTGACACTATTTTTCAGGACGATGTTGCTGCTTCTGCTATTTTAGAAAGGCTGCTTCATCACAGTTATTCATTTTTTATCCAAGGAAAATCTTTTAGAATGAAAAACTTATTAAATAATTAATTATTTTTAGATGGGTCAATTTTCAACAGGAATTAACAACAATAGTGCAAGAAGCCAGATGGCAGAAGCATATTTGAATAAATTTTCGGGTTTTCGATTTGTTGCAGAACGATGCCTTATCTTTCCAAGTGTTCGGGATTATATTAATTAGAGCTTTAATGACCTTTCTAATTTAGAAGGCAGTTATGAAGAAAAACTTACTGTGACCAGAAAAATATAAGAGCTCTTAAACTGTACGTTTGAATTTAGCGAAAAAGTGCATTAAGAAATAATAAAGGAGATACTGAAAATGAAACAAAACCCATTTATTGCAGGTTTTTTTTCACTTGTGATTCCAGGAATGGGGCAAATTTACCGGGGTGACAGAAATAAAGGTGCGCTAATTCTTTTTGCTGCAATAGTTATAGGCAATTTGAACATTATCATCTTACCTCTTATTGCAATGGCAAATCCAGTTGGTTCACCGGCATTAGCTGGTTCAAGAGCACTATGGGCATATTGGATACCGAGGATAGTTCATGATGTGCTATCATTTTGGAGCATTTCATTTTGGCTTTGGGCAATAATGGATGCAGTCATTATCCCAAGAAAAACTAAGATGCAAAACAGGGGTTAAACAAAAGCGGATATGTAATGATCTTTTTATTAATTAATAATTTTACGACTTGTATTCTTACGAATTCTTCAAGCTCGACCGCTTAAATGTTCGGCAACATTGCAGAATGAGAAAGATAATTAAGTCACTCTCTATTACCGACCAATTGTGTACCTACTGAGGCTTCATTTGGAAGATAGGAAAATGAAGAATGAATCGACAATAAATTGATTCCGGTTGAAAATTGACCAAATTTCCGACGAAAATTGACCAGCACAAGTTAATTATTTTTAGTAATATCTTTCAACTTAAAGCTCTTTGCGTTAATTTCTAATGATTTTTTCATATAGTATGGTCCTTAAATTAATGATAACAAAAATATATATTTATTTAGGCGCCAAAGCCAAATCCTTTTGGTGAATCATTGGACTTTAAGTCCCAAATAGTGAATTGAACTCGTTAATCCGCCAATCCATCCGGTTGAAGTAAGGTGGTACTTGTATTTATCGTCTCTATAAATATTATAGATAACCCTATTGAATTTCCGGCTAAGAATTTCACTGGCGCTTTCCCAGACAATCGTTGCACTGTCGGGATATTGGGTAAGCCGGAATAGTTTAATATAATCAAATTTTCCGACCAGTCTTGCTGAATCGATAATAGCTTTTGAATTAATAAGAATAAATTTACCTTCGGGCAATTCCGGTAAGTTGTTCCTGATTATAATCGAATCCAGGATGAAAATATTTTTGGGCTCATCAAAATTTTTGCCCGTGTAAGGTAGTAATGGCAGATAACGATTAGCAAATTCGGCTTCAAGGCTAAGGCGAATGAGCTGGTCTCTATTGTCCATCCAGATATGTTGTCCTCTCTTTACAAGTAGGATTACACCAACAACTAATAGAAGTAGAATAATAATCCTGATAATATTCGATTTTAAGTTTGTTTGGTTCATCTTCTGAGTTCCCGAACAATTCTATCTAATGATTACTTAAGTCGTGTTAGCGGTCTTTAATCCGGCTTTAAAAAAATCTTTCCATTTTAAAATTACTACTAATCTTTTTAGTTGATGTTCATGTGTGACCCGCCCTAATTATGCTTGACCCAATTTAATTACATTATCTCCGGAAAAGGATAATTTAGTTTATAAATATTTTAAGTAAAAAACAATTGTATGAACTCGACCAAAGTTTGTTTGACGGTATGCAGGGCTTGCTCGTGTGTCGTGAAAGAAATATATATTTTGTATGGAATAGGTTTTGGCAAACAAAAATATTTCCCAGTAATTCTTCGAATTGAAAAGGAATTAAAGCCGAGGAAAGACTATTCCCCGGCTTGTTTAACTATATATTAATAAGGCTTGAAGTTGTTTTCGGTCAGAAAATAGGTTCTGATTGCCTTCAGTTTGCGGAGCCAAATAGGTTGTCTCAATCATTACTTATGAAACCATTTCAAATGTTCATAAGTTGCAATTACTAAAAGTTCACACAAAGTACACATTGTGATTAAATAACTATTATACTTAATATCTATTTTAAGCTTATAGCTTGCGCTCAATACAAGCAGAAACAGTATTAAAATGCCGATTATTCCGACGGTATATGGTCCAATACCTAAAATTATTGATATTTTCGCTTCATCTTGATTATTGAATCCGCCAAACAAGAGGGAAAATGACCTCATAAACATTTGAAATAAAACAAAGGGATATGCATAAATGGTTTTATATTTTTCGATTATTAGAAAAGCTAATGCTGATAAAATAATTGTAAATACAGGACCACCAATAAGAACATATAAACTTTGGCTTTCAAGCATTATCCTCCTTTTTTCAGAGCACAACGGCGATCAAACCGGCAGCAATCCCAATTAAAACGGCATAATAAATAATTTGTCTTGCCCTTTTTTTATCTTTATTCACAAATTCATCGTTTTCTACTTTGCTTGATTTTCCAGGGGAATCAAAATTGAACATCTCAGCCAATCCGTAGTAAACACAGAAACGCATTCTTGCCTGCAAAAATCCGACTGCAGATATTACAGCCGGGATAAAAATCAGAAAACGAACTCCCTTTGAAATATCAGAATAAACAAAAAGCAAATATGCAATAACGGTAATAATTAATGCCGCTGTACCAACCTTCTTTCGTCTTTTTATTTCTTCTTTACCGATGTTGCAAACACCGGGAATGTAATTATTAGTGTCCGTCATAATTCACCTCTTTCTATAAATAAAAGTTATCCGGGGATTCAGGTTATATATAAATGAGTTTTTTAAAGCCCGGGAGAAATTTGTTTAACACTTCCATATTAGCCGATATATATACATACCTGCATTCTTTCTTATTAATAATTAAACCGGCATTTTCTAAGATCCTGTAATGATGTTATAATGCTGATTTGGTTGATTTAAATTCTCTATCAAAATCACTACAACCCGGTTCGCCTTTTTCCACTACTAAAGTAATAATTTGGTACCTGGTTAAGTCTGCCAACGCTTTAAATACTTTTACTGCTTGTGTACTAAAATTTTTGTCCTGCATATAAGTAATTGAACGTTTGCTAAAATATTAAAGTAACGATAATTCATCGTGCCAAATTAATCAATTTACTAATTAATGTGAGTAACATACCGCATATGCGCATAAATAATGTAACCGGCGTACATTAAGCAGAAGGTTATTATTCGGGCTTAGGGGGAATTTCGCGAAGCTATCTTGTTAATTTTCAAACAGGCTTTAAAACCCCGGACTACTCAAAAACATTTTTATATAAGTTATCTATTCTGCATTAAACATATACCCTGCACCCCTGATACTTTTGAAGAATACAGGACTTGACGGATCCGGTTCAAAATATTTTCGAAGTCTTACGATAAAATTATCAACTGTCCGGGTTTCTA
>CAZUCY010000212.1:0-4340 GCA_964618785.1 uncultured Ignavibacteriaceae bacterium | reverse complement strand
CCGGAAAATATTCAGGCTCTGTAAGTGCAGCTTATAAAATAAACGGCGGCGGAGAGACTATCACTATAAAAACAATAAATGGTGGCATTGAATTACATAAACTAAAAAAATGAATTATTTTAGGACTGAGGTGATTATGAACTTAAATAAAGTATTTGACAAGATATTTTATGCTCTTATTTAAATTTTCTTTTGGGCATTTTCTATCACTTGTAATGCTCAAAATGTTGAACAGGGATCAGAAGCTGATACCGGCAGTATTACAAATTCCAAAATTAGCAGAAATCAGGAGACTCATAAAAGTTTTGCTGTAGAGAAAGGACAAAAACCTAAAATCGATTTGAAAACAGGCGGATCAATTTCAATCACAGGCTGGGAGAAAGAAAAGGTAGATGTTAATGTAACTTTCGGAGGCAGGGATAGGTAAGACTTTCTTGTAGAATTTGAAAAAAACGGCTCCGGTGTCGAAAAAAACTCAAAATATACACGATTTTGATATTAATAAAACTCAAATAGATAAGTGGGATTACTCTAAAAGCTCTCCGAGAAAATATATTTATGGTAAAGCAAGTATTAAAGGGAGTAAAAATAAAGTGAAAATAGAAACCGAAAATGGTGATGTTTATTTGAAAAAATTAAATTAGTTATTTTATTGTAGAGACAAGATTATACTTACCCCTCCGAATTTTGATAAGGATTTAAAATATGTTGTTGGCTGCTTAATTAAGCGGTCAACTTGAGTTACTTACGTTTCTATTGAGTTAAAGCAAAAATAAATTTATTACCAATATTATACGCTATCTTATAATGTAGCGAATATATTTCAAGTTATATTATTCATCATCAGGTTGTATCCAATCCTTATTATTTTGTTTCAATATAATTTTCTATCCTTCAAAATTATAATTATATTAAGGACGGAGCTCAAATAAGAAACTGATTTTATTGATTCCCCATGTTGTGCCGGGAGCTTAAACAAAGATGGAAATGGATATATTTAATCATTAAACTATATCTTTTATGAATAATAAAAGAATTTAATATTATCTAAATATAAAAATGAAACTAAATCAAAAAAATATTGTATTAACCGGCGCTTCAAGTGGAATCGGTTTTGAACTAGCAAAAAAATTTGCATCCGAAAAATGTAATCTTGCCTTATTAAACAGGAGAGTTGACGTTATTGAAAAATTGGCTTTTAAGCTGTCAAGCTGCGGTAGCAAGATTATAGCTGTCAAGTGCGATGTTACGAATAAAGATGAAGTAATTCAAGCCTTTGAAGATGTAAAGCGAAACTTTGGTAATATAGATATAGCGGTTTTAAATTCAGGTGTGAGCCGTATAATAAATGCAGAAGATTTTAATTCGAATTCAGTAAAACAAATATTTGATGTTAATTTTATTGGTATGATCTATTGTATCGAAACTCTCTTACCGGATTTCATTAACAACAGAAGCGGTATGATTGTGGGGGTTTCGAGCCTGGCAGACGGCAGAGGCTTCCCTATGACTGGAGTTTATTGTGCAAGCAAAGCAGCTGTTTCAATTTTTTTAGAGAGCCTGAGAGCTGAATTAAAAAATTATAATGTAAAAATATTAACAGTCAAACCTGGCTTTGTAAGAACACCTATGACGGCTAAAAATAATTTTGCTATGCCGTTCCTTATGAATGCTGATAGAGCAGCCTCTATAATTTTATCAGGGATAAAAAAAGAAAAGCAGATAATCCAATTTCCCTTTCCTACTGTCATAGGTGCTAAACTTCTAAGACTTTTGCCCGATCCGATTTTTAACATTATTGCCGGGCGAATCTAATCAGTCCCTTTTAATTGGTCAGACATGGATTCTTCTATTTATTTATAGGAAATTCAATAGTAAATACTAATACACTGTTATTGGAGTTAAGTAATGTTTAGTGAATCAATCGCAGAAATTTTTAATTGTGATCTGAATAAATTAAAAATTGAAATAAGCTCTTATGCAAATGAAACAAAACTGTGGGCTTCTGAAAAAAATATTAAAAATGCCGGCGGAAATTTATGCCTGCACTTGATCGGGAATCTAAAACAGTTTATTGGCAGTGTACTCGGTAAAAGACCTTATGAACGTAACCGGGATGCCGAATTCAGTCTAAATAATATTTCGAAAAAAGAATTGTTGAAAGAGATTGATGTAACAATGAAACTTGTTGCTGAGACAATTAATTCCCTTAATGAAGATGACTTTATAAAGATTTATCCCGTTGATGTTTTTAATAAACCGATGACTACAGGATTTTTTTTAATGAGTCTAATTGCACATTTAAACTATCATCTGGGGCAAATTAATTACCACCGCAGAATGACTGATATTAAATAATTTAGACTTTATTGGTGGGAAAACATCTAAACATTTCAAAAAAACTTTCGATATTTAATTAAATAAAGAAGCAATTTGTTATTGAATAATAACAAGCATTTTAGATCACAATTGTTATATTTTTTTTCTGAATCAATACATCTATTTTCTGGAAGCAATTGTCTAAATATTAGAATAAAAATAATTCTTTGTACCGATTCTCTTAAATAAATAAAAAGTGATTCTGGTCCTAGTATAATGTATTTGTTTACGATGAACAGGTTGTGAGTAGATGTTATCCAGTTAAATCACAGAATCATTTATTAAAAGCCGTCCTGAAATATTCGGGGCGGCTTTTAGATTTTAAACTTCATTTAATATTTACTAAAATTACCGTCGATAATTACCCTATTTATGCTATTTTTAAACTTTTAATTAAAGGTTATAAATAAGATATGACTTTATTGGAAATAGCTTTAATTATTTTCGTTTTCAATATTCCGTTCGGTTATTGGCGTGCAAATGTAAAAAAATTTTCAATTCAATGGGTGCTGGCTATACATCTTCCTGTGCCGGTTGTTATTGCATTTCGTTTTTTAGCAGGAATAGGTTTTGCGTTTATAACTTATCCAATATTAGTCGGAGCATTTTTCGGAGGACAGTTAGCGGGCAGTATAATATATTGCCTTCTAAAAAAGAATCTTGAATTTTCTATAACTTCTATTCTGTTATTAGATATTATACGAATTGCAAGAAGATCTAATAACAAATAACTGATTTATAATGGTTAAGATTTTAGATAGATTTATTTCCCTCACTTTATTCACCCGCTTCCATTAACTGCATATCTTCTATAGGAATCAGCGGCAAGGGTTGTCCGTTGTATTTAAATCTAAACTTTAGATCCTCCAGCATTTTGTTTGATTGATTTTCAATCCCGAATGGATTTGGTATCAGGTTATTGAAATTTATTAAACCGGGTCCCGGGTACTCAACAATATCATATTGTGAATCTGAAAGACCCGCTTTTTCAGCAGCAATATTTATAGCGGTTGAGAGTCCGCCGAGAAGATCTATTAACCCGTTCTTAAGGCCGGCGCTACCTGACCAAACCCTTCCCTGACCAATTGAATCAATATATTCAAAGGATTTTTTCCTGCCTGCTGCAACTCTTTTTACAAAATCTAAATACATACTCTTAATTGAGGACTCCGCTTTTGCCTGTTCTGCCGGAGTAAGATCTCGATCTGGTATAGTGATTCCTATAAAGGGAAGTGAAAAACCGAAACCAAGATCGGCATGGTCGCCTTTTTTTACAAAACCCGTTGTAATGCCGAGCTTGTTGTTAAATCCATTATTATATGCCCAGCCTCCGATAACTCCTATTGATCCCGTTATTGTATTTGGAGCAGCAACAATTGTATCTCCGTAAATAGAAAGCCAATATCCGCCTGATGCTGCAACGTATCCCTGAGAAACTATTACAGGCTTTTTCCCGCGGCATTTTTTTAATGTCTCTGCAATAATATCTGAAGCCAGACCGTCGCCACTGGGAGAATCAACTCTTAAAACTATAGCTTTTACGGCTGGGTCACCAACTGCACCGTTAACATCATTAACAAGTTTTCTTGCGGTAATTCCTTCATCCATTGCACATGAGCCTAAAGCATAAATAACTGCTACCTTTGGTTTTTCCCCCCAATAATCATCTTTAGGTAAATTAAATTTTTCAAGTGAGCCAGCGTTAACAAAATTCTTATAACCCCCTTCCAGTTTTTTTACCGTTTCAGATACATCATCCCACCGTCCCAGTGTATCTGCAAGTCCCGCTTCTATGGCTTCTCTGGGAAGGAAAAATGTTTGATTGTTAACCAGTTCATCAAATTTGTTAGGTTGAATATGCCTTCCATCGCAAATATCATTTTTAGCTATCTGATAAAAGTCATTGATCAAATCCTGTAATTGAGCGCTGTCTGCTTCGCTCATGTTATCCCTGGAGTATG
>CAZUCY010000211.1:0-4377 GCA_964618785.1 uncultured Ignavibacteriaceae bacterium | reverse complement strand
TATTTAATCGAACCGGCATCAAAAGCATCATTAAATCTTCATTTTCTTTCATAACAATGGGCTCTATAATACATGCTTTGGTTGGAGAATGAAGTTTAAATACAATATCAGATCCATCGATATGCGACAAAACATCATTAACGTAAGCAGTGTTAAAGCCTATATCCATCGGTTCGCCTTTATATTCGCAGTTAACTTTCTCTTTTGCGTTGGAACCATGATCTATATCTTCAGCGGAAACTTCCAATAAATTCATATTTAAAGAAAACTTTACTTGTTTTGTGCTTGATGCAGAAAACAATCCCATTCTTTTTATAGTTGAAAGAATATCAGCTGTTTTAACCTGCAATAAAAACTCATTTTCCATAGGTATCACGCTATTGTAAGCCGGGTATTTTTCTCCAATAAGCCTTGAGATAAATTCCAAACTTCCCATCTGAAAAGAAATATTAGTTTTGCTGAGGCATAATTTTACATCAGTTTCTCCAAGCAGTTTTGCCAACACGGAAATTGCTCTTTCCGGAAGAACAAACTGTTCTTCAATCCCTATTTTTATATTTTTGTTAACATATTTTACTAAACGATGACCATCTGTAGCTACAAAGCGAAGCCCCTCCTCTGAAAATTCAAGCAGAGTTCCGGTCATTGCCGGCCGCATATCTTCCTTACTCATAGCAAAGGATGTCAGGTCAATGGCTTTTTTCAAGTCGTTCCCATTAAGTGTAAACTGCCTATCTTCAGTTACGGTGGGGATAGCGGGAAAATCTTCCGGCAAAGCATAACTTAAATTATAGACCCCGTTTTCAGTTGTCATTTTCAATTTTAAATTAGATTCAGTTTCAAAATGTATTTGTGTATCATCAAGCGAACGAATTATATCATAAAGCAGCCTTGCAGACACTATCATTTTAAGATTTTCATCAGCAGCGACATTTATAGACGACCTTAATGCAATTTCAAGATCTGTCGCACAAACATTTAACAAGCCATCCTTAACATCAAAAAGGAAATTCTCGAGAATTGGCATTGGTGTGCGGGAGGGAACTGCTGGGATTATCTTCGCAAGCAACTTTTCCAGAACTCTACTATTGACTTTAAATTCCATATAAAAAAACTCCTATTGAAGACTATAAAGTTACAAAAATTACATACTAATCTCAATGAAAGATTAAATAATTCGGTTTAATTTATACTTAAAAATTTAATAAAAAGATTGCTATTAAAACCTAAAATTTATTTTATGGTCCTGTAAGATTCAGGTTTGTTTTTCTTTCATTTTTACCAGGCAAAACGCTGTTTGTGCTTGTACTTGTACTTTGATTGTCGCTATCCGAAATAGTAACATAGATTGTATAGGTTTCGCTTATTAATGTGCTGGAATAAAGCAACAGAATCTTTGTTCCTGCATTCAAAATAAGCGTACCAGACATATTTCCCTGCGTAGCCGATCCAGATGCTCCAGCAGGGACAGTATACGTAGTTGAATAAGTATAACTACCCTTTGGAATATTACTGATAACTGTTGTTTGTCCTGAAGCTATATCAAACACGGATCCTCTAAAATTCAAATAAACATCGCCATCAGACAAATTTTTAATGGTTACGTTATTATTTATTGAATCAGAACATCCGATAAATAATAATGCCGAAAGAACTATAACCCCTGTTGAAAGTAACCATGTTTTCATAGTACTCTCTTAAAAATTTTTATAAAATTTAGTACGATTTATCATAATAAAAATTAGCTTAAATGTTTATAATAATCAATATCAAACAATTATAAAAAAAGAATATAAAAATTTTAAATACGTATTTTGACAGGGAAATACATTTTTTTATTCATCGAAACACTTATAAACATAGTTATTATTAATAATATAGTTATTTAAATATTAATAATTAATAATAACACAGTGGATATGTTAATATATGTTATAATATTCAAATTTGGTTACTATTGGAGATTTTCAAGAATTTCTAATTGTTAATAATTTGTAGATAAATATAGAATTATTTGTATTATGTTAATAATAGACTGTTAATTAAGAGATTACTAACCATATATCCACGCGGAATAAAACAAAAATTGGCGACAGTTTTAGAAATAAAAAGTTTTATTGCGAAGTTTTTAATTTAACATTTCATATTACGCGGGCATTAAAATTTTATTAATGCATCAAGTTTTGGCTTGGGCATTACCATGCAATAAGTCGGGGAAATTTTATAAATGACTCCGTTATACAGCTCACTTAACAGGCAGGCAAGTGTTGTGGCAATTTAAAATATTTAATGCGTAAGGTGAGTTAATATATTATAATAATATTATTAAGAGCATTTGAGTTCAATATTATTTCTTAAATAATTCAAAGTTTCTTTTAGATGTATATCGGTTTGCACAGAAGAATCGATAGAATTGTAAGCATGAATGACGGTAGAATGATCCCTCCCTCCAAAATGCAAGCCTATAGTTTTCAAAGAAGATTTTGTAAGTTCTTTTGATAAGTACATTGCTATTTGTCGAGCCATTACAACTTCTTTTCTTCTCGTTTTATCCCGAATTTTATTCTCATCAATTTTAAAATAAACGCATACACATTTTGTAATATCTTCAATGGTTATATTTATTTTAATATCCGTAGCAATTTCCTTAACGATACTTTTTGTAAGCTCAAGATTGATTTCCTTAGAATTTAATGATGCATTTGCAAGCAATTTTATTAGACAACCTTCAAGTTCGCGGATGTTTGAAGTTATATTATTTGCTATATATTCAATGATATCAGGAGAAATCGACATTCCATAATCTTCTGATTTCCTTTTAAGGATGGCAATTCTTGTTTCCAAATCAGGGGGTTGAATATCGGCTGTTAATCCCCATTGAAACCGAGAAATTAATCGATCGTCAAGACCTTTTAAGTCTTTCGGAGGTTTATCACTAGATAAAATTATTTGTTTTCTTGATTGATGAAGGGTATTGAATATCTGAAAAAATAGATCTTGTGTTTTTTCTTTTCCAATTAAAGATTGGATATCATCAATTATAAGGACATCCATTTTCCGATAAAAATTAGAAAATTCATTTAGCGTATTATTTTGAACAGACTCTACAAACTCAACAGTAAACATATCTGCTGAGAGATATATAACCTTTTTTTCTGGCATGTTTTGCAAAATTTTATTGCCTATTGCCTGAATTAAGTGTGTTTTTCCTAGTCCAACGCCGCCATATACAAACAGTGGATTAAAAGAAGTTCCCCCGGGATTATCGCTGATAGCCCCAGCCGCCGCCCGGGCAAGTTGGTTGCCGTCTCCTTTAATAAAATTATCAAAAGTGTACCGTGGATTTAAAAAAGATTCAAAATCTTGTTTTGGTTTTATCAAATCGCTAACAATGGGCGGGTTGATTGAATTGTTAATAACTTGTGAAGAACTCTCTTCAATTTCAATCTCGTCAGATATTACATATGCAAGTTTTGCTTCCGGACCAATGACATCATGAATAGTCTTGGTTATAAGCGTATTGTAGTGTTCGTCGATCCATTCCCAAAAGAACTGGCTTGGCAGTTGAACTTTTAGAGTAGAACTAAACAATTCAATAGGTTTAATCGGCAAAAACCAGGTGTTATAAGTCATTAAAGTGACGTTATCTTTAATGGTTTTGAGACAATCCCGCCAAATTGCGGTCGGTTCTGAAAGGAATTTTTTCTCTGAAATTACTATCTCATTCATAGATACTTATCAACAATTAAAAAATAAATAACCTTTGATAATTCGAATATTTGTACAAAAGTATTAATGGCGAACAATTTTATTAACAATTTACCAACATTAAAGGTTGGATTATAAAGCATTGTATTAACAGCAATTAGGAAGATTTTTTTAATTTACCATAACAACAAACAACGCAAAAAAGACAATTTTGTGATAGGCATTTTTGTGAAACGTTTTCACAATAGTAAATTATCCACAACATGTTCACAAAAAATTCATCATCCTAACTCAACGAAAAAATAGGGAGTAAAGCCGTGCTTTCCTAATTAATTTATTAAAATAATTTAAAATAAATTCGTTTATTTTGAAAAGTAATAATTATGAAAGAAGATATTGGATATTGTATATTTGCCTATGATTATTTAACTTTGCATTCTTTGTGATAAAAGGAGTTACTATATGAAGAGGACTTTTCAACCGAGTATTAGGAAAAGAAAAAACAAGCATGGTTTCAGAGAAAGAATGAAATCTGAAAACGGCCGCAAAGTGTTGGCAAGAAGAAGATTAAGGGGAAGAAAAAAGCTAACTGTAAGCGATGAGAAATAATAAGCTTGAAACATTTTAGTCTTTCATCAAATGAAAGAATAAAAAGAAGGAATGATTTTG
>CAZUCY010000210.1:0-4379 GCA_964618785.1 uncultured Ignavibacteriaceae bacterium | reverse complement strand
AAAAGTTCCTCAAAAATAGTAATTCTTATCGAAATATCACGATGTTTTTGAAAAGTATTGAAGGATAAAATCTTAAACTGCTTAGATGTAACATCCTTTTTCAAAGTCTGATCCGGTTGCTTTATTTTTGAACCAATGTGTTTGTTATCTACATAAGTCTAAGAAATAAATAAGGGAATATTATATTTTTACATAAATAAATTAAATTAGGAGAGCCATTTATGATTGTAATTATATACAATAAAAATGTATATAATTACAAATATATATTAATAAGATGTCTCTTATATTCAATATTGTAAGAGAATACCTTAAAAATTAAAGTTAGTGGAAGTTATTATTTCTATAAAAATATTAGTAATTATGACATTATTAAGGTTTAGGTGTTGAACATATACTTAAAATTGTGCAGAATTTATAATTATGCAGTTTATTAGTTTGAAAAACTAAAAAAATATAATTAAATTAATTAAGAAATTCTTATAAATTATTACTTATTTTAAAGTTATACTAATCAGGACAATAAATGAGCGTTATTTCTGAAAAATTATCTAAAAAAATTGATTTATGGAGGCAGGAAGCCAGGGAACTGCTAAGCAATGGGGGGAGCAGGGTATTATCAGAGGTTACAGTGGCTCAGGCTTACGGAGGTATGAGGGGTGTGCGTGCCCTTATTTGTGATACTTCAAGAGTGCCGCAAGATGAAGGTTTAATCGTACGCGGAATACATCTGTCTAAACTGGTTGATAAAACTCCCGAAGAAATTTATTTTCTGCTGTTGACGGGCGACTTACCTGCTAAGGATGAATTATATAGCTTTAGTAATGATTTAAAAAGCCGCAAACAAGTCCCTGGTTATGTTTGGGATCTCTTAAAAGCAATGCCTAAAGACTCTCACCCTATGGCTATGCTTAACACCGCTATTCTTGTAATGCAGAAAGAATCTTTATTTGCCGTTGAATACGGTATAGGGATACATAAAGATGACCATTGGAAATCCTCTCTCGAAGACGCATTAAATCTTGTAGCCAGGTTACCTGCGATTGCCGCAGGAATTTACAGGTTAAAATTTAACAAAGGTGACATTATCCCTTCTGATCCCGCTATGGATTTGACGGGCGATTATGTCCACATGCTTGGTGTTTCAGATGTACCTGACTTCAAAGATTTGATGAGGCTTTATCTTGTTGCTCATTGCGACCACGAAGGCGGTAATGTTAGCGCTTTGGCAAATCAGGTTATCAGTTCTTCTTTAGCGGATATGTATTATTCTTTATCCGGAGCATTTGACGGGCTTGCAGGACCATTGCATGGGCTTGCTAATCAGGAAAGTTTAAAATGGATTTTGGAGATTATGGAAAAGTACGGCGGCACTCCGTCAACTAAACAAATTGAAAAAATTGTTGCAGAGACTATCAGTTCAGGTAAAGTTATTCCTGGTTACGGGCATGCTGTATTACGTGTTACCGATCCAAGATTTAATGCTTTTTTAAATTTCGGCAAAAAACATTTTCCTAATGATCCTATATTTCTTACCGTAGCAAGATTATACGAGGTAGTTCCCGGTGAATTAAAGAAAATAGAAAAAATTAAAAATCCCTGGCCTAATGTTGATGCTGTTACCGGTGCCATACTATATTATTACGGATTAAAAGAATTTTCATACTATACGGTTGTATTTGCAGTATCGCGCAGCCTTGGTTTAACTGCGCAGACGGTAATTAATAGAGCAGTCCTAACTCCAATCTTAAGGCCTAAATCCGTATCAACCCAATTCATCAAGGATTTGATTAATTAATTTTTTAATGTGAATAACGCCAATATAACGGCAGATGCGCTTGCAACATTTAATGACTCGGCTTTCCCTAATTTGGGGATGGTAATTTTATCTCCGGTAATGGATAACATTTCCTGAGATGGTCCTTCAGCCTCATTAGAAAAGATAATAATGCTTTTATCAGGTGGTTGATAATCATAAATATTCTCCCCGGTTAAATCCGCGCAAAGAATTTTGTATCCGCCCTTTTTTAATTTAAGAAGGTTCTCAAATGTAATATCTTCAAATATTTTTAAATGAAATATTGAACCCATACCGGCGCGGATAGTTTTGGGATTATAAATATCTGTGCAATTATTTATAAGCAAAACTTCTCTTATCTGGAACCAATCGCAGTTCCGGATAATTGTTCCTAAGTTGCCGGGGTCAGAGATATTTTCTAAGCATACAACAAGTTTGGAGTTTAAATTATCAAGTGCTTTTTCAGTTTGTGCAGGCTTATCAAATACAGCTGCAATTCCTTGCGGGTTAACGGTATCCGTCAGCCTGGAAAATTCCCGGGTCTTTAATATTTCCAGCCTCAAATTCTTTTTTATTATACTTCGTAAATAATCTTCATTTTCTTCAAAATATAAGTGTGAAACTAAAACTAATTCACAGTTGAAGCTGCTTTTTAAACCTTCCTCAACAATTTTATTCCCTTCGACAATAAATTTATTTTCTTTATTGCGGAATTTTTTTTGGTTTAAAGATGAATAATATTTTAGTTCATTATTTGTAATCATAAGTTAAATTACGTTATAATTTATATTTATTGTGAAACATTAAAAAAGTAAAGCGCCGGTAAGTTTAAAGCAACAGCTTCAAATAGTTCCTTGTTACCTTACATAATTATTTTTAGCCTCTCGTTATATCGTTAATCCATTTTTCAATTATTGACAAAGATTCAGCGGACATAGTGCCTTTTATCTCCTTGTATTCGGAATACTTACCGGTTTTACAAATTTGAAAAATATGATTATGATTCTTTAATACAAGGATTTTATATTTTTTGCATTTACCCTTCTTTAATGCTTCCTTAATTGCTGTTAAATTTATTTGTGAAACGGCTTGAACATCTTTGTCGCCATTAAGAGCCAGAATCGGACATTTTAATTGTGATAATACTTCACTTGGTTTATAATTATAATATTTTCTTATCAAATCACCGCGATAAAGATTAAACCAAAAATCAATATTGTTGTCTGTGAATCCTAAATCGTTTTTACTTTCCTGATCTATGTAATCCCATAATTTTTTTAATAACACTTTCCCCTGGCTCTCTTCATCAGAGTTTAATTTGTCTTTTGTAAGTAATGGCCAGAGCTCATTAAAAATGCCGGTCATTTCATTTATATTATTTTGATTAAAGCCAGCCGCTTTAGTCATAGCTAACTGTGAAGAATAAAAAAAATCTTTACCCCAAACACCGGGGCTGCCAAGTAAAACAGCAAAGCTTATGTCAGAACAAGAGTTCGCCATCATCTGAACAACTATACCGCCTTCACTAATTCCGATTACGCCGATTTTTAATTTGTCAATCTCTTTATTTGATTTTAGATATTCCACACCTGAAATACCGTCAAGTTTGTAATTATCTAAATCATATGGAACAAATTTGCCTTTTGATTTACCAACTCCTCTCTTATCATATCTTAAAACTGCAATCCCTCTGCTTGATAGATATTCTGCCAGGTCTTTAAATAACTTATGTTCTCCAAATTCTAAATCTCTATTTTCCGGGCCGGAGCCGTGAATCAAAACTACTGCAGGAACTCTGGTCTTACCATCGGGTACTGTCAAGGTACCTGATAACATTATACCATCAGATTTACTATTAAAAGCAACTTCATACTGGCTAAATTTATTATTAGAATAAGAATCAGTGCAAAAGAATATTGTAAATACTAAATAGATTAATAATATTAGTTGCAGCTTCGTGTAAATTCTATTCATTATGATATTTGTGTTTTGTTTGTGCTGTTATCTTCAATAAAATATCTTAATTATATTATATTTTTGTAACCTTGTTCCAACTCATCATCCTGGGATTTCTCAAGTTCCTTTAAATACTCCCATGAATATATACCGGAATCATGCCCGTCCTTCCAGGTAAACTGAATTGCATATTTACCCACCGGCTGAATATTCTTTATTTTATAACTTTCAGGTTGTTCTGAAGAAGGTTTCGCAGGGCGGTAAGTTTTTAGAAGAACTGTTTCGCCTTTGCATACGGCGCAGGGACATTCATCGCGTAAATATTTAATATCAATCATGCTTTCGGTTTCATCATCCCATTTTATATGCAATTTAGTCTTTTCAAATATTTTGATGCGTACAGGTATCATAATGAATTCGCCAATTAAATAATAAAAATTACAGGACAATTTTAAGCAAATAAGAGCGCCCGAACAATTTTTCATAGAAGGTTAACAGATAAAGGAATTGTTCTATTAAATTATTTGCAACGTAGGGGAAAAAATGTTAGTTTTGAACCGCAAATTAAGAAAATTTGCTGGCGTAGCTCAGCTGGTAGAGCAGCTGATTTGTAATCAGCAGGTCG
>CAZUCY010000209.1:0-4457 GCA_964618785.1 uncultured Ignavibacteriaceae bacterium | reverse complement strand
TATTAGTAATAATTTTGCTGTTAATTTATTATTTTGTTTGATAAATACAAATAGAGTTGTTAAGTCGGCATGTTAAAAGCATTTATAAAAGAATTATCTGTAAAAGGGGAAAAGGTCCTTTTATCCGGTATAGAATTTGAGCTTAAGAAAAATTGTATTCATACCGTGCTCGGTTTAAATGGTTCGGGAAAAACCACGTTGATAAAATCTTTGACCGGTTTGCTTAATCCGCAATTCTATTCTGTTTCAGGGAACGTATTTTTCGAAGGTAAAGATATTCTTAAGTTTAATACTAATGAACTGCTTTTATTGAGGAGAGATAAGATAAAATATGTATTCCAGGATGCCGTTAATAGCTTTAATCATTTGAAGACTTTTGGTTATTATTTTGACCGGCTTGCAAAAGATAAGAAAGAAATAAATATTCTCCTTTCATATTTTATTTTACCTAAATATACTGAACTATATAAGTTGTTTCCCTATGAAGTAAGCGGCGGTATGGCGCAGCGTATTAGTTTTATCTTAGCCCTTTTAGCGCACCCCGAAATAATTATTTTGGATGAGCCGACTTCGGGCATTGATCCGGCAATCTCAAATTTAGTTCTGCTTAAACTAAAGGAATTTACAATTCAGGAAAAACATTCAATACTGCTTGTTACCCACGATGTAAATTTTGCGGAAAAAATTAGTGACGAAATAGCCTTTTTATCCGGCTCAAGGCTTAGCATGTTCTATCCTAAAAAGGAGCTGTTTTCTCCACCTGAAATTTCAACAGTTGACAATGAAAAGGGAAAGCAGAGGAGAATTGATAATTCTGAATTTTTATTAAGAAAATTTATTGATTCATATAAAAAACTTTCATTATGAACGAATTGCTTATTGTTGAAAAAATTAATTATAAAGTAATTAAATCAGGCTTACTTAACCGGAAGAAATCCGAAAAAGAAATATTAAAAAATATTTCCTTCCGGCTTGAACGGGGAAAAATTCTTGGTATTGCGGGTGAATCAGGGTGCGGGAAAACAACTTTGGCAAAAATTTTAGCAGGTGTTCTTCCCTATTCCGGCGGAAAATTAACTTTTAATAAGTCAAATAAGCTGCGTAACAAGAAAACAAGCTCTGTGCAAATATTATTTCAAAATAACGGCGAAATATTAAACCCGTTTAGAGAGGTAAACAAAATAATTGAAGAAGCTATAATTATTAATACAAAGTATAAAATAAATATTCAAATTGAGAAGAAAAAAATATTGGATTCGGTAAATTTCCCGGAATATTTATGGAACCGCAAAGGATTTGAATTAAGCGGCGGGGAACAACAACGTGCCGCCCTTGCAAGAATTCTTGCAGTTAAACCGGAATTATTGATACTTGACGAACCATTTTCTGCGCAGGACGCCGGGTCGCAGTTAAATCTGTTATGTCTATTTAAAGAAATAAATAAAGTATACGGAATAACTACAATATGTATAGCTCATAACGTAAGCATTTTAAAAAAGCTGTGTGATGAAATTATAATAATGTACAAAGGAAAAATTGTAGAACAAGGAACGGCTGAAAATATTTTTACTCAGCCCGGGCATCCTTATACAAAATTTCTTGTAAAAGCTGACAGTTATGATCTTAATTATGAGGAATTAAAATTAGAGTTTGAAAGTTTTTAATCTTAGGGTCAGATAATTTTAATATGTCGAAAACAAATGCAATAAGAATTCTGGAATCAAGAAATATTCTTCATACGGTTCATACTTATAAAGTGGATGAAAATGATTTAAGCGGAACTACTGTAGCAGGTAAGATTAATGCCAAAATGGAAACAGTATTCAAAACTTTAGTTGCTTCGGGGGATAAAAACGGAATAAATGTTTTTTGTATCCCCGTAACTGAAGAACTGAACCTTAAAAAAGCCGCTGCTGTAAGCAAAAATAAAAATATTGAAATGGTAAGGGTAAAAGACCTTCTAAATTTAACCGGTTACATACGCGGAGGCTGTTCTCCCATCGGAATGAAAAAGGACTTCCCGGTTTTTATTGAGGAAACTGCCCAATTATTTGAAAAAGTATATGTGAGCGCAGGTATTAGAGGAATGCAGGTTTGTCTTTCCCCGGAAGACTTGAAAAATGCAGTAAATGCGGTTTTTACAGACTTATTGTAGCTAATTGCAGCTTTTGAGTTCATATCTTTCCAACTTACAAGTTAATTATGCAGAATACCAATAAAATAGATTGAGCTAAAGCTTGATAAACAGCCATTTTGGCAAACTCATCTTTGCCTGCCGGCAGGAACGGATAAATTCATTATTGGAGTAATAAATTAGAATACCTTAACTTTTCCGGACAATTTTATCGTTTTTGAATTATTTTGGAGGGCAAGGTAAGAAGCAATTTTATAGCTTTTATTTAAAAGTTGTAATTCCTATATTTGCACACAAAAATTTGGAGTATTAAAATGGCTAAACAACAGACTTTTGCCGATAAAGCTAAAGCAAAGAAAAAAGACAGCACTGTTACAGTTAAAATGATTAAAAGTGTTAAAACTGAAAAAGGCAGTTTTAAATTCAACGAAAAGTTCGTTAAACTTGACGATATTAATAAAGTGACGGAACTTAAGTAATTAAAAGCCCTAAGCAGCTACTACTTCTATTGCCGGGTGAATATCTCTTTTTAATAAACCTTCAATTGCCATCAGAGTACCCGAAATTGCAGTTGGACAGCTTCCGCAAGCGCCCTGGTAATGTATCTTGACCGTATACTTGTCAATTCCCATTACTTGAAGTCCGCCTCCGTCTCCGGCTAAAGCCGGTCTAACTTTGTTATCCAGGAGTTCGTTAATTCTTTTTAACAATTCATCCGTATCCTGGTCACGCAGGTTAAATTCTTCCTCTGCAGGAATTAAATTCCGGTCGAAGGTTTTTAGAAAATTAATAAATGGTTTCTGAATCTGTCCCCAATTTGAATTTTTTGACTTTTCGATAGTAATGAATTTATCCATATAAAAAACAGAGACAACACCGGCAATATCAAAAATTCCTTTCGCCAAAGGATCGTTTACAGCTTCTTCAATATTATGAAATTGCCTCGTTTCATATCTTAATAATCTTTCGTTCAATACGAACTTTAATGCGTTGGGATTTGGCGTTAAATCTACGTCTGCAACAAATAACATCTTATTTCTCCAAATAATATCCGTAAAAATAATTCATTAAAAAATTACCTACAAACCAAATTAAACGTACTTTTTATATAAGTGTGTTATAACAACTCACATCACGCAAAAGATACTTAAAATGAACCCGGCATTTAAAATTGCTCCGACTTTTAGTGCCTACGTGAAAATTAATTACGCATGAATAAATATACAAGAAGTATATTGTTTATATTCTTGAATACGGGACTGTAAACTGTTAAAACAGTTAATAAAATTTTGATATCTGTGAAATATTAATATTTAATTCGGAAATAATCGGATAAATCTTTCGATAGATGTATTTTTAAATTATTCTTTAATTTTTCATTATAAAACACGGAAAAGCATGAAAGATATACTGATAGTATTTACAGGCGGAACATTTTCAATGATGATTGATAAAGATACCGGCAGCGCAGTGCCTCGCTTTTCAGGCGAAGAACTTCTTGAGAAAATACCTCAGGCAAAAAATCTTGCAAAGATTACATGTCACGATTTCGGGAAGTACCCCGGACCGCACATGACGCCGGATCTAATGCTCCGGCTTTCTGAAAAAATAGTTGAATTAATTACAATCGGTAATTATAGCGGTGTAATAGTAACACACGGGACAGATACTCTTGAAGAAACCGCTTATCTTCTCGATCTTACTATCAAAACGCCGATACCTATAGTGGTGATCGGTTCGATGAAAAACAGTTCTGAACCGGGGTGGGATGGTCCGCAAAATCTTATTGATGCAATTAGTATTTGCCTGAATCCGAATTGCAGGGATTTAGGAGTGCTGGTTTGTCTTAACGGAGAGATAAACGCAGCCAGTGAAGTAACGAAAATATTTACCGAGCAGATCGATAGTTTCAGAAGTCTTGATTTTGGCTCTTTAGGTTTTGTACAAAACGGAAGAGTAATTTTGAATCGTCTTCCAAGAAAACTTCAACGGATAGTTACCGGTAAGTTGGTTACCAATGTTGATCTGCTCACCGTTTATGCAGGTATGGATGAAAAATTCTTTAAATTTTCAGCCGACAGCGGTGTTGAAGGAATTGTTGTAGAAGCCCTTGGCGTTGGCAACGTTCCTCCTGCAGCATTTGACGGCATTAAATATGCGGTAGAAAAAAGAATTCCTGTCGTTCTTGTTTCAAGATGCCCTGCAGGTGAAACTCTTGATATTTACGGTTATCCGGGCGCTGGAAAATGGCTGCATCAAATAGGAGTTATTTTTGCAGATTACCTGAATGGACAGAAGGCAAGGATTAAACTTATGCTGGCGC
>CAZUCY010000208.1:0-4520 GCA_964618785.1 uncultured Ignavibacteriaceae bacterium | reverse complement strand
TGTGAAAATTACATAACCATGTTCAGCCATGTAATTAAGCCACAAACCGGCGCCGCCAAGCCATTCATTGGTTATCAATTGCACGCCGGGCCCGCCGTATACATAAACCAGCGTCCTGTATTTTTTAGTGGAATCAAAATTTGCAGGTAATATCATCCTGCAGTAAAGATCATAGCCGTCGCTGCTTTTTAATGTGAAGAATTTTGTCTCACCAATATTGTAATCCTTTAACGGATTATCTGCTTCAAGAATGGTTCTTTCAACTTTGCCTTTACTGTTAATGAGTAAAACTTTGCCCGGAACAGTTAAACTACTGTAGCTGTCAAGAAAATAATTTCCATCTTTATCTTTGGTTACTTCATGAACTCCTGCCTCGCTCGTAATACGTGTTATTTTACCGGATTCAATATTTATAGAGTAAAAATCCCTGTCTAGCGGACTCTCTTTTGTCGCGGTGAAATAAACATTGTTCCCTTTGCTGTCAAAGCCGCTTAAGTCGGTTACTTCCCATTCACCTTTAGTTAATTGCTTAATTAATTTCCCATCCGTGTTATAAAGATAAAGATGGTTCCAGCCGTCTCTTCTTGAAATCCATATAAACTCATCCGGATGATTTTCAACAAAGATTACTCCATATAATGGCTGTACATATTTGCTGTTGGTCTCCTGGAACAAAGTATCAACTGCCTGCCCGGTCGCTATATCGTACTTTATTTCCCAAAGATGATCCTGACCTCTGTTTAAAATTCCGATATAGACATTTCTTTCATCGGGATCCCATGCTATTCCGGTTAAATAATGTTCTTTTGGTTCGCCGGTATTTAAAAAGGTCGTTTTACCCGTCTTCAGGTCATAAATACCAAGAGTAACCTGCTCGCTTGTCATTCCCGCCATGGGATATTTTATATTTGCAAGCTTTGCGGGGTGAAATGAAATATCAACAATGGGATAATCTGTCACCATAGTTTGATCTTTACGGTAAAATGCCAGATAATTTCCTTTGGGTGACCAGAATGTCCCTTTTTCAATTCCGAACTCATTTCTTGCGCAATACTGACCATTAACTATTCCATTATTTTCGTCATTTGTAATCTGCTTTTGTTCATTATTTACTGCGATGTATAAATTATTTTTAAGTGTATAAGCGGCAAGATTTTGGGATGTATAATCAAGATTTTCAGCGCTGTCTTTTGTGTTATTCAAGAGATTCAATTCGTTATTGCTCAAATTGTAATCCCAAAGCGAATCATTATTCCAGAACCGGAAATTATTTCTATCTGTCCATTCGATGGACGGAAAACTTGTGAGAGTTTGTTTCGTATAATTAAAATATTTATCATTTAAATTTTTCAATATGAGTAAAGTCTCTTTAGAATCCGATCCGGTGTTTTCTGAAATCAGACTTGAATCATCGACAAAAGTGAATGCTTTCTCTCCGGGGCGCCATTGAAGCTGATGAAGAGATTGCGGATGGAGTTTTTGGGCATTTGTAGTGACCGATTCTATTGTCAGTTCTTTTTTCTGACAAAGTCCCGCTGCTGAAAGTAAAATTAAAAATAGAGAAATAAACCTTAAGGATTTCATAAATTAACCTGAAATTATTTTTGTTATTAATTCTTTTGGAACTTCTTCAAAATAATAATTAGCAATATGCAAATTATTATCCCGGAATTTCCATATTTCTTCAACAGCCTGCTTCTTTTGTTTAAATTTTGTCTTTTTTGACAATTTATCATTTGAAGCTAATATATAGCAGGGCTTCTTATAATATCTGCACAATATTGCTGCAGCAAGACTCCCGGTTTTATTTATTACATTACCATTATTTAATATTGAATCAGCTCCTAAAATTACGGCATCTGCTTTGGGAATACAACAAGACATCATTGCATCTGTTATTAGTTCAACTTTGATATTCTCTTTTAACAAGTGTTTTGCAAATATACGCCCCTCAAATTTTGGGCGGGATTCGCAGATCATTACTTTCAGAAGTTTGTTGTTTTGGGCACAAAGTTTAAATATTTCTAAAAGAGTTTTGCTGTTTGATAATGTTAACACAGTGCGGATATTTTTCAAATAAGGTTCGGCGTTTATATAGATTCGCAGAAATTTATTCCCTGAATTAATGGCGAACCGCTGCAAAAAATTTTCGGGTTCACCGGTTCGATTGGCGTTTACAACTTTCTCAAAGGAATTAATATAATTTTCAACACCGGTAAATTGAAAAAGATCAGCTTTAACTTTTTTTAAAGCAAATTCAACTACTTTCCGGTCGTTGATTATTTCAAGAAGGTAATTATTTAAGCCGGATAAAATTTGCTCTGAGCTGGATGTTTTATCCGTCAAAATTTTATCCAGCTTATTTTTGCTTTTCAATATAGTTGCCGGAAAGAAATTATTTATCCATTAATTTTTTAATATTTCTCACTGCCTGTTTAATACGCTGGTCGTTTTCCACCATAGAAATACGCAGGTAGCCTTCACCGTACTCGCCGAAAGCCATACCGGGTGATACTGCCACTTCAGCTTCATCAATAAGCAGTTTGGAAAATTGAATTGAACCCATCTCTTTAAATTTATTAGGGATAGGAGCCCATACAAACATACTTGCTCTTGGCTTTTTAACATTCCACCCAATACTGTTCAATCCTTCAACAAGAACATCGCGCCGCTTTACGTAAACCTCCGCAATTGCTTTTGTAACGGATGGAGGAGAATCTAACGCAGCTATTGCAGCTACCTGTATCGGAGTAAAAATTCCGTAATCATAATAACTTTTTAATTTGGCAAGCGCTTTACAAATCTCGGCATTGCCCACGCAAAATCCCACGCGCCAGCCTGCCATGTTATAACTTTTTGACATAGTAAAGAATTCAACCGCAACTTCTTTTGCCCCGGGAACCTGTAGTATGGAAGGGACTTTTGTACCGTCAAAAACTATATCGCTGTATGCCATATCATGGACGATAATCATATCCGTTTTTTTTGCGTAAGCAACTATTTCTTTTAAATAATCCAGGTCTACAACAGCGGTAGTCGGGTTAGCCGGGAAATTTAAAATCAGCATTTTGGGCTGAGGCCACATTGCCCTGGTAATTAGAGAAATATCCGGTACAAAATTATTTTCTTTACTAAGAGGGATTGAGACAACATTCGCTCCGGCGGCAGTAACTCCATAAATGTGAATCGGATAGGTTGGGTTTGGAACAAGCACAACATCACCGGTGTCAAGCATTGCCAGGCATAAATGTGCGAGCCCTTCCTTGCTTCCTATTGTAGCAACAGCTTCTGTAGAAGGATTAATATCTACATCAAAATCTCGTTTATATTTTCTTGATATGGCTTTTAATATTGCCGGTATACCTTTTGAAACGGAATAGCGGTGAGTCTTCGGATCATCTATAGTCTGCTTCAATTTATCTATAATAAATTTTGGTGTCGGCTGATCCGGGTTTCCCATGCCAAGGTCTATAATATCAATACCTTCCTGTCTCTTTTTAAGCTTAATTGCATTTATTTCTGCAAAAAGATATGGAGGAAGCTGGTTTAATCTTTTGGCGAATTTCATTTTATTCTTTCAAATTTAATAATTTGAATATTACAAAGGTACAATTTTTCTAAAATAAAAATATATTTCGTTACTTAAAAAATTTCTTTCGGTATTTAATAATAATTGCAATAATATAAATGTTTAGTAAATTTAATTTCTATTTTTGAGATAAATAATTAATTGTATAAATGTAAAAGAAAAGAGTAAATGAAATGAAAGTAAGGGTACTAATAATTTCATTATTTGTTATAGTCTTATATGCCGGCTTAAGTGCGCAAGATAAGAATAATGAAAAACAGAAGTTTATCTTTGTAACAAAGTTTGATACAACCAGGGATGCACAAAAAGATCTTCAAGATGCGATTGCAGAAGCCAAGTGGATAAATAAAAAAATTTATGTTGATGTAGGAGGCGAATGGTGCATATGGTGCCGCCGCCTTGATAATTTCTATGAATCAAACAAAGATCTGCAGGAATATCTTGATAAGCATTATGTTTTTGTTAAAATAAATTACAGCAAAGAGAATAAGAACGAAACCGTTTTATCAAAATTCCCGAAGATAGAAGGGTATCCTCATATCTTTATTCTTGATAAAAGAGGTAATCTGATAAAATCCAAAAATGCCGGTGAATTGGAAGAAGGTAAAGGATATAATCATGATAAAATTATGTCTTTTTTAAAAGAATTTGCTGTTAAAAAATAATATTTGTTTGAATTTAGCTAAATCAGACTGTGGCAAATTGCTCCGGCTCCTTACTATCCGTAGATAGGAGTTGAGGCAATTAAAAAATATTTTTCGTTATGCAATACTTTGTGGCTAACAAGAATGTTTTATAAGATTTACCTGATAGCAAATTTAATTTTGAATTTTAAAATAAAAAATTTATTTTAAATGTAGTTCTTAAAAATATTTGCGGTGTCCTGTATAAAAACAGGAAGAATAGGGAATCCGGTCAAAATCCGGAGCTG
>CAZUCY010000207.1:0-4609 GCA_964618785.1 uncultured Ignavibacteriaceae bacterium | reverse complement strand
TGCGACCTCCTGCTCCCAAAGCAGGCGCGATGAACCGGGCTACGCTACGCCCCGATACTAAAGCTCATTGTTTTTGCAATATTTGAAAGAACTTGTGTTATCACTATTAAAATAAGTATTTGAAAATAGACAAGAAATATAAGTTATCATCTCTAAAAAAACAACGTAATAACATCTATTTTTTCTTCTTACAATCACATTTTATTGCAATTTAATCAGAAATAAATTATTTACTTTATTTTTTTTATCTGTGGTATCTTAGTTAATTTTAAATATATAATTATTCGGACTATATCAGATGTCATTTCCGTCTTATATTTCAAAACGATTAATATTTTCGAAAAAAGATTCCAAATTTATCTCGTTTATCTCCGGTATTTCCATAACAGGAATTGCACTCGGTGTGGCGACATTAATAATAGCTTTGAGCATTTTAAACGGTTTTGAAAGAACCATTACTGACAAAATTGTCGATTTTGATTCGCACATTCAGATTTCATCTTATTCAGGCACACTTAGTAACTATGATTTGGTTTTGCCATTATTAAAAGAAAAACTTTATCCTCAAGCAAAGGATGTAAATCCCTTCGTTTCACAGCTTGCAATAATCAGCAGTAAAACCATTAAAGATGGTATCAGTATTAAAGGTATCAGACCCGAAGATAGTTGGAAAGGTGTTCAGGAAGACATAATCCAGGGCAAACTTAAATTAATAGATAATGCTGATCTGCCAACAATAATTATTGGCAAAAAGCTAGCTGATAAGCTAATGGTTAAAATTGGTGATAATGTTACGATTTTTGCACTCAATAAGAACAAAATTCCTTCGGCTGAAAATCTGCCGAATATCCAAAAATTTGTTATTACAGGAATTTTTGAAAGCGGTATGGCTACTTATGATGATTTAATTGCATATGTAAACATAAAAACGGCTCAAAGATTGTTTAATTTAAATGATAAAGTCAGCGGGTATGATATTAGGGTAAATGATATTACAAAAATTGACAGTCTGACAAATTATTTGACAATTCATCTTAGCTACCCTTACGCCGTAAGATCAATTTATCAAATACACAGGAATATTTTTACATGGATTGCACTTCAAAAGAAGCCCATTCCAATTGTTTTGGGTTTAATAATCATTGTTGCAGTTTTTAATATAATAGGGACACTACTGATGATTGTACTTGAAAAAACAAATACTGTTGGAATTTTGAAATCACTAGGAGCAAACAGGAAGCAGATTATATCCATTTTTATCTACCAGGGCTGCTACCTTGCAATTATGGGCATTTTGATCGGGAACATTATTGCATTTGTCTTAATCGAACTGCAGTTCCGATATAAATTAATTTCAATTCCATCTTCCGTATATTTTATGTCATCGGTACCTATTTTTATTTCAGCACAAAACTTTTTAATAGTTTCAATTATTACTTTTGCTTTATGCATTATAGCTTCGTTTATGCCGAGTTATATTGCATCTAAAATTCATCCGGTATCAACAATACGGTTTAATTAAGAATTGGACATAAAAATTAATGAAATTTGAATCTTATATATCCAGAAGATATTTAATATCTAAGCATAAAATTAATTTTATTACAATTATTTCTCTCATTTCTATTGCAGGAATAACAATCGGCGTTGCCGCATTAATAGTAGTACTCTCGGTGTTTAATGGATTCGGCAGTCTTGTTACATCTTTCCTTGTCACATTTGATCCGCACGCTAGGATAGAGATTATCTCGCCTGAAGGGTACAATAAACAAAATGATATTATCTCTGCGTTAAGTTCGATTTCCGAAGTAAAGAATTATGCACCGTATGTATCCGGGAAAGTATTGGCATATAACCAGGGATTAACACAAGTAATAAATCTTAAAGGTATAGAAGAAAAATCGGGGAATGACATATACGGTATCAAGCCGAGCATACTGTTCGGAAATTATTATCTTTCAGATGAAAAGGGTACTCCATTAATCATTCTTGGATTAACTTTGGCTGACAGGTTACAATCTGTTATTGGAGATACGATAACATTAATTTCACCTGTGGGAATTGAGAACGTAATTACTCAGTTGTCCCAGCCTATATCCCGGAAATTTGTTGTAAGCGGAATTTACAGTTCTAACAATAATGAATATGACGAATTATATATATTCACTAATCTGGAAACTGCACAAAAACTTTTAGGCTACGGTGATGATGTTCAGGGTTATGACATTAAGCTTAATAATATAAATCATTCGTTTGATGTAAAAGACCTGCTTGAAAAGAAACTTGATAAAAATCTATTCAGTGTAAATACATGGTATGATTTTCACAGGGAACTTTATACTGTTATGAAACTTGAACGATGGGCTGCTTACATAATTCTCTGCTTGATAGTGGCAGTTGCAACGTTTAATATTTTGGGTTCGCTTTCTATGTCTGTAATAGAAAAAAAACGCGATATCGGCATTTTGAGATCAATGGGAGCCAATGAGAAATCGATTCTGAAAATTTTTATGTATGAAGGTTTGCTAATTGGAGCTATAGGAACGGTTGCTGGAGCAATCCTTGGATATTTAATCTGCTATCTTCAGTTGAAATATAATATTTATCCTTTGGATCCCACACAGTACAAAATAGATTCTCTCCCGCTTCAGGTAAAGGTTTCTGATTTCTTTTTCATTTCAGGAGCATCTATGCTGCTTTCATTTTTTGCATCATTATTACCGGCACGGCGTGCCGCAAAAGTTGATCCAATTGAAGCAATAAAATGGGAATAAAAATATTTAATAATAAAAAGATATAATGAATAATTCGATAATTCTAAAAACAGAAAATTTAATAAAGAGATATAAGAACAATCAAAAATTAAGGCTTGAAGTTCTGAAGTCTATCTCGCTTGATATTGAAGAGAATAAAATATCCGTAATAGTGGGAGCTTCAGGCGCCGGCAAAAGCACTCTTCTTCATCTACTCGGAGGATTAGACAGGCCGGACAGCGGTTCTGTATATTTTCATAATCAGGATATTTTCAAACTTTCCGATGAAAAGCTTACTAAATTCAGAAATATTAATGTCGGGTTTGTTTTTCAGTTTCATCATCTTCTCCCTGAATTTACGGCTGTAGAAAATGTTGCAATTCCTCAAATGATTTTCGGAACCTCGTTAAATAAATCAATCGAAAAAGCTTTGGAGCTATTAAGTGCAGTCGGTCTGGCAGACCGAGCGAATCATAAACCGGCAGAACTTTCCGGCGGTGAGCAGCAACGTGTGGCTGTTGCAAGAGCTTTAGCTAATAATCCTTCAATTATTTTTGCCGATGAACCTACAGGCAATCTGGATTCGGCAAACAGCGAGATTATCCATCAAATTATTGTAGATCTGAGGAATAAATTCGGCAAGACTTTTGTTATTGTTACTCATAACCAGGGATTGGTAAAATTAGCTGACAAAGTTTTTGAAATAAAGGACGGAAATATTATAGAATAGCATTTTTTTACTAAGTGTATTTTTTGTGCGCTACAATTATTATTAAGCACATCTCCCAAAGTGAAAATCCTTTTATTCCCTTTTCGAGAGGGAATTGTCCCACAGTGGCAATGCCAAAGTGATGCCTTTGGCAATGGATATGTTGATTTAATTGCGGGATAAATATTCGAACAATAACCTAACACCAAAGCCTGTCATGTACTTTTTAGTGTAATTATTAAAGTCATTTGCCATTGCTGGACCAGCTATATCTAAATGCGCCCATGGGATATTTTTATCAACAAATTTTTCAAGAAATTTAGCCGCAGTTACAGCGCTTCCCCAGCGTATTCCTAAATTTTTAACATCGGCGATATTACTTTTTATTAAGTAATTATAATCATCCCACAAAGGCAATCTCCATAGCCTATCATAAGTCTTTAAACCAGTCTTATATAACTCATCTGCAAGTTTTTCGTTTTTAGTAAATAAACCTGCGATAAACTCGCCGAGCGCAACAACACAAGCCCCTGTTAATGTTGCCAGATCAATAATTACATCCGGTTTTGCTTTCGAGGCAAATTCAAGTGCATCCGACAAAATTACCCTGCCTTCTGCATCGGTATCTTCTATTTCGATACTTTTACCGGAGGAAGTTATTACTATATCTCCAGGCTTAAAAGATTTTGCTGAAGGCATATTTTCAACCGCAGGAATAACACCTAAAATATGAACCGGGAGTTTTGTTTTAGCCGCAGCAAGAATTACTCCGGCAACTACTGCAGCACCGGACATATCAGCTTTCATTTCATCCATGTGCGCGGACGGTTTAATAGATATTCCCCCCGAATCAAATGTTACACCTTTGCCTATTAACGCTATTTTTTTGGTGCTTTTAGTAGTCAATTCACCTTTGTATTCCAAGACTATAAATCTCGGAGGATTAATGCTACCCTTTCCAACAGCAATAACCCCTCCCATTTTCCTTTTTTTAATTTCTTTTTCATCAAAGATTTTTACTTTTATAGCGGCACTTTTCAATGTAATTGAAATTCTTGATGCAAGTGAAACAGGAGTTAAAATATTTGAAGGTTCATTTTGCAAATCTTTAGCAAAATTTACCCCTTCAATCACTTTTAGTGATTTT
>CAZUCY010000206.1:0-4622 GCA_964618785.1 uncultured Ignavibacteriaceae bacterium | reverse complement strand
CCGAAGGAGTGGAATTATTATAGGAATTTCAGTTATCACGGCAATCAAACCTCTCCCAAAGTGACTATTTGGCGGAAGATGCGGCTTGCTTTAAATGTTGTGTTTATATAAGTATAAAATTATGTATGCAGAGATTGTATTTCCTCTTCCCTTTCGAAATTCTTTTACTTACTCCGTACCGGAGGAGCTGGAAAAATATACTGAAATGGGAGTGCGCGCAATTGTCCCTTTCGGGAAAAGGACGCTTACAGGATTCATAATTAATACTACAGATACTCCCCCATCTACTGAAAAGATAAAACCAATAAACGATATACTTGATAAAATTCCTATTTTTAATAAAAAGGATCTTGAATTCTATCAATGGTTATCTGATTACTATTTATCCTCGCTCGGGGAAGCTTTAAAGCTCGCCGTTCCCTACGGTTTAGATGTTGAGTCAAAAAGGAAAATATTGAGCGACCGTGAACAATGCGCGGAGCTATTATCAAAAGAAAAGAATAAAGAATCGGTTAAAGCAGGTATATTAAAAATTCTATCGGAAAGGGATGAGATAAATTTATCTTACCTTCAAAAGCAGCTTAATAAAAAAAATATTTATTCATCGCTCAGGACTCTTGAAAAAGCAGGCGCGCTTAATATTCTTGATGAAATTGAAGAGGCAAAGGTAAAGATAAAAAAAGTAAAATATGTTAAGTTGAATAAAACTATTGCGGAAGTTTACGCATACTTTCCTGAATTGGAAAGCCGCTCTCCCAAACAAGTTAAAATTATACTGGAACTCATTAATAAGAAAGGGAAATCCATCCCGCTTGCCGACCTTTTAAAAAAGACCGAAGCTTCGCAGGCATCAATTGAATCGCTTGAAAAGAAGGGATTAATAAATATATTTGAAAAAGAAGTAGAGAGGACATTTTCAGGAGCTTACAGTGAAGATCATGTTAAAATAATTCTTACCGTTCAACAGCAGACAATTGTTGATGAAGTGGCGGCATTTATAGAAGAAGAAAAATTTCAGCCGTTTTTACTGCATGGAGTAACCGGAAGCGGTAAAACGCAGGTTTACATAGAACTTATTGCAAAAGCGCTTGAGCAAAAAAAGACCGCAATGCTGCTCGTCCCTGAAATTTCCCTGACTCCGCAGATAACATCAAGGCTGTTCAACAACTTCGGAGAACAGGTTTCCGTAATACACAGCCGGATGTCGCTTGGTGAAAGATATGATTCATGGCGAAGAATATTAAAAGGGAAATCGAAGGTCGTCGTTGGAGCAAGATCGGCATTATTTGCGCCTTTAAAAAATATCGGAATAATTGTAGTAGATGAGGAACATGACGCCAGTTACAAGCAGTTTGAATCGCTGCCTAAGTACAGCGCTCGGGATTCGGCAATTATTTTAGCGCGTATAAATAACTGTCCTGTAATTTCCGGTTCTGCAACGCCTTCTATTGAAAGTATGTACAATGCAAAAACGGGCAAATACAAATTGCTTTCACTGCCTGAAAGAATAGATAATGCAAAGATGCCCGGGATAGAGCTTATAAATATCTCCATCGAGAGAAAAAAGAAAAAGATGGAGAATGTATTTTCGAAAATTCTACTTGATAAAATTGAAGACCGGTTAAAGAAAAAAGAAGGAGTAATCATTCTTCAAAACCGGCGGGGATTTTCCACGCAAATTTATTGCGAAGATTGCAGTGAAATCGAAACGTGCGATAATTGTTCGGTTCCAATGGTATACCATATAAATCAGAATATTCTTCAATGTCATTATTGCGGATTGATAAAAAAAGTACCGGGGGCTTGCTCGCATTGCGGTTCACTTTCAATAAAGTATTTCGGCACAGGTACGGAAAGAGTTGAAGATGAACTGTCATTTTATTTCCCCGGTATAAAAATAAAAAGAGTTGATTCTGATTCCATTTCAAGAAAATCAAGCCTCGGGAAAATCCTGTTTGAATTCGGCAGGGGCGGTATTGATGTCCTCGTCGGTACACAGATGGTATCAAAAGGATTAGATTTTCCGCGCCTTACATTGGTTGGAGTTATATCGGCTGAAACCACGCTCTGGCTTCCTGATTTCCGGGCGGATGAACGTACATTTCAGCTTCTTACGCAGGTAGCAGGCAGGGCAGGCAGAAGCAAAGTTGAGGGAGAAGTTATAATTCAGACACAAAATGAAAAGCATTTTGCGCTTCAAAAAGTTTTACAGAATGATTATGCAGGTTTTTATCAAAAGGAAATAATAGACCGCGAAAGATTGGGATACCCGCCTTTTGTAAGATTATGCCTTGTTGAAACAAAAGATCCTGAAGAAGAAAAAGCAAAAGGGGCAATAAATGATTTTTACAAAGAACTTACAGCATATAAAAAGTGGTTAAATATTTCCCAGCCTTCCTATGCAATTATTGCCCGGTTAAAAGGTAATTACAGGTTTCAAATTTTAATAAAAAGCTTTAAACAAACAGACCCGGGCGGTAAAATTTTACGGCAGGCGATAATAAACTCATTTATTGAATTTAACAAAAAATCACGTTACAAAGACGTAAAATTAATTTACGATGTAGACCCGCAAAGTATGTTATAAAGTTACATAAGATCGTTTTACGTAATTGATCCTGAGACAAAAGGCTTTCTTGTGTTGTAAATTAAAATTTTTCTGTTTTAACTTACTGTTCAGTTTTAAAAAATTTTTCATCAAATATCAGAAATATAAAATCGGAGATAAATTTAATGGAAGTTAAAATTGAAAACGGCAAACTAATCATCAGCATTGATTTGCAGGAACCTACACCAAGCGCATCGGGGAAAACATTAGTGGTGGCAACTACGCACGGAAACACACCGACAAAATGTATAATTGATGGTAAACCAGTTGTTATCGGCTTGAACGCTTACATAAAGAAATGACATCCCCCCTTAGCGGCATTTAGAATTTCCGGTTAAGCATAATGATATTTAATTAACCTCCAAGGTTTGGCTTCAACCTTGGAGGTTTTGTTTCAACTTAGGTTTGGTGTTAACCTTCAAGGTTTTCCTCAACCTTGGAAGTTTAATCTTTCCGGGGTCGAATTCCCCGTCGCTTGCGGCGAATCCTGGCTCCGTATTTGTATTTCGATACCCCGTCCGCTTGCGGCGGTCAGGTTCTTCGTATCTTAGAACTGCAAAATTTGCTTGAACTTTTACGATTGGATATAATTCTTCCCAAGACATAATGTTTCTCCATTCGCTAATAAAACATAATTATGACACGCGGTTGTTCGGCGGGATAATTTAGTGGGTTAGATTTGAATTGCTAAGACATGAAAAGAAGTGAACTTCTCTTCAAATTACTTATAATAGAAAATTAAGATTAATTCGCGTAATGAAGGCGGGACTAACTAAAAAGATTTAATCAATAGAGTATTTAGCTTTTAATAATAAAGTGGACTCATAGGATTAGAGTGCTCTCAAAATATTTTTAAGCAAATCTTTCTTTTAGTTTGTTATTCGCTTGGAAAGATTCCACAATAGTATTCAACCATGTTTTAATGGCATTTTTAGTTACTAAAAATAGCAATCGTTTTATTAAAATTCTTTTTATGACCGAAAAATCATAAACTTGAATCATAACCAACTCTCTTGTTTGGGGATCAATATGAAATAGAATGTTCATATCATCTACCTCAATAACTTCTAAGTTGGAGTTACTTATGTAATCTTCTTTAATATAAGCTGTTAATACATCCAGCTTTTTATCAATATTTATATTCATTTTTTCCATAATATTTTTCCTTTCTTTGGTTTTTGGGCACCATAAAAGGACACGATAAAATTTTTTTTACCTAAAACACTACTAAAAAATCTACTATATCTTATCACTACTTGCAAGTACTTGTGATTTTTTCCACTTAATCGAATATTGACAATTTTTGTACATTTTCTATTCTTACTCGCCACAACAGATTCTGGAGAATTTAACTGTTGTTTTAAATTATCTAAATAGCTATATGCCTCTAAATGGTTTGAATCGATCAGGTGAATATTAAGTACAGATTGTGGTAATAAGACTTCCTTATTTTCCCAATCTCTTAATGAACAATTTATTTCTTGATTAGACTCCCTTTGCATCTTTTTAATTTAATTAATTCTCAGATACAAGGTAATTTAGTCTAAATATATTTTAAATAATAGTCTAATATAATTATTAGACAAATAAATTATCGAAAAGTATTAAGGAAATATTAGTTTTAAAAAAATTATTTGTTTTTGTGCTGTATCTCATAGAATAATTGTGTATCACAAGTGAACTTATTAATTTTTTAACTGAAAAGCAAATAATATGCTTTTTAGGAGAAGTTTTCACTTATATTATCGAAATAGCTTAATATTTGTTGAGGATACTAAAATACTTAGGGAATGTTCGTTTATTATCAATTTTAATCATTTTTATTTAATTATAATTTATCTTCCAATCTCTTCCAAAAGTCTGCTATTGATTTAAAAATCTTTTTCCAACCGCCCAATATTAACCTTCCAAAATGAAATAATATAAATCCGGGTAGATTTGATTCAAGCTGCCTGAAAAAAATTTTCAGGTTTTAATATAATACATGTATATTTTTCTCTTCGCATATTTCTTT
>CAZUCY010000205.1:0-4657 GCA_964618785.1 uncultured Ignavibacteriaceae bacterium | reverse complement strand
ATTATATATTTCTACTATTCTATTGTTTCCAAAATTATCTCACCATGCAGAAATGATAAAATACAAATCCCGGTAGGGATGATATGGAAAAGCCTTGTTTGGTCCTATAATCTGAATATATGATCCAAAATTCACTGAAGAATATGTTTTTAAGTTGAAGCATATACCATTCGATCAAAGGTGTTATGGGTGGGTTGGATTTCTCAAAGTATTTAGAGAATGAAGCTCTTTTTTTATGAAATTGACACATGGGAAAAACCCATCTCAGATTACAGGTCTTTCTGATTACATAATGCTTCAAGAAATATCTGAAGTAGGAATTGATTTAAGTAAGTGGAAGACTGGGAAACATTCATCAGGCAAGAGTAATAAGAAAAGAAAGTTATATAAAAATACAAAAGCCGGACAAATATTCAAGCTTGCTGCTTTTGCCGTGACAAACAGTAAGAATCATGCTTTATCGGGTTTCTAAAAAAGAATTAAAGCTAAGCGAGGATCTGGCATAGTGATAAAAGTCACTGCCAGAAAAATTGCTGTCATCTTTTATAACATCATGACCGAGGGCTCTGACTATGTTGACCAAGGGTTCATTAAATATCAACAAAAATATGAGGAACATTTAAGAAAACGTTTGGAAAAACAAGCTAAAATGTTAGGACTAACTTTAGTACCTAATTTGGTTCATTATAGTGCAAGATGAAATATATTTTTAGATGAAATGATTTGAAAAATGAAAACAAACTAATTGAAAATGTTTTTATCTGATTAATTATTTTCATTCAAATAGAATATTTATAACCTCATATTAAAATGAGAAAATAAACTTTACGGTTTAAAATTTTTTATATGAAGCAATTCCAAAGTAATTAAGAATAAAAAAAGAGTATTTGTAACCAGATATCGTTTCCAAAGTCTTTTGGGTTCCTGAATTAATCTGTACAGCCATTCAAGTGAAAAATTCTTCATCCATTCGGGAGCATGCTTTGTATTACCAGCCAGATAATCAAATCCAGCGCCGATTCCTATCATAATACCCCGGTTTAATTTCTTATAATTTTCATACATCCATATTTCCTGTTTGGGAGCGCCAAGCCCAACCCAGATAATATCCGGATTTACTTTATTTATTTGTTCAAGAAAAGTTTTATTTTCTGCTTCAGTAAAAGTTCTAAAAGGCGGAGAAATTGCGCCGACAATATTGGAGGCAGGATATTTAGATTTAATTATATATTCTATTTTTTTAAGGGTTTCCCGTAGGCTTCCGAAAAAAAAATGTTTAATATTATCTTTTTGACCCCATTCAAGCGTTTTTTCCATAAAAGTCGGACCCATTATACGAATGGCATCTTTATGTCCCTTTAATTTTGCAACAATGGAAAGAGGTTTTCCATCCGGTAAAGCAATAAATGCAGAATCTAAGGCTTTTTTGTAATTTGCGTTATAAAAAGCTTCAATAGTTGAATGTACATTATTTAAAGTAATAAATTTAGAAAGATCAGAATTATTACATATACAATATGAATATAGTTCCTGATAACTATTGCAAATCGAAATAGATGATTTTAATATTTTAATTTTATTTATTTTGTAAATGTTCATGCTCAATAATCTGTTGTGCAGTAAAACGATAAGTAATAATTTTTGCCGGATTTCCCCCAACAACCGCATAAGGCGGCACAGAATTGGTTACGACTGCACCAGCGGCAATAATAGAGCCACGACCAATTGTCACACCGCTTAAAATAATAACCCCGAAACCAACCCAGACATCATCTTCAATTATGATTTTTGAATCTAATCCTTTCCAGTTATAATCGTTATCCCTAATCTGTGAAGCCAATCTGACAGGAATGCCAATTTGTTTATAATTATGATCATATTTACCTACCAAAGCAACATGATTTCCTAAAATGACATTATCCCCAATTACAGCATCACATTCAATCTGAGAATATTTACCAATATAAAAATTCTTACCGATCACTATTTGATTTTTTGCCCATAAAAAAACGGCACGTCCAGCATGGAAATTATTTCCAATTTTATATTTCCGCCATTTTATCACTTTGAGATACATATCTCGTAATTTTTTCACAAATCTAAACATCAATTGCTTTTATTTCTTGATACTTATTAAACATAAATCTGGCTTTTGAATCCCACGTAATTTCATTCGCCCTTTTTAATGCACCTTTTGAAAGACTATCAAGAAGAGATGGATTATTTGCAAAATTGATTATTGCTTTGCTAAATTCCAAAATACTATTATTAAAGTTTTTCATTGAAATTTTAACTCCACATTCTTTAGTTACCACAACTCCGTGTCCACAAGAATCATGACATAATACAGGAAGCCCATTTTCAATTGCTTCTGTAATAACATGCGGAGTCCCCTCTTTAAGACTGGTAAAAAATAGAAACCCACATTTTCTCATCAAATGTATCACCTGATCATTAGTAATTTTCCCTATCCAATCACAATATTCATTAATTCCAAGTCTTTGTGCAAGTTTTTTACAATATCTTTCATCAGGTCCATCGCCAACAATTATAAACTTAAATTTTACTTTAAGTTTAATTTTTGAAAGAGTATACAGCGCTATTGGTAAAGCTTTAAGTCCAATTAATTTTCCTACCCAAAGAATTTGTAAAAATTCCTCATCCTTCTTATCTGTTTTTACCAAAGCAATTGAATTGCATCCTGTTTCATTTAAAATGATAGGCGTATTCTTTGAAATTTTTATCAAACTTTTTTTAGATTCGATAGTTGCAGCAAAAAGTGCATTTGCCCTTTTTGCAGATTCCCTGGGTCTATATAGTAAAATCTTTTGAATTTCGTTAATAATATTTTTTATTAAATAGAATAATTTATTTTTAAAATTGAGCATCGAGAAATAAGTCCAAGGAAATTGATTATATCCTCCAACAGGTCCCCATATAAATGGAATATTCTTTATTTTCCATAAATATCCGGGTTCTCTAAAACCAATCATGTTTAATTGGTGAATGATATTATATTTATCCTTCTCTATTAGTTTTATGGCTAGCTGATAAGCTTCTTTTTGCCATTTTTTATAATAATGATAAAATCGAAATGAACCTTGTTTCCAAAATAGTTTCCTAGCATTTTCCCCAATATTAATATAATGAAATTTTGGGACAAACTTTAGATCCATTTTGGGAAGCTTTTCTTCTATATCTTTTTGAAACCCTTTTTCAGTAATCACCGTAAGCTGACAATATTCACTTAATGAAACCACCCAGTGCCAACCCATGCCAACTTCTGAACCCCAATTAGGGCCGCAGGCAAAAGCATTTATCAATACAGAAATCATAAATATTTTAGTTCTTATAATTCAAATACTTATTAACAATTAAGTAAAAACAAGATAATGCATATTTTTCAGCTGGACATAATTAGATTAATTTACGTTTCCCTAAAAATAAATATAAATATTTATTCAACATGTATATAATTGGTACGAAAAATAACAAAATAATAAAAACGCAAATAAGTGAATACAACAAAGATTGCCTTAGAAATAATATTGGCAAATTTGTAAACTTTGAAACCAGGCCGATTACAGCTCTTTTAACTAATTCTGATAATCCCATTACAATAAGTGAATTTATTCCAAAAAATTGTAGTATTTTGTTGTAATTAATATAACTGGCTAACAATAAACATGCTAAAATGCCTATTAACGCTAATATTGTAAATATGACCGGATTTTGATATTTCGAATAATCCATATCAATTTGACCATTAATTGGAGCCAATAAATAAACAACTGTAAAGATAAAGAGGGATATCAACAAACATCTATTTTTACTAATTTGCATTATTCTTGGGATGAAAAAATCTTTAGATAAAAACCCTACTCCGACAAATACTATAGCTATAAAAGATGTATTTGCACTTAATGGCAGAGGAGGATAATTTTTAATCGATAAAAAATAGCCAATTAAGCCACAAAATATGAACATAGCCAATCTTAATTTATTGCTTCTAATGAACTTGAGTATAAAGAAGAGCAATAATTCTGTAGTAAATAAACATGTTAAGAACCATAGAGCTCCATTTGGATACATATATAGTGCAAAGTCCGTTCCATAGAAAAAGCCAATAATTGGTACAGTAAAATAGACATCAGTGCCTTGCCTTAGCGTTTTTTCTACGAATAACCAATAAAAATATGACAATATATAAAATGACGCATATGGTAATAATAATGTTCGTATCTTATTTTTTAAAAAGAAAAAAGTTGTAGCATATTTCTTTTGATTATATAATAATCCAGATATAAAGAAAAAAAGCGGCATATGAAAAGAATAAATAAATATATTTAACCCATTCCCACGATAGGTATGTCCTAAAACGACCAAAATTATTCCTATTCCTTTTGCAATATCAAGAAAATCTAGCCGCTTACTGTTGGGTTGAGAAATATGATTGCTATTTTCCACTTTTTTTAATTTAAGTTATAAGAGTTCTTAGTAAAAATAAGTATTTTCTTATTTTGAAATATTGTTTTCAATTAAAGTATTATTATTTTTGTTTAAAATAATAATGAAATTTTGCCTCATCTCACTTTATAAAACTATTATATTCAGAAAGTTTCCATACCAATTTTTGATTTCCAGCCAAGATTGGTGG
>CAZUCY010000204.1:0-4765 GCA_964618785.1 uncultured Ignavibacteriaceae bacterium | reverse complement strand
GTACAGCTTTTCATGCTAATGCTGTTTTGAATCCTGCCGGTTATTTAACATGGTCATGGGTAGTTTTTGGTTCGCCGATTTTAGCGCCTCTGGCATTTTCAGGTATTTCTCTTCTGGGACTTTATGCTGTTACTGAAGAATTTGAAGGTCAGTCGGGTGTACTCCATATTCCCGGCTTGGGAACTTTAAAGGCTCCTATTTCCAGAGAGAGGCATTTCCTTTGGCTGGTCGGATTGGGTTTTGGTGCAAGTTCCGTTACTTCAATTATTGATCATGCACAGTACGGGTATTCATTCTATAAATTGATTGCAATTATTTTTGGCTTATTTGCAACCTCTGTCGTACTTTATATTTCCGTTGCAAAAGAATGGACCAAAGGTGACGAGCTGGTCTATTTCTGGACTATGGTTTCCGCTGTCATAATCGGCGTGCTTGGTTTCGGATTTCATCTGTCTGCTGATTTAGCAGGTACGGGAGCAATCAGTCTCGAAAGAATATTGGCTTTTGCACCTGTGCTGGCTCCTTTACTTTTCAGCGATCTTGGTATACTGGGGCTGTTGGTTGTTGCAAAACAGAAAGAATGATTTTTGCAGCCTATCAGAATTATTTATTATTGACAATATTCCGGAAGGAATATCTTCCCGGAATAAAGATATTCTTTTTAATATCTTCCCATTCATTTTTCAAAATGCTGTAATAAATAGTATATCTTCTTCTGCCGTCGTGCATAAGAGTATTACTCCTAAGTATTTCTTTTTCTATTATTCCTATTTTTAAAATAGCTTTCCTTGATTGCTCATTTAAAACGATTGTCTTTAATTCGACGCGATCGTAATTAAGATCTTTCAAGGCAAACTGGAGAAGAAGATATTTGCATATTTTATTTATTCTCATGCCCTTATAATTTTTTCCGAGCCATAAAGCGCTTTTTACCAATCTTTTATATTTATCGGATATATTTAAATAACTTATTGAACTTATTACAATATTATTTCATTTATCCATAATATAAATGTAATACGTTCATTTTTGTCTCTTAGTTAATGGACTTGTTCTACAAAAAGGTTCAATTCTTTTTCGTCGGAAACTTTGTACAGGCTGAATTTTCAAATATCAGAATTAAAAGCAATGTTTCTAAATGCCGGAATATCTTACTTTGAAAGAGGGCTAAGCATTGTATTGCCAAATCCCGAAATTATCTTTTCTTCAAATATGTTCATGCGGATTTGCCAATTTAAATTATTTTTCAATTAAGAAATGGGGATTCTCTAAAATACCGAATATATTTCCAAAAGGATATTTTATGCTCCGACTAAAATTCCGTCTCCTACATCCTAATGTCTTCATGTGCAACAATGCTTGACATTATTAGTTTATAAAAAGCTTTCTTTGCATCTTTTACACACCAATATGCAACCCATCCGCCAAGTTTAGGATTGCTTTCTGTGCAAACCGTCACAAGACCAAGTTCATATTCGCCTAAATTGTAGCCTGCATAATACGGCTGGTTAAAATAATGCTCTTTACCTAATACATCAGTGCACCATTTTTTAGCATCGTTTATGTTTTTTACATGATATACATTTGGCCTCAATCCTAAAGACATTCTTACTCTTTCATTAGAAGGAACTAAAATAATGTTAAAATAACTGATTATTTACAAAATTGTTTAAAACAATACTGAGTATACCGGAAATAGCCTCTTTTTATGCTTATCATTTTTTTTAATTCTATATTACATAAATACGTAAAGATTTTGCATGAATTTTGCTTACTATACTTTCAGTTCTTTCGATGCGCCAAACAATCCATAATAGCCAAGGATAATATTAATATATTTTCCCTATTAGGGTTGGAAATAAAACATACTGCTTTATCAATTCTTGATTCATATTGAATTAATGATAGAGATTCCAAACCGGTGATAATCGTTTTTCTTACTAAAATACAAATAGTTTTGTTCGATAATGGATTTAGGATGAAAATATTTTTGTTAATCTGTGATTTTAGAATTATTATTTAAAATATTTTAGTATTTAATAAGAAAAAATAATGGACCTGGAAAATATATTAGTTGAAGATAATGAATTTAATGATGCTACACTTGCTATTCTGCAGACATCGAAGTTTAAAAGTTTGTCCAAAGAATTTTTTCAATTTGATTCTTCTGTAGAGCCCGATCCGCTTAAAAGCATTAAAGACTATTCAAGATTTTTCAGCTTTCGCATGCCTTATGAAATAAGCGAGTTTTTTATCAGGCTTGATGAAGCGCCGTTATTCTGGATAATCAGATCGCCATTTATCCTTCAGATGGAAAATATATATAAACTTTTGACACAAAATCCCGTGTCGAGTTCTTATAAGACTATTAAAGAATTCTATACAAAATGGATTATAATAAAACCTGAGCAAGAGAAAAAGTATTTTGCTGCATCTGCCCTTAATCTTGTAGAAAAAAATTCTTCAGGTAGAGGAAATTTTCCCATTCTAATATTACAAGCTTTGATACTGGGATTTGATAAAGTACTCTTCAATCCGGTTAAAGCACTGGAAATATTAGAAAATTCTAAGAATATATTAAATAACGGCAAATTAAAAGACGAATTTAGAAAAGAATTGGCTTATTTGATTAATTTATATTCAGCTTTTATATATATAAATCAAATGGATTTTACGCAAGCAAAAGTCAAGCTTGCTGAAGCAATTACAGCTAAACCAGCTGGAATTACTTCAAGATTTTATCAGGTCCTAATTGATGTGCAGGAAAACCATAGTGTAGTTCCTTTAGATTTTTTGAGCGAGTTATATAACTATGATCTTTCAAGGCTTGAATTTGCAATTGGGAAAAATGATACAGTAATGTTTGAGTATTTTATGAAATTTCCGGTAGTTCTTAATTTATTTTATCATCAGGAATTTTTCCCTTCGCTTGATATTATTGCTGATTTCTTCAATAATGCAAAAAACAGCATTGAAACCGATATTAAGACTATCCGGACAAAGTTAAATGAATTTAAAGATTTAAATTTTAATGAACATTTTAATCCCAAAATAATTCATGACATAGCTTTCCTTGAAAAAATCTTACATAATTTTATTGATTCAAAAAATTTAATATTTCTTGGCACTTTGGCAAAACTACGTGAAAAGTTTAACAAAATTATTCAAGAAGTAACTGATGTTATCAGGCAGAAAAATTTTGCTGTTGTCAAAGAAAGATTACTGATTTTTGACAAAGGGCTTCAGGATAAGTACAATGAAATGCAGGTTTTTATAAAAAACCATGAGGATCAAAAAATAAAGTTTAAAGAAAGACTGGAAATAAATCTTGAGTTAATTGAAAAACGGGCTGATGAGAATGTTGCCGTTCTTGAAGAAAGAATAAAAAATCTTCAATATATCCAAAGTCTGAATCCTAAAGCCACTTTTCGTAATGCAATGACTTATAACTTTATTCTTTCGTTCACGGTTTTCTTGTTGGGGGGGTGTGCAGGTTATTCTAATAGCTCTATTGATGATCCAAGTAAAATGAATAATATCCTGTCAATTATAATCATTTCGGGATTTAAATGGGGAATTATTGCGTTTTTTGTAGGTCTTATCATTTCATTCTTTGCTGCAGGTATGGCTCTTTTAGAGGGTTCTAATCAAAAACAACGGCTTTTGCAAGCTATTAATACAGTTAAAAACGAGAAAGAATATCAAAAATCCCTTTACAAGAAAGATTTTGAAAGGGTTTCAAAGGATGTTGAAGACCGTTATATCAAATCGATGGATGAACATAAAAAGCACATGAATGATTTAAAAGCTGAACGTGATTCTAATGAAAAAGCTTTTAATGAAGAGGCAGAGCAAAAAGTACAGGAAGAAACAAAACAATTAAGAACCTTATTGGAATCTTAACATACCCGTCTTGCAATGGCTATTATTAGCCAGCTACATATATTTAATCTAAAATATACATTTAAAAGCAAAAAAATAAACAAAATCTGTTGGAATGATTTTAGTTATTGGAAGCTTCGGAAATAGATATAGGAGATTTCCGTGATAAAAGAGCATCGAAATATTTCTGCAATAGTTGCGGGTATCAAGCATCTATATCCTGATGAATTAGAAGCTATTAAGAATAAATATGAGGATCAATGCATTTATGTAGCGCAGCCTAGTCTGCCTCCGCTAAATGAATTTGTTCATTATTTGGAAGATATTTGGCAAAGTAAAGTATTGACTAATGGCGGCAAATATCATAAGTTGTTTGAACAGGAATTATCGGAATTTCTCGGTGTAAAATACGTTTCATTGTTTGCAAATGGAACTTTAGCCCTTATAACAGCTTTACAGGCACTCAGAATAACCGGAGAAGTGATAACTACGCCGTACAGCTTTGTTGCAACAACTCATGCGCTTCATTGGAATAAAATAAGGCCTGTTTTTACGGATATAGACCCTGTTTATTGCAACTTAGATCCAGATAAAATTGAAACCGCAATAACTTCTAAAACAGCAGCCATTCTTCCCGTACATGTATATGGAAATCCTTGTGATGTAAACAAAATCCAGCAAATAGCAGACACTTACGATCTTAGAGTCATTTATGATGCCAGTCACGCTTTTAATGTTAGAGTAAAAGGTATTTCTGTTTTAAACTTTGGTGACTTATCCATTTTAAGTTTTCATGCTACAAAAGTCTTTACAACATTCGAAGGGGGAGCCATAATCTGCCATGATGAAAAGACAAAGAAAAGAATTGACTTTCTGAAAAATT
>CAZUCY010000203.1:0-4817 GCA_964618785.1 uncultured Ignavibacteriaceae bacterium | reverse complement strand
AGAAGAACAACCGGTTATTGGAAATAATCTAAATAATATATTTGATTTAAATGAATCTGCACAATTTAAATGGGTCGAAGATATTTCAAAAAAAGGAGCATATAAACTAATTGATTTAAATGAAAATAAGATCAAAGGCTTCATAAATATACGGGACGGCTTTAAAAAATCTGCTGCATGCAATATATTTAATAGGAAATATAGAATGAAGAAAAAAGGATTGTTTGATCCGCGGATTATCATTAATGAAGATAATAATAATGATCCCGTTTCCACATTTTATTATTATAACTGGAAAGGCGATGGTGAACTTTTATTTGCGGATGGAGTAAAATATTTCTGGGAACCTTATAATCGTTTAAATAATGAATGGATGTTTTATGATCAACATGAGAATGAACTGATTCACTTTAAACCAATGACATCATTTTATAAATCCGGTTATTTTATAAAAATTAAAGATGAAAATTTAAATCAAAAGACTGTTTTAATTTTTATTATGTTCGGTATTTTCAATCTGATTACCTCTGCTGAAGAGGTAAGTGATGATGCTCCTATTATGTAGAAAAAAATGTGATTATAAATTCAAAAACGGAGATTTTAATGAGACGATACATTAAGCATATGAATGGAGAAAAATATTTAGGCAGTACCATGTCAAAAGAGGTTCATGCTCTGGTAAGGGAGAAGCAGCAATGCAGAATTGATGAGGTTGTATTTAATGAACTTGATAGACCTTTCAGCACCTAAGATAAAGCACATATACCGGGTTATATAGATTGCCAATATTGCATAAATCTTTCAAAAAAATCTGTTAAAATTATTTATTCAATTCCATAGGTTTGAAGTTTTCTATAAAGAGTTGTTAGCCCTATTCCAAGAATTTCCGCAGCTTTGGTTTTATTCCCTTCTGTGAAATCAAGTATTTTGGTTATATGAACCTTCTCTAATTCCTCTAAGCTGGCATATTCAGGTATATTCTTAGATAAAGAATCGTTTTTGTGACTAAGAAGCTCGGCGGGGAGGGAACTTTCCTTTAAAACATTACCGGTAGTTAAAATAACAGCGCGTTCAATTATATTTTTTAGTTCCCTTATATTACCTGGGAAATTGTATTCTGTAAGCCGTTTAATAAAACCGGGGTCAATTTCTTTAATTGTCCTTTTTAATTTTCCCCGGTAGACATTAACATAGTTTTCAATAAGGGATGGAATGTCTTCTTTCCTATTTCTTAACGCCGGTAGTTCAATTTTCATTACCCCGATACGGTAAAAAAGGTCTGCCCTAAAATTTCCTTTTTCTATTTCGTCTTCAAGATTCCTGTTTGTTGCGGCAATTATTCTTATATCCACTGAAGTAGGTCTAGTATCGCCTAATTTAATAAAACTTCCGGTTTCGATTACTCTTAGTAGTTTAGCCTGTAGAGAAATATCCATTTCACCTATCTCATCCAAAAAAAGAGTTCCTAAATTTGCTTCTTCAAACAGTCCCTTTTTGTTTTTATTTGCGCCGGTAAATGCACCGGTCTTATAACCAAACATTTCCGATTCCAGCAGTTCTTTTGAAAATGAGCTGCAATTTATAGCAACAAACGGTTTTGATCTTCTTAAGCCGGAATAATGTATTGATTGGGCAAGCAGATCTTTGCCTGTGCCGGTCTCACCCTCGATTAACACGGTCGTATCTGTATCGGCAACTTTTTTTGCAACTTCAATTGCATCCAAAAGGAGTTTGCTATTACCGGTAATATTATCAAAATTAAATCTTTTCTCAACTTTCTTTTCCAACTGTTCAATGCGACAGCCCATTCGGGACTTTTCCATTGCCTTTTCTGTAATGGAAAATATTTTATTATCATCATCTCCCTTAATTATATAATCAAACGCTCCCTCTTTAATTGCTCTAACACCATCATGAATAGTTCCGTAAGCTGTAAGAACTATAATTTCACATAATGGATCATGCTCTTTTATTTTGGATATTAAATCTATCCCTGACCCATCGGGTAGTTTTACATCAGTAATAACTACATGAAACTCTTCTTTATTTAACATATCAAATGCTGATTTTGCATCGGCGGCTTCAAATATTCTGAATCCTTCTAATGACAAAAGTTTGGAAATAAGTCCGCGCAGTTCTTCTTCATCATCGATTATTAAAATATTGCCTTTGTTCATAATAGCATAAAAACAATTAAAATGATGCAGCAACAAATTCTAAAATTGAGTTATAACAAATATAATATATTTAGTGTTTTAGTTAATACACACTTTGGAAAGAGCTGCTTCTTTATTAAACAAGAATCTCATCCTGATATATGTTGCAATTATTCCAATAACAGCCAATATACTTAAATGAATAAAGCTTGGAATAAGATCGCTGAAAGACGCATCCATTTGAGTGATTGCTAAAAAAGCTTTAAAATAAGGAACTGTGGGTAGAAGATAGCAAATATTTTGCAGCGCTTCCGGTATTGATTGAATTGGCCAAATGTAACCGGATAGAAAAAACAGGGGATATGTCGTAAATGCCATTACCTGCAGAGCAATTAATTTCTTTTTGAAAAATGAAGAAATAAAAATGCACAAAGCAATTATGCCGGTAAAAAATAATATGGTAAAAAACATAAGCAATAAAAAATTTCCGATGAAATTTAATTTAAAAAAAGCAAATATTACGGTAAAGTAAAAAATCGAATATGCTAAATAGAATAATAAATAAAAGGAGGCTTTACCAAGTAGGGCAGCAGAATTACTTCCTTTTGCCGTAGATAATAATTCACCAAGAAGATTCTTTTCTCTTTCCCGTGCGATGCTTTCGGATAAACCGATTAATAATGTTTGCTGTAGAATTATAATCAGGATGCCGGGTATAATAAAATCACCGTAAGCTTCCGAAGGATTAAATAAATTTCTTAAATCAACTCTTAACGGATCATAAATCCCCTTTGCTTGTTCTATACTGTACCCGTTCTCTTCAAGGATTTTCATTCTTATTTCTTTATGATAATTCTGTACAACTTCATTAATAGCTTTATTAAGATCATTTGAAACTAAAAACCTAACAGTATTTAAATAGATTTTTATTGTAACAGACCTGTTCGATTTTATGTCACTTCCAAAATCTTTAGGTATAATTATTACGGATTGTTCATCATCCTGATAAATTCTATCTTTAATTGAATTTATATCCGTCAGAACTTCATTGACGCGGATTATTTTGTGCGCATCTAATTTTCTAATAAACTCTTTTGAATAGACAGTTCTATCCATATCCATTACGGCAATAGGGACATTACTCTCACTTTTGTTAATGTATGTTGAAGTATAAAAAAAAGCATAAAAAAGCGGGGCAAGTAATATTATTGAAATAATATTAATATCTTTTGATAAAATTATCGCTTCTCTTTTGATTACTGCAATATATCCGACTAACCTGTTTCTCATTTACTCTTCTCCGCGGACATATCATTTTTTTTAATATTATATTTTAATACAAAAACCGTTACTATTATTGAAATAATTATAAAGATGGAAAGCTTTAAAAACTGAGGAGCTAAATATTGAATCGGAACGCCCATCTGATAAATTTTTATGAAGCCTTCAATAAAATGAGTATAAGGCATAAGCTGCGCATACGTTGAATGAATATCAGGCATAATTCTAAGCGGAAAAGACAAACCGCTCAATATAAATGCCGGTGTGGTTAAGAATAAAGCAAGCTCGGTTGAAAACATTAAATCATGGAATAAAGACGAAATCATCAAACCGAAAAAGAAAACTACGATTAAGAAGAAGAATGTAAATAGTATTGCAGTAAAAACGGATCCGGCTATATTAATCCCGAAAAGAGAATAAAATATTCCCATTAGAATTATTACGTTCATTAATTGAATAGTAAGATGAGGAACGGCTTTTCCAATAATTATTGCCGGTATTTTATTGTCCGCTGTTTTTAATAAATCACTAAATGTTTTTTCAGTAAATTCTGTGCTGATTAAAAGAACCGAAGCCAGGAATACAGCCATATGAAGTACAAAAGTAACAAGAGCGGGAACAAGATATATCAGATAACTATAGCTCGGATTGAATAAAATTTTCGTCTCAATTTGAATCGGGTTCACTAAACCCATCGCCTGATTTTCCATCATACCGTTAGAACGCAGCTTCTGTAAGAAAGCGCCGCCGGAAATCGTCTTAATAATAGTAGAACCGTCTTTCATCACTGTGTTGCTCTTTACCAAATTCATAGTATTCATAAAGAGTTCAACATTGGACTGCTTTCCGTCTTTAATAGTTGATTCCATACCTTTGGGGAAGTGAAAACCTGCCGAAACTTCATCTGTTTTAAAATCTTTTTTTAATTCGTCAAGCGAATTTGTAAAGTCGACAATTTGCATCGAGGGCGTTGATGATATATACCGTGTAATTAATTGAGAAAGCTCACTATGATCCTCATCGAATATTGCAATAGGTATTTCCCGGAGTACGGCATTTTTAAAAATTACAAAGAGCAGTATTGCAACTATAAAAGGTAAAATAATTGTAAGCAAATAAAGTGTCTTCCGTTCGGTAATCCTTCTGAACTCTCTTTTTATTACCTTAGCGACGGAATTATGTAATCTTTCTTTATTCATTGTTCTTGTCTTTGCTGAAATTAGTACGGTTGTAATTCTATATTAACAGTCATACCGGGTCTTAACCCATCAATATTAGATTTGCTTCTTAACCTTAATTCAAATGTTTTAATATCAAATTCACCTTTTTGGTTGGTTGGCTTCCATGTAGAAAAATCACCCATAGATGAAATATATGTTA
>CAZUCY010000202.1:0-4828 GCA_964618785.1 uncultured Ignavibacteriaceae bacterium | reverse complement strand
GACCAGACTGCTTTGGAAGATTTAACCAAAGCCAACTTAAGGTTTGTTGTCAGTGTTGCCAAACAATACCAAAACCAGGGATTATCGCTCGGTGATTTGATTAATGAAGGAAATTTAGGATTGATAAAAGCCGCCAAACGGTTCGATGAAACAAGAGGCTTTAAATTTATATCCTATGCAGTTTGGTGGATTAGGCAATCTATTCTCCAGGCGCTCGCGGAGCAGTCCAGAATCGTTAGGTTACCGCTAAACCGGGTGGGTGCTTTAAATAAAATAGGCAAGGCTTACAGTAATCTTGAGCAGGAATTTGAGAGAGAACCCAACGCACTTGAGATTGCACAGGAACTTGACATGGATGTGAACGAAATTGACGACACATTAAAAATTTCAAGCCGCCATGTTTCTATGGATGCCCCGTTTACGCAGGGTGAGGAAAACAGACTGCTTGATATTATTGAAAATGAGGAACTGCCAAATCCTGATTCCGGATTGATGACGGAATCATTGAAAACAGAAATTGAAAGAGCCCTTTCCTCTTTATCGGAAAGAGAATCCGAGGTAATAAAACTTTATTTCGGTTTAAATAAAGAACATTCTTTTACACTTGAAGAAATTGGAGAGAGGTTTAATTTGACGAGAGAAAGAGTAAGACAAATTAAGGAAAAAGCTATTCGCAGACTTAAGCATGCTTCCAGATGTAAGAATTTAAAAGCTTATCTGGGTTGAAGCGAATGACTAAATTAAATCTTCTAACAGCAATTTTAATCGGCGTTATCATAATAATATTCTTTTCAGGCTGTGCCACTTCTTCAGATTCATTGCGCTATCATAGCGCTTCTGAAAAGCCTAATGACGATAAATCAAATACAAGGTTCGGCTCTAAGGAACAAAATAAGAGCTACGTGGGAATAATTACTGAGAAAAATGATACATCAGGTTTTGATGGGAGCGCACTTGATTCCGACCCCGATGATATACCCACCAATCAAAGAAAAATTGATATTTCCACAATAATAAAGAAGTACAATGCAAATGAAAATGATAAAAGCTTAACTCCCGAGCAGATTAGTGCGAGAGAAAAAATTCTTATGCAGATTATAAGATATATTGATACTCCATATCAGTACGGTGGAAATACTGAGGACGGCATTGATTGCTCTGCCTTCACTCAATCTGTGTATGATAAATCTCTTTCAATTGAGCTTCAACGAAGTGCAAGAGATCAGTACCAACAGGGTGATGTAATCGAGAACAAAGAAGATCTTCAATTTGGCGATTTGGTATTTTTCAATACACGCCGGAGAGTTAAACCGGGACATGTAGGTATTTATATAGGTGATCGTTTATTTGCGCATTCAAGCTCAAAAAATGGAGTAATAATTTCTTCGCTTGATGAGGAATACTATTCTAAAAGATTTATGGGTGGTAGAAGAGTTGAGGAAATGGCTGGTTCAGAAACAGTCACAAATGACAATAACAACTAATATCTTGTCTACAAGTTGAAAATGTAGCATTTGCTAAATAAAAACCGTAATGTATTTAGTTCCTTTTCAATTGGAATTCTCTAATGTTTGAATTATTTTAAAATACGTTCAAAACAAATTCAAAAAGATGACCATGACCTTTTCAGTTCATTATTCTTTCCTAAAAAAAATACTCATCGTCCTATCTCTAATAATAACTTTTATTATATCCGGTATTACTTTTCCTCAGTCAGGCTCAATTAACGAAATAAAAAAAAATGTGCAAACATTAAAAGGAAAGGAAATCAGCATAAAGCCCACTGATCCGTGGACAATATACCATATTATCACGACGGAAGAACTTTCAAAAGAATTGTTAAATGTAAACACTAAAAAACCTATAATCTATTATGTCGGTTTCGATTTTCTCTATAAGCAAGGGCATATACCAGGCTCAATATACCTAGGACTGGCTTCTAAACAGCAGGGATTTGAAAAAATCAAAGAAAAAATAAATAATATAAAGCACGGCCGGAGTATTGTATTATACTGCGGATGCTGTCCCTGGAAAGATTGCCCCAATATTAGGCAGGCTTACATAACTTTTAAAGACGTTGGATTTACAAATGTTAAAGTGCTCTATATTCCTGATACATTTGTTAAAGATTGGAGGGGTAAAGGATATGCTGTGGAGAATCAAGATTTAGATTCAAATTCTGTTAAGAAATAGTAAATTTCAAATGGATATATGGTTAATATAACGGATTTCTAATTAGTTAAAGTTATAAATAATTATTAAAGAAGTAGATAATTTAAAATTCTGTATTCCTCATTAATATTTCTAATGCAGCGTAAAATTCTACCCATCATATTTGTATTTTGCACCCTAACCTATGGTCAGTATAATTTAGAATATTTTATTAATCAGGCACAGAATAATTCGCCTGCGGTAAAAGATTACACCAATCTGTATTTAATCAATAATCTTCAAAAAAGACTGGACGAAGCCCAGAATTCGGCGTACCAGGTTTCTTTAGTCGGGGGTTATCTATTTGTACCTTATTTTAATAATAACGGCTTATTTGTTACGGCAAACCCGGGTCCTCAAGCGATAGGGTATGATGCAGGAATTACGAATGGAGGGCTGTATGCAGCTCAGATAAATGTTGAAAAGAATATCTTTAACGGCCCTTTGTTTAATGCATTGAATGACCAAAGGCTTATTCACGGCAAAAGCTATGAGAATAAATCAAACCAAGAAAAACATAATATTCAGAAACAAGTGACAGATTTGTATCTAAATGCTCTCCAGTATCTCTTGTTGTATAAGGTCTCGGATGACATTAAAAGTAATCTGAATAATCAATTAAAAATTTCCGGCGATCTTATGTCCGAAGGATTTTTTAAAACTCAGGATTACCTCCTTCTAAAAATTGCATTAAAAACTCAGCAAATAGATTTAGAGGAGACATGGCAAAATTATAAAAGCAGTCTTTCGCAGTTGTATTCTCTATGCGGAATAAAGGATACGCCGACAGTAATAATAGATTCGGTAAGCTTAAATTTACCCGGGTTAGTTTCAGGTTCAAGTTTTTTGGTACAGTACTACTTAGACAGTCTTGATGTAGAAAATCAACAGAAAATATTCGAAATTAAATATTATCCGCAGGTGAATTTATTCTTCAATGCCGGGTTAAATGCAGCAGATGTAAATGATATTCAAAGAAAATTCGGCTTAAGCGCTGGGATCAATTTCTCGTTGCCGATACTGGATGGAAACCAAAAAAATATTACAAGACAGCAATCGTACCTGTCGGAACAATCTCTCCTGCAATACAAAGATTACTTGGCAGGTAATATAGCCGCAAAAAGAATAGATTCCGGGAATAGGATAAAATCATTAGAAAAGAATTTAGCTGATTTGACCAGTCAAATTAATGATTATAAAAAATTGCTGGATATTTCTGAAAAGCAATTACACCTGGGATATTTATCTATGATTGAATATCTTAACTTATTAAAAGATTATATCGGACTTAGGAAAAATAATATTGCCGTTGAAATTAATTATCAGCTTGAGATTAGCAATTACATTTATTGGAATTGGTAGAATGAATTACAAAAAAATATCACATAATATATTGTTTGTAGCGGCAATAATATTAATAACTTTAATATTGAATTCTTGCAAAGGGAAAAGTAATAGCACAAGTGAAGAAAATGCGGGTACTCCTGTCAGGATTATTCATCCGATTATAACCGAAATGAGGGATTACTTAGAATTAAACGCTAATACAGCGTTTCTTAACAAAGAAATCGTAAGAGCTACTTTCCAGGGATTTATTGAAAAAACATACAAAAATATAGGCGATTTAATAAAACAGGGAGATATTTTGTTCCAAATAAGGACAAAAGAATTAGCGGCTGTCGATACTTCCAAATTGAATCTTGGCAACGATAAATTTCAGGGTTCAATTAGTATTAAAGCAAAATCGTCTGGTGTATTAACTGAATTAGACTATCACTCAGGAGATTTCGTTTCCGATGGCGAGCAGCTTGCATTAGTATCTAACCCTTCATCGTTAGTAGTCAAGCTAAGTGTCCCATATGAAAATGTGTGGAAAATAAAATTAGATAAAAAATGTGAAATCACACTTCCCGGCGGAGAAAAAATTGCCGGAATGATTGAGAAAAAAATGCCATCAGTTGATTTAGGAACTCAGACATTAACCTATTTAATTATTCTTTCCGCTAATAAAGAAATACCTGAAAATTTAAATGTAATAGTTAGAATACCTGTAAAAGTTTATAAAGATGCTGTAGTTCTACCAAAATCTACAATAATGACGGATGTTGCTGAAAATTTATTTTGGGTTATGAAGCTTATAAATGATTCAACTGCAATCCGGGTAAATGTTATAAAGGGAATTGAAAGTGATAGTTTGATCCAGGTTATTAACCCGGTATTAAGCGCTTCGGATAAAATTATATCTAACGGAGCGTATGGCTTGCCCGATACAGCAAAGGTAGAGACTGTTAAATGAACAATTTCTATGTTAAATACAAAATTCCTATATCAGTCATTCTTATAATAATTTTATTAGGCGGTATTTATTCACTTTTTAGTATTCAGACCGGGTTATTTCCGAATATTACTTTTCCCAAAATTAAAATTATTGCAGATAATGGTGAGCAGCCTATTGATAAGATGATGGTTACCGTAACCACTCTTCTTGAAAATGCGATAAAAAAGGTACCTGAGTTAAATCTTATAAAAAGCGCAACAAGCAGAGGCAGCTGTGAAATATCGGCATTTTTCAATTGGAATTCAAATGTAGATTTAGATAAACAGAATATTGAAGGTC
>CAZUCY010000201.1:0-4836 GCA_964618785.1 uncultured Ignavibacteriaceae bacterium | reverse complement strand
TTTGCGTCGGCGAACCTTTCATTATTCCAACCGGAAATTTGGGAAACCTTCAATGCGGCAATTGATTTCAGCTGGTTAAATGCCTGGCTGCGGATAGTTTTAACTTCGTTAGAATAGTAATAAAATGCGTCAAGAGAAAGCATTATAGAAACAGATAAAATAAAAACCGGGATATACCATTTTCTAATCAGAATAATTTCTGTTTTTGAATTCATAATGAACATCAATGATTATATAAATCGCTCAAGTTTACCGCTTGAAATAAAAATGTTAACCTTGCTGCCCGGCAAACTGAAATGGAGCTGAATGATAGCAAAAAGGGTTCCAATCACCTACCACTCCATTATAATATACAATCAGATTAAGTGCGGATTCAATCGGGCAAAAGAATGAAAAAGGGATTAATCCTTTATGTCGAAATATTGCCAACATAGCGAATGTTTCTTAGCCATCACATCTTCATAAATCACATTATAGGAAATTTACTTTGAGGATACTAAATTGAGAGATTTCACGAAAGATTAAAATGGGAGAGTTTGTCTAATAATAGAGCATCAAATCAATTTATTCTGAAATCATTAATTCCCGAACTATGTTTTGCGCATCAATATAAAGTTAGCAATTAAAAATTAAGTTATCAAACCCGATACGCAAATCGCAGTAATTACTTACTATGTGTGCATGTTTAACAAGAACCAATGAGAAAGAATCCGTCAATATTTTACCGATGGTTATTAACCTAATTTAATAGCACACTTAATCCTGCACACAACGGATGCTGGACCCATAGCACTCCTTGATATTGTATATGTGCATATACCTATCAGTTCTGTAAAGGTAGAAATAGAACGCGCTGCCAGGACTGCAATTTGTAGAACTCCAAAAGTAAGTGTCGCCTCCTAATCCTTCGAAGTTACCATTGAAGTTATGGCGGATGCCCGCCAACAGTGCGGAAAAGCCGCTTGTATTTGTGCCGTTTCCTTGTCCTATTGCCTTCAATGCATTTCCATCTCTGTTTACAGTTGTTTTTAATGTCTGTAATTCAGCTAAGGTCGGTATGTGCCAGCCGTCCATAGCTAATCCCCGCGGGTCATTCACAGCGTACCAATTATAGAGTTTACCATAATTTTTACCGTTTTCTTGTTTATTATCGTAATAACACCAAGCTCCCGATGTCAGATTTTCCCATTGCTTTGGATCTTGAACCCCGGGAATTGGGTCACCATTTCTATAATGTTCAACGTTTAGATTTTCTGCCATCCATTTTTGGTTACCTATTTTAACTGTTTTATAAACGCTGCCATCAATATCTTTTATTCTTCCACAGTTTGAACATTGGCAGCCCTTCCAAGAATGATATTCATTTCTAATTTTCCCACACTTTGAACATTTACAACCATCCCAACAATGGCTTGCTTCTCTGGTTTTGTCACACTTCGAACATATACAACCATTCCAAGAATGGTTTGCATCTCTGGTTTTGTCACACTTTGAGCATATACAACCATTCCAAGAATGAATTTTAATTTTACAAGTCAAACTCATTTAATTCTCTTTGGTTTGTAACATTAATTTTAAACCCCAGCCCAAAACAGCAAAAGAAGAAATAGTAACCTTTTACACATAGAACCTCCACTGATTTTAATTCAAAACGGAATAATTCCTTTCAATCTATTGTAAAGACAAAATTAATTGATAACTATTTGAAGAAGCTTTCATACTTTGGTCCCGAAAAAGAGTTGTTTCTAACAACTAATTATATATCCGAAAGCTTATTGGGAATTTTCCACCTGGCGGAAAATTGGGAATAAGTGCTGTTAAATTTATTTAACTTCATCTTATATAGTGGCGCTGGAAATGAGATTATAATGTAATCTTTTAATCGTATATTTTCAATATTTTGTATTTGGGAGATTAAAAATATTTCCAAATTTAAGATGTACGGGGAAGGGCTAGGCAATGTAATTTTACCACCCTAATTCCAACCTAATAGAGCGCCTGCCCGGCATCCAAACGAACTTTAAGCGGATTGCATCTTGATTTCTCTTTATTTCTTATTTATTTTAGCTATTAGCTCTACAGCGTCTACCCAAAGATGCCGTAGTAGTTGGAATAAGTCGGAATTATCCCCGTCTAGACGGGGATAGTTCTTCACTCTGCATTCGGCAGCGTAAATGAAATATCTGTTCCCTTCCCTGCTTCACTTTTAACAGAGATCGTTCCCCCTTGCCGTTCTACCATTTCTTTGCATATCATCAGTCCCAGCCCGGTCCCTTTTTCATTGTTTGTTCCTTTAGTTGATGTTGCAGTAAAGCCGAATAAATTTTTTATTTGATCATTAGTCATTCCCACCCCGTTATCAGAAACGGTTATTTGAATAAAATCATTACTAATCTTTTCTGAATAAGTTTTAATTAAGCCGTCTTTATTAGTAAACTTTATTGAATTTGAAATTAAGTTTTGCAACACCGAATGAAGCATATTAGAATCGGCTAAAACAAGAATATCTTTACCTGTTTCATTAATAAGAGCTATATCTTTTAATTTGGCATTCCCTGAAAGAAGACTTATTACGCTTTCTATTTTATCATAAAGATTTATCTTTTGGGGAATAAATTCCATCTGCCCGGTTTCCAATCTTGACCAATTAAGTAAATTTTCAAGCAGTTTATATTCATTTTTCAGTGAATTATAAATTTCATTATTATAATCTTTTATTTCCTCCGGAGTTAAAGATTCAAAGTCATTTACCATAATTTCGGAAAGACCTAGAAGAGGATTGAAGGGACTTCTTAAGTCATGCGCTATAATAGAAAACAGCTTATCCTTACCTGCATTCAGCTCTTTTAATTCCTGCGAGTATTTTTCTAATTTTTCTTCAGCAAGCTTTCGTTCAGTGATGTCCCGGTCAATGCCAATGGTGTATGTCTCACCCCGCCAGGTGATCGGCATACCCACATACTCAATAACATTTTCCTTTCCATCCGGTCGAATCCACGAGGAATAGCCCTGATATACCGTGCCCTTATTCAAGGATTCCAGGCGGTTTTTATTAGTAGTGTCTTCAAGCGGTACCATGAGCGTTTGCGGGCTTACGAACTTAAGCAGTTCCTCACGGCTTCTGCCTGCCAAGGCAGCGTACCGTTCATTACAATCGACGAGTTTTCTTTTATAGGGGTCAGGGTCTTCGCTGTAAATGCTAATACCGTCAAACGCATTATCAAAAACCATTCGAAATCTTTCTTCGGACTCCCGCACTTCTGTCTCCATCCGCTTGCGCTCGTTGCGATTACGTAAGCCGGTGATGCCGAACGCCAAATCTCCTGCCAATTCACCCAGCAGGCGGATTTCGTTTGGAGTAATAGCGTTGGGCTCTGAGGAATAAATCTGCAGAACGCCGAATATTTTTTCGTTTTCGTCCTTAAGAGGCAGTGCGATACTGGAACGATATCCGTGCTGCAAGGCGCTTTGGCGCCAGGGAGCCATTTGCGGGTCGGTTATAAAATCCTGGACATAGCAAATTTCACCGCTTCGGATAGCTTTACCTGCAGGACCCCGTCCGCGTTCTGAATCGTCTGCCCATGAAAGCTTGGCATTTGCTACATACCCGCCAATATCTGATCCTGCCCAGGCTACAGGGCGCACGGTTTTGGCTTCATCATGTTCTACGTATCCCACCCAGGTCATACGGTAACCTGCATCGTCGCAAATGATGCGGCAAATTTCGTTGAGTAAGGTTTGTTCGTCAATTGCCCGTAACAGAGTCTGGCTGCAGTTGCTGATTGCCCGCAGTTTGCGATTCAATTGAAGCATCTCTTTCTCTGATTGTTTTTGCCCGCTGATATCCCGGATAATTCCTCTGTATGAAACTATTTTTCCAGATCTATCTTTCACGGCTGCCAGAGAGCAATACATATTCCTTATTTCGCCGTTCTTTTTTTTATATTCTACTTCATATTCGGCGCTGCCTTGTGAATTAACCATTGAAAGTATTCGTTGTCTATCTGCCGGATTGGCGTAAACGTCTGCGGCTAAATCCAGTTTATACATTTCTTCTTTGGTATCGTATCCGAAAATCATCAAAGCGCGATTATTGATATCCAATATCTTTCCTTCAGGTGATGTAATATAGAGCCCGTCAAGAGATTCCTCAAAAATATTATGATATTTTTCTTCACTCAGGCATATTTCCTCGTTTCTACTATCGCTTAGTTTCCGGACGGTTTTTTCAAGTGAGTTAATTTTTCTTTGCAGTGATCTAAGCTCTTTGAGCAGTTCTTCCCTAGTTTTTTCTTCTTCTTTCATATATGCCTCATAAAAGTTAGAAGGATGATCAAATTTAATAGTTTAGAAGATCACCAATATTCAAAAATGTTAATGAGAATACTTGAAGCTATGTAATTTGAGAATATTAAATAACACTAATCATTTATTAATATTCAAAATAGTACAAATTACATATAAAAGGAAATAAATTAATCGCATTGCGCCATAAACAATGTAAATAGTCCGGTTAAAATTCCGGTCTGCGGTCTCCGCTGCCTTTCTCAGGTCTGCATAGTCTCAGATGAATTATTTGTCTAAGATTAAGCGCCTGGCATCATCCGGTTCATAAAAAGCATTGTGGGATATTAGGAATTGATGGAGTTCGTTGAAATCTTCGAAATGTAATTTGTCTGAAAAGGTTTGAGCTTTTTGTAACATTTCAACATAAGGCAGTGCATCTCCGGCGCTGGTTAGTTTTTTTAGCGTTAAAAGATAATCTTCACGGTAAACTGCCGGATGATATGACAAACTTCGCCCGTTCGGGAAGCTGTTTATAAAAACTAAGGGTAT
>CAZUCY010000200.1:0-4895 GCA_964618785.1 uncultured Ignavibacteriaceae bacterium | reverse complement strand
TGTGTTCTAAGGGAACCTATATAAGATCAATAGCTAATGATTTTGGTGAAAAACTAGGCTGCGGAGGGTTATTAAGCTCATTAAGAAGAACAAAAATAGGAAATTATTGCGTAGAGGATGCACTTGATACAAACGAGTTTACTAACGAATTTACAAAAAAAATTAAATAATGAAATTTGCAAATTTATTGAAATTTGAATTTTTTCTGAATGTTTTCATTAATTCTAAATTTCGTTTTAAGTTAAAAAAAATATATATTTATAAACTTTAGTTACATAAAATGCTATTATGAAAGTGTTTAATAACTTATTGGAATTTAAAAAAAATAAAAATACCATTTTGACATTAGGCACTTTCGATGGAATTCATTTAGGGCATAAAAAAATTATAGAGACTGTGGTTAAAAAAGCCACTCTAAACGGCGGAAGAAGTTTAATTATTACTTTCGATACCCATCCAAGAAATGTTTTATCCGGTAATAGCATTAAACTTCTGAATTCTCCGTATGAAAAACTGGAAATTTTAGAAAGCTTGCATATAGATGATGTTCTTATTATAAATTTCACGAAAGAATTCTCGCAACTAAGCTCCGAAGAATTCTTTGAGAGCTATATTATAGGTAAAATCGGTATAGAGGAAATTGTAGTTGGTCATGATCATCATTTCGGTAAGGAGCGTGACGGTGATGAACATACGCTGATAGAATTAGGCTCAAAATACGGATTTCGCGTAACTAAAGTTGATGCTGTTTCAGAAGAGGGATTAAATGTTAGCAGCAGTAAGATCAGGAAGGCTATTATTGACGGTGATATGCAAACTGCCACTAAGCTTCTTGGAAGATATTATTCTTTCCGAGGAACAGTTATTAAAGGTGACGGCAGAGGAAGGGCACTTGGTTTTCCAACTGCTAATACTAAGTTAGATAATGATAATAAACTAATGCCTTCTATAGGAATATATGTTGTTGAAATTATCATTGAAGGTAATAAGCAATTTGGACTGATGAGTATTGGTAAAAGACCAACTTTTTATAATGACGGTCAATTGACAAATGAAGTTTACATATATAATTTTAAAAAAAATATTTATGGTTATACTATAACCGTAAATATTTTAGAAAGAATACGGGGTGAAGAAAAATTTTCTTCAGCCGAAGAATTAATTTTTCAAATGAACAAGGATAAAGAAATCGGGTTTGAAATAGTAAATAAACTAGTAAAATAAATTTTTAATTAATTGACTCCGGTATTTTCTGGGGTTATATCGTATAATAAAATACAAGGATAGAGATAATGACTAAAGAAGAAAAACTTGAAATTGTAAAGCATTACGGAAAAAGTGAAAAAGACTCCGGCAAATCAGAAGTTCAAATTGCTCTACTAACAAAACGGATAAATGAACTTACCGATCACTTTAACGTACACAAAAAAGATCATCATTCCAGGCGCGGTCTAATGATGATGGTTGGAAAAAGAAGGAGACTCCTAGATTACCTGGCACAGAAAGATATTGAAAGATATAGATCTATTATAAAAGAATTGAATATTAGAAAGTAAAAAGGTATAAAATGATAATTAAAAAAGAAGTTGAAATCGGCGGTAAAATCTTTTCGATTGAGACAGGCAGATATGCTAAGCAAGCCAATGGTGCAGTAATGGTTAGATATGCAGACACAATGGTATTGGTTACCGCTGTTGCTGCAGAAGAAGATAATTGTGATCAAGACTTTTTTCCGCTGCAGGTAGAATATAAGGAAAGGACTTCGGCTGCTGGAAAATTCCCCGGCGGTTACATTAAAAGAGAAGGCAGACCGACAGAAAAAGAAATCTTAAGTTCAAGATTAATTGACAGACCAATAAGACCTCTTTTTCCAAAAAAATTTAATAATGAAACCCAGATTATCGCGTTTGTATATTCACACGATGGTGAAAATGATGCGGATGTTCTCGCAGCAGTTGGGGCTTCGGCTGCTCTTACTATCTCAGATATTCCGTTTGACGGTCCGGCCGCTGAAGTCAGGGTTGCTAAAATAAATAATCAATTCATTCTTAATCCAACGCTCCAGCAGCTCAAAGAGAGCGCTATTGAACTTATAGTCGCAGGTACTGCCGATTCTATTATGATGGTTGAGGGTGAATCTAAAGAAATAGGTGAAGAAGATATTCTCAATGCTCTCAAATTTGCCCATGACGGAATAAAGAAGCTCGTCCAGCTTCAGGTAGAGCTAAGGGAAGTAGCTGGTAAAGCCAAAAGAGAAATAATAGCAACGGAGGTTGATGAAGCGCTTAAAAAGGATGTTTACAATCTTGCTTACGAAAAGTTCAAAGAGGTTGTTCATTCTATTCTTTCAAAAGAAGAACGAGCTGCTAAGAATAAAGAGTTAACGAACTCAGTCCAAGAAGAATTAAAAGAAAAATACCCTGAACATGAAAAAGTTATTAGTGAAATTCTTCATGATCTTGAAAAGAATATAATGCGAAGCAGAATTCTTTCCGAAGGAATTCGTCTTGACGGAAGGAATACAAAACAAATTCGCCAGATCTCAATTGAACTGGGCAATTTGCCGAGAACACATGGTTCGGCATTATTTACACGCGGAGAAACTCAAAGCCTTTGCTCAGTAACGCTTGGTACAAAAAACGACGAGCAAACAATTGACGGCTTGATTGATGAGTATTCTAAAAAATTTATGCTTCATTACAACTTCCCCCCGTTTTGCGTAGGTGAAGTTGGCAGGATGTCCGGTGTCGGCAGACGGGAAATTGGTCATGGAAACCTTGCAGAACGTGCATTAAAATTATTAATGCCGTCGGAAAATGTTTTTCCATATACAGTCAGATTAATTTCAGATATACTTGAATCAAACGGTTCTTCTTCAATGGCGACTGTTTGCGCCGGTTCACTTGGATTGATGGATGCTGGCGTTCCTATAGAAAAGGCATGTGCGGGTATTGCTATGGGTCTTGTGAAGGAAGGTGAACAATTTACTGTTCTTTCAGATATTCTCGGAAACGAAGATCACCTTGGTGATATGGATTTTAAGGTTGCCGGAACTTCCGCAGGAATTACAGCTTTTCAGATGGATATAAAAATAAAAGGAATCTCATTTGAAATTATAGAAACCGCTCTTAAGCAAGCAAAAGAGGGCAGATTCCATATTCTTGGGATAATGAATGAAGCTATCAGCAAGCCGAGAGAGTCTCTATCACCTTTTGCTCCAAGATTAATTACAATGAAGGTTGAACAAGATCAAATTGGCTTAATCATTGGCCCAGGTGGGAAGACCATACAGGGTATGCAAAGGACGTTCGGTGTAGATATAAATATTGACGACGACGGTACAATAAATATCGCATCACCGAATAAAGAAAGCGCTGCAAAGTGTAAAGAATATATTAAGAAAATGACGGCAACTCCCGAAGTTGGCGAAGTTTATGACGGCGTCATAACAAAAATAATGGATTTCGGAGCATTCGTTGAAATTCTTCCGGGTAAGGAAGGTTTATTACACATATCTCAAATAGACAACAAGAGAGTAAACAAAGTAAACGATTATTTCAAAGAAGGTGATAAAGTTACAGTTAAATTAATTAAAATTGAAAACGGTAAATTTTCGCTTAGCAGGAAAGAACTACTAAAAGAGAATGGTCAGGACGTTCAGTCAGCTACAAAAAATTAATTTTTTATCGAGGCAGATTCAATTCTGTTTCAAAATTTTTATTAAACACAGCTACAAACCTGAATAAAAACTTTGGTGATATGAGAATAACACTGTGGATTTTATTTTTATTGTTAAGTTTTCGTTTTATCGAAAATTAGGTTTATATTTAATTAAACGGACTCATTGTGGATAAAGTACATTTTAACATAATTATTCTTCTATGTTTATTTATTGATATGCAGACCAAGGGAAGGACAAACCATGAGGAAAATGGACTTATGATATTTTTTGGTCTTATCCATGAAACGAGCTTGTATTTGTTTCCTTTAGAAATGCCCCCTCAAATCGGAGCATTCCGAAGAAATTATCTCGGAACTACTGGAGATGTATATAGAATTTTTAACATGAAATATAATTTTTCATTAGAAGAGTTTGTTTTATATGATAAAAGAAATTATTATCAATTCATCTACTACGCAAACACGCGTAGCAATTACAGAAGATGGGAACTTAGTCGACTTTTTTGTTGATTACCCTGAAAACCGACGTATGGTCGGTGATATTTATTTAGGGAAAGTTGCCAGAGTTTTACCGGGGATAAAGGCGGCCTTTATTGACATCGGCATGAAACACGACGCCTTTCTGCATTTTTCGGATATTGGTGCACGTACGCAGCAATTTCAAGATATGCTGGGAGAAGATTCCGAAATAGTGGACGATGAAGATGACGATTTAGCCTCAAAAGAAGATACTTCAAATGCTCCCAATAAAGAGATACGCAAAGAAATTCCTGCCCATAATGTAATTCCTAAACTGTACAAAGGGCAGGAAATTTTAATTCAAATTACAAAGGAACCCGTAAATAATAAAGGCGTCCGGGTCACTTCTTCGGTTTCTTTGCCTGGAAGATTTTGTGTATTGCTTCCTTTCGATAATAAGGTAGGGGTATCTAAGAAGATTTCAGAATATAAAGAAAGACGGCGTTTAAGGCATATTGCAAGAAGCATTCTTCCTAAAAACTTTGGACTTATCATCAGAACAGTAGCGAGAAATCAAGACGAGGAATTGCTTAGAGATGATCTTAAAAATTTAGTGAATACATGGGAACAAATTCAGACAACAATCAAATCTGAAACCCCACCTTCGTTAATATATCAGGATCTAAATACTACTTCAAGCGTTATCAGGGATTTATTTACTCCCGATATTTCAAAAGTATTCATTGATTCAAGAA
>CAZUCY010000199.1:0-4911 GCA_964618785.1 uncultured Ignavibacteriaceae bacterium | reverse complement strand
ACGGAAAACCCTGAACCATTCAAATCTTTCTTTGCAAATTTTGCTTCTATACTTTTTTCTTCTCCCGGGAAAAGAGTAATAAAATTATCGTTCCAAAAGGTTGGAAGTACCTCTTCATTGTTATCTTTTTTTATTATTGCAAGACGGTTCAAAAACGAAAGCTTTTTTGTATCATTCTTAACTTTCACCTCTACCCAGTATTCCCCATTTGTTTCTTCAGACTTGTATGTTACATCCGGTTTCACATTTTCAAGCCCTGATAATTCCGAAAAATCAACAGGCGTTTTTGATGATTCCCAATAAATATTACTCGAAAGAATCTTCCCGGTATTATCTAATAATTCAAGTTTTACAAAATAAATCGGAGTTATTTCTGAAAGTTGCGGTATACTAAACACTTCTTGATAGCGGTCCGCATCCAAATTTATTCCCATTTCACGCGCCCACTTTACTCTCAGATTGAAATCATATATTCTAACGCGCACAGTTACATTATTTAAAGTCTTATGATATGTGTTAATTACAGATACTTCATAATCATTCGCATTCATCTGTACATGCAAAGGCTCACATGCATTTTTAACGAAATAATAGCCTGAATTGGGATTTAAGAACCAATCGTACATTTCCCATGCAAAATCCGGATAACTTGCATTCAACTTCCATATCATTACACCGCTTGTTATATCCCACATTCGAGAGTTTGCTGCTTCAAACATTGCTCGATAGTTGTCGGCGTTTACTAATTGTGCGATACGAGCATAATCGGCAACGCTTTTAGTTTTGAACCCATAAAATTCTCTAATTGCATTGTCATAGGCTTTAAACGCATAACCATCTCCATCCCAAACTCCATGTTCTGCCCATACGCTGTCCAAAGGAAAAAACGGATTCGCCGTATCGTTTCCAAGATTGAAGATAAACTTTTTTAAGCTGCTTAGAGTAGAAACTGCGTCCATTCCAAGTTCATTATGGAACATCTGGTTCGTTACACTATCTATGATGTTGAAATAGTAAGGTAAAGGATACCATGTATAATCCGGGGGGCCATTATCAGTAGTTCCAACAGGGAAATCGTCATTTATATATGGAGTCAATTTCTTCCAATCCCACCATATTGCTGTCGATGCAAGAAATGGTCTGGTATTATCTAAACTTTTTAGATCACTTTTAAGAGCAAGATACAAGTCAGGTCCCGGTATATTTTCATTTTCGGCACACCATGCTACCAAACTTGCATTATTCCGGTATCTCAAAATAATATCACGTTCATTTTTAATTGCTAAGAAATGATCTAATGGTAAATATGCAGTGTTTGTCCCCGGTGTAGATGTCCAACATTGATAAAAGTCTTCCCACCACATCAATCCGTATTTATCCAATGCTTCCATGAAGTCATTCGATGGTGCAGGCATGTCTTCGCTGGATACAATATTGACATTTGCATTTGCTATAAGCCTTACCTGATCATAAATATTTTTTTTACTGTTGTCTAACAGCATATCAGGCTGAATCCAGCCTCCCTTGCAGAATATTCTTTGCCCGTTAATGTAAAAAACTCTACCATATTCGCCATTAAGCTCTTTTAATTTACTTGTAACTTCCCTTATGCCGAAAATAGTATTTTTCTTAACGGAGACTTTTCCATCGAGTTCAAAACTCAATTCCAAATTATGCAGATTCTGTTCTCCATAACCGTTAGGCCACCACAGGTAAGGATTTTTTATAGTTAATTGGGGGAAATCCTTATAGCTTAAGAATACTGTCAATGTATCATTAGAAGGTACTTCGACTTGTTTTTCAAATGTTATGCTTTCCATTTTACCCGGGAATTTTTTTATGAAATCTCCCATATTCATATTTGTCAATAAATCTATTTTACCTTTCAAAATGCCACTTTGTTTCATACTACTTGTATTATATAGCGTTGCGCTGATACATAAGTTTGCTATTGTTGTATCAGGTAAAGGTAAATTAGTCACTATATATGGATTGATTATATCTACTTCGTTGGTAAAGCTTAGATATACATCTTGATAGATTCCCATATTTCTATCGCGTGCTGGTAGAGCACAGTCCCAGCCACCGGATATTTTGAGAGTCACATCCTTAAATAAATCTTCTGCTGACCCACGGTTATCGCCAAATACCTTCATTTGTACACCCGGTATTCCGGGATGATCTACCGGAAATATCTTTACAGCAAGGTAATTGGTATCTTCTTTCTTTACAGCATTCGTAACATTATACTTGAAACGCTGAAACATCCCAACCATATCACCGGAGTCCGCAATCATTTTTCCGTTCAGCCATACTTCCGCTCTATAATTTATTCCATCAAAGTTTAACCAAACTTGTTTCCCACTTTCATTATCCGGTACCTTAAACTCTGTTCTGTACCAATAAGGATTTTCCCAAGGATTCACGTGATCAGGTAGATAACTGTATTTCGCCAAATCATGTTTGAGATTAAATTTATCAGATATATCAGGGATAAGATAATTATTTAAATCTAAACGTGGATCAGGGTAGATTCCATTTTTTACTAATCCATTTAGAACAGTAGTTGGTACCTCTACCTTAAGCCAATGATCTATGGAATAGTGCCCAGTAGATATTTCTTCGCCGCTTGACTTTTCTAAAACCGTTGATTTTAGCTGCCACTTTGATAAAAGAAGGTTTTTATTATTAACATCATTGTTGTCTTGTCCAAGCAGACTTTGAACTCCACCTATAATAAAAATTGAAATAGTAATTTTTGTAAAAAGTTTCATCTATTTTCCGTTGAAATAATTCCAAAAGTAAATTTTATAACTCTTATAAAGCTAAACATGCCGCGCCTATGAATCCGGCATTAGCGCCAAGCTTTGCAATCTCTATTTTCGTCATTTCAGCAGGCACGGGGCAGACATGTTTCCGTAGATTTTTTTCCAAAGCGGAAGAAAAAAACTTAAAAGCATTAGTTATTGATCCGCCCAATATTATAATTTCCGGATCAATCAAATTTATAGACCAAGAAATTGCCGCCGCTAAATGCTTACCAAATTCTTCCCAAGTTATTAAAGCATTTGCATCACCATTTTCAGCCATTAATGCAATTTCTAATGCAGATTTTTCTCGGGAAGCTACAGATCCAGACTCAGAAATTTCTTTATAAATATTAGAAACGCCGGCGCCGGACACAAAATCTTCAATAGTCCCAGTCAAATAAGGCGAAGGCCATATTTCACCGGCTGATTCGGTAAAACCATTAAGGATTTTTCGATCAATAATTATTGCGCATCCAAGTCCGGTACCAAGAGTAAACCCGACAACATTATTTTTGCCGACACCACTTCCGAAAAGCGTTTCACCATAAATTAAACAATTAGCATCATTGTTCATGAAAACCGGCAAGCCAAAATAATTATGAATTGTTTGTCTAAGCGGGAAAAAATGCAAAGTCGGCAACTGGGGGCATTCGAGAATAGTACCGTTTTTTATATCTAAAGGTCCTGTCACACCCATTCCAATACCGCACACATCAGAGATTCTTGATCCTATACGCTGAAAAATTAATTTAATGGAGTCGGTTATACTCCTAATAATTATTTCCGATTCTTCACTACTGTTTGTCGGAACCTTTACCGGTTCACAAAGTATTTCCCCTTTTTCCGACATTGCACCAGTCAATATTTTTGTTCCACCAAAATCTACACCGATAAGAATTTTGTCTTTCATTTTTAAACCTTACGATTCTTTAACATCTAACCTGCCTTTACCCCAAACTGCCAAGACAAACACATAAGTAAATGCTATTAAATTAATAACCATAGCCCATTTCATACTCATGAAACCACCAGCCGCGCCAACAAGCCAACCCAGGAAAGCTCCTCCCACAATAGCCGTACCTAATATTCCCGATATAGTACCATGATTAGAATCAAAACTTTGAATTGCTGCGCTAAATATTGAGGTAAATGAGGCACACGTAAAATATCCGACTAAGGCAAAAGCAATTAAAGAAATATTTGTATTACCCAGGATTGCAATTACTAAGAATATAATTGTACCAAAACTGTGAAAGATGAAAATCCTCTTTTCACCAATATGCTTCATCATAGGAGAAATAATGAGGCGACCTAGAGCTTGAAACAGCCAGAATAAAGCCACTACCAAGGCTGATTTAGATGGGAATGCCGAATTCCAAATAGTTCCAGTTTTCCAGAATGAATCACTATTACCAACTCCATGAATTTTATTCATAAAAATTAGAATATATGAAGAAGTCCCAACTTCAGCACCGACATATAAAAATATCCCCAGGCTATAAATAAGAATCAAAGGATTTTTAAGAAGCAATGCAACATGAGAAAGCTGAATCTTTTCTTCTTCCAGAATATGCACTAGCGGAAATTTTGCAAAATATAACAAAATAAAGAGAAGTGCATTTATAATCCCAAAAAGCAAATAAACAGAATTCCAGGAAAAGCCATTATTCTGTACAAATGGAACTAATAGGGGACTAAATGCATACCCTAATGCGCCAATGCCGATTATTGTTGTTAAATTTGCAGTATATCGGGAAGGCACATCTAATTCACGAATAAAAGGATTGCCAGCCGTTTGAATTGCCGTTACTCCAACTCCTATTGCAAAAATCATTAGAATGACAATTATATAACTATCACTTGCATAAAAAAGGAAACTGCCTACAGTCATAAGCGCCATTCCAAGAAGAAGCACGGACCTTGCCCCAATCCTGTCCATTGCAATACCAAAAGGAATGGAAAAGATACCATAGGAAAGGTAAAACGCAAAAGGCAATAACGCAGCAATTTGAAGAGGAAGGTTATACTCCGATTGAAACTTATCAATAATAACACCAATTACAGATGTGACCAAGCCAAAGGCAACATACATTAAAATAGT
>CAZUCY010000198.1:0-4942 GCA_964618785.1 uncultured Ignavibacteriaceae bacterium | reverse complement strand
TAAGAGGTTCCTGCCCGACTTTTGAATACTGAACCCTTGTCCTGAGCGCTTTAAAAGCTTCGCTAGGGATTGAATCAGGTTTTTTGGCTACTATAAATTCATGGTCTTTAAGCCCGTTAACTCCCATGCCTTCTATAAAAGGTATCCAGGCAAGAACGTTTATATTCCTGTTCTGAACATCTTCAGGAGTTTTAATTGTATTGTTGAAATAATTTTTAATAAATATAAAGACAAAAGACATACTAGCACCTAAAAACAAACCAATTAAAACAATTAGGATCCTGTTAGGTTTTGCAGGTTCCTGAGATACTCTGCCTGAATCAATTATAACTACATTACCCGGTTGTGAAAGCTCATTAATTTGCGCTTCCTGCTGCTTTTCCGCGAGTAAATCATATAATTTTTCATCCGCTTCCCTTTTTCTTTCAAGCCGGGCATAGTCTATAGAGGTTTGCGGGAGTTTATTAAACTGCTTTTCATATCCTTCGACTAAAGTATTCAGCCCGTTAAGCGCGACAGTTGCAGTATCGGATTTTATTTCACATTCAATTATTTTTTCAGTAAGATCTTTTACAATATCAGGGCTGCTTGAAAAAATACCGCTTTTAATCTGGCCAAGCTTTGAGCTTAATTTATCCTTAAGTTCTTTAATTTTTGAATCATAATCTTTGAGTAAAAGTGAATTATCACCTCTGCCATTTTGATTTGCTATAGCCACGTCTTTATTCACTTCGATCTTTGAAAGTTCATCCATTAAAGCCTGTGAGTACGACTGTGTTGTCTGGCTTTCAAGATACTCTGCAATTTTTGGATCCTGTTGTTTCAGTTTTTCTTTTAACTGATCTAATGCTTTATTATTAGCCATAATATCTATTTTTAATGCGTCGCGCTGAGCTTCCATTCCTGCCATCTGGGTAATTAATACCTGTGACTGGGCATCGAGGGATATAATTCCTTTTTCAGCCTGGTATTTGCTAAGCGAGTCTTCAGATGCCCTGGAGTCTTTCTGTTTTTCTTTTGTCTGCTCTTCAAGGAAGTCTTTTACTGTTGTTAACTGGTCCCTGCTTATTGATAAATTTTCTTTAAGATATTCGGCTGCATAGCAGTTTGCTATTAAAGAGGCTTCATAAGGGGATGGGGAGCTTACTGTTATGTCGACAAGGTCAATCCCTTTCTTCTGGTCAATTGATACTATTGAGGATTTCTCACTTAACATATTTGCCAGAGTATCCAAACCAATTATGTTTTTTTCATCCACTTTTTTAAACAGCCTGTGCTCATAAATTAAGAAAAATTTATCCGGTTCCTTTTTTGTATAAAACGAATCGATAACTGCTTCGGCAACATTTGATCTTATTGCATAGCTTTTCATTATTTCCATTTCAGTAGAAATAAACCTGTCGTCTGTAAAACCCTGCAAACCTGTAGCACTCATAAGAGGCGAATCAAGTACGCCCCCCAATGGTTTTGCAATTTTAAGCGTAGTTGCAGATTCATAAATATTTCTGGCGGAAACAGCATAAATTATAGATACTATAAGGCTGACGGAAGTTATTAAGATTACTGCAAAAAGATTGTTCCTGATTAGCTTTATATAATCTTTAACTGAACTTGTTCCTGCATCCTGCATTGATATATTATTGTTTTCCATATATTTTCACTTACTTTTTAGAATAATCGAGGAGCAATATTGCCAATGAAACTATTACAGAGCCTACTGTAACTATCATAGTAAAATAATCCCTGAAATAATAACGCGGCTCGCCTACTACAAGCAGGACATCATTAGGCTTCAAGGAGGGGGATTTAATCATACTATTGGATTTTAAATCCATCATTAAATCGGCATATTTTATGTTAATAATTGTCTGGGTGGAATCTTCATTCATTCTCATCAGTCTTAAATTTTCAAGGTGTGCATCATCCGTAGGCCCGCCTGCATATGATATTAAATCATTTACGGTGCAATATGAAGGAATTACATATTTACCGGGAAATTTTACCCATCCCCAGATTGCAACTTTTATATTAACAGCCTGAGGATCAGAAAAGTCATAAAAACCGCTTTGAGGTGTTTGCCGTAAAGAATTAAGGTCGCCCCCCAACTGCATACCGTTATTCTGGGCGTATGTTTTTAGCCCTGGTAAGGCAATCAAACAAGTAAGAATTAAAAAATATTTTGTTAGTTTCATTCTTGTCCTTTTGAGTCCGGATTAGCGGACGTTATTTAATGTATTTTCTGATAATAAAGTATCATGTAAAACACATAGATTATTATCGAGGTATTTTATTGAATATTTAGAGTACATATATACCATTTTAACTAATATGGATTAACACGAATTAGGACGAACCTGCCGGCCGGCAGGCAGGTTAACACGAATGTTAACCAGGATTTACCTGATTATTATAGTACGAAATTTCACGAATAATTTGATTACGCTTATGGGCGTTACGCCGTGAGGCGTAATATTGGGATTAAAGATAAAAGAAAAAAATCCCAAACTTGTTGGAGGTTTAAATTCATGTGTTATGTTATCCTATATTCTGTGTCTCAATTCGCGTTAATTCGTCCTAATTCGTGAAAATTCGTATTATGAAAATTCGTATATCTTAGACACAGCTTCGCCACATAAGTTACATATATAAATGTGCAGCATCTAAAAAACAATAAAAACTTCAATATCTAAACAATTATTCGACGAATGAAAGGGCTTGTTCCAACTGCGGCACTATCATTTCCCTTTCCCCGTATTTAATAACCAGTTTTATATAAGGATTTTTAGTATGATTAATACGCGATAATTTAGGCGAATTTTCATCGAGTGCCATAATTTCCACTATCTCATCAGCATGAAAACCCATCAAATTTTTCTTTATTTTAATCAATATTACTCTTGTCTTAGGGCTATCTTTATGTGAAAGCTTGAATATTTTATCAAATGAAATAATTTTATATTTCTCACCGGCATATTCCAATATAGAACCGGATCCGTCTGTGCGGATTTCACATTCAGGGAGCTTTAATACATTAATTATTTCTTTTAAATTCAGACAAAACTCCTGGTTCTGAATTTTGAAGATAAATAACCCTGAAAATGATTTGTTTTTAATAAAATTCACCGTTTCGCTGAATAATTATTTGATATGACCCGCAATTATAAACTCAATAACAGTACCAAAATCATAAGTAGCTAAAAACACTACATTTTCAAGTTATTCATAAAAAACCTGCCTCTTTTAGCTTAAAGATTCTTTACTTGCGTAAAGAAGCTTTACATTTAGTTCGTGAGAACCTGCCAGCCGGTCTGCAGGATCGTTCTTTTGCATGTGTGCGAGACGGGGCATAGTTTACCACTATGTGGCCCCGTCTTTACAACATTAAACATACAAGGTTTTTTTCACATTGTCTGAACTCCCAAAGGGACAAGCATGATTCATTTGATTATAATGATTTTTATTATTAAAACAGATACATCATCTAATACGTGACTTCATTCGTTTGAATTCGTCCTAATTCGTGGTAATTCGTATTAATTTGAATTCGTCCTAATTCGTGAAAATTCGTATTTTAAAATAAAGACGTTTTTATTTAAATAAATCAGTAAAAACACGTAGAAACTTCTACGTGTTTTTACGTAGAACGTCTAAGTGTTTTTACGTAGCCGGTGAAGACAGACGGGGCATAGTTTATCCCTATGGGACCCCGTCGCTACAACTTTAAAAATACAAGGTTTTTCCCCCGTGCAAGGAGCACCACCACGGCAGGGCAAGCAGGCTCTGTTAAAACCCGGTGCTACAATAATTGCATCCCGATAAGATTTTTGCACTCTCAGATTGATAATCTGAGCTGCGGGATTTTCATCCCTGCGGGATTAGGAGACGGGGACATAGCGTACTGATGTATATCATTGCACAGCTTCGCCACATAACCCACAAAGGTTTATTAAAAACTGTTATTTTCAACAAAAATGAACCGGGATTACACAACACGAAACAGTATTCCCATTTAAGCCTATAAAAGAATGTCTTAAAATTAGAGCGTTTAATAATTTAGTATTTTACGGCAGATGATGTTTCTTGTCCGCGCAAGAAATTATTCATCCAATTGTATGAGGTTGTCTAATAAGTAATTCTTCTTAGTGTTTCTTTGTGATCTTAGTGTCTTAGTGGTAAAATGTCTTTGTTTTTGATTAAATAATACATAGCCACTTAGAAATTCAGAATACCAGGGTTCAATAATAATTTTTTTAGACAATCTCAGAATATTTTTTATTTCTAATCCGGGGATTAACGCGATTGAACAAATCGCACTACAATAACTTAGTTTTGAGTAAGGTGTCTTAATAATTTATCCGTATGCTATACCGGCCTTTTTTCTTTATTTTTTCAATAAATGAAGTATTTTTCTGCTTCAAAATTTATTTTATTCCCGGACTAAAATGGGTAATTATATTGAATATTTAAGTGAAAGTTGTCACAGGAAACAAAGATTTAACATTAGCGCACAATTGAATTTATCAATAGTTAAATGATTTATTTAAACAGATTTAAATCCCCAAAATCAATAACAAAATAACTAATAAACTTTAAAATATATATAGTCCAAAAGGATTAGTACTTTTGATTTGCGACAGTTATGCAATAGTCTGAACTATGATTCTTTTGATTCATATGATTATTATGATAAACATAGATAAATCATTAGTCCTAATCTGTGAAAATACCTGTCATTAATTCGTGGGAATTCGTTTTAATTCGTGAAAATTCGTACTATGTAAATTTATACTCCCAAAATTGTATATTTGTAATATGAATATAATTGTCGATGAAAACATCTCTTATGCCCCGGAAGCATTTTCACAGTTCGGGAATGTTTCTGTTATCCACGGCAGGGAGATAAATAATAATTTATTAAAAAATGCAGATGCTTTAATCGTCC
>CAZUCY010000197.1:0-5002 GCA_964618785.1 uncultured Ignavibacteriaceae bacterium | reverse complement strand
GCGGACTTCCGGTCGGCGCTTTTGGCGGGAAAAAAGAAATTATGGAAATGATTGCGCCTTGCGGACCTGTGTATCAGGCGGGTACTTTAAGCGGAAATCCTTTGGCTATGACGGCGGGATATGCGGGGCTCGATTATATTAATAAAAATCCTGAAATTTATAGTATTCTTGAAAAAAAGTCCGCTTACCTTGAAAATGGAATTCGCAGCGCTTTGCATAATGTAAAGAAAAAATATGCTTTAAATAGGGTCGGTTCAATGATGACTTTGTTTTTTGTTGAAGATGAAGTTAAAAATTATAAAACTGCAGTAATGTCAAATACTGCTAAATTTGGTAAATATTTTAACCGAATGTTGAAAAAAGGAATTTACTTAGCCCCTGCTCAATTTGAAGCAATATTTGTTTCTACAGCACATACTCAAGAAGACCTTGACAAAACAATAAATTCGTTTATTGCTATTATTTCAAGTTTGGATTCAGAATGAATTGTTCTATTTTATAAACCTACAACCAAAGCTATAGCTATTAGGTTGCCGGAATCGACTATAACCAAATTAAAGAATAAGGCAATTAAAATGGATGTGCCTTACCATTTTATAATTAAAATATAAATTGAAAAAGGTTTTAGCAACAGTAAACCAAATCAGCTTATCGGAAAACCAATAAAATCGGGTAAAATTTTAACGAGATAAAAAGTAGACTGAAGCAGGCTGACTAAAATGTACATCAACTTGTCAAATACTGCAGTTCATGGAACATTGATTTGTTCCGTATTACAAATGCTCGTTGATCCGGATAATAACGATCCGGTTGAAGTGTCCCCAGCTATTCTTATCTCCTTGTGGACTTCGGGAATGAACTTCAAAGAAATTTTAGTTAAAGGAAGTATTGTAGTAACTAATATATTGATAGAGAACTGAAGAAGGGGGGTGATGTATCTTCTTTCTAGTAATAATATCACATTATATAAATAGATTTAAGCAATAATAACCTTAATCCCGGAATTATTAAGATTTCGTGCTTCTTCTGAAGGTATATTGGAATCGGTTATCAAAATATCAATCGAGGTAATTGAGGCAATTTTAGAAAAACTTCGATTTAAGAATTTACTTGAATCAGTTACGACAATAACCTCTTTTGAAATATCCATCATAATTTTGTTCAAATAAGCATCATCTATATCAGTTGCTGAAATACCATATTTTGAGTCTATACCATTGACGCCAATAAATACTTTATCGCAATACAAATTTTTAAGATCATTTGCTGCTATTGGACCAATAAATGATAGAGTTGAGTTTTTCAAGTTTCCGCCTATCATAATAACTTTAATATTATCATTATATATAAATTGACTAGCAATATTTAAAGCATTTGTAATTATTGTTAAATTCTTCATCTCTGCTAAATTCCGGGCTATTTCAAGTGTAGTTGTACCTGAATCAAGTAGAATTGTGTCATTTTCTTTTATAAATTCAACAGCTTTTTTTCCTATTAATTTTTTCTCATTCAAATGATGAGTCGATTCTTTGTTCAATTGATAATCAATTCTAACTTTTTGAGCTTTTATGCCGCCGCCTCGCGTCCTGATTAATAATCCCTTTTCTTCTAATTTATCAAGGTCATTTCTGATTGTGACTTCACTTACATTATAAAGTTTATTTAAATCTGTAACCTTGACTTGACCCTTGTCGGCAAGAATTTCGAGAATTTTAACCCTTCGTTCAAGAGTATTGTTTCCTTCCGGATTGAAATTATTAAAAGCTTTCATAAATTTACCATATTTATTGTGTATTTTTTTTATCTCTGTATGGTTATAAGTTAAATAAAATCAATTTGTTTGCTGAATCTTTATTCCTGAATCTGTAGCCAACATCGTTTGTAAGCCCTAATATTGGGTTTTTCACCTTTGTAATTATTTATATTTTAATCCCTTATCTATTTTTAAATATCGGCATTTTAAACAGTATAAAATTAAATATACTTTTAGAAAATGACAAATAATAATTTTTCTAAAGTTTTAATACCTTATGATAATAAATATATAATAAGTATAAGAAATTATTTGACAAGGTTATACAAATTTATTATGTTTTGTAAGCAAAGGATACGTAAGAATAACTTGTCGTTTTTTCTTTAATAAATATAAGTCAAATAAGAAATTAGTTTTCTAATGATAGCAATTAAATACAAAAAACCTAATATTTTGAAATGTTCTTTAATATCGCCGGTTACTTTATTAATGCTTTGTTCATGCTTTTGGATATTGCCAATTACAAACTTAACTAACACAAAATTTACTTTTTAAGGATTAATATGAAAACTTTTACTTTACCGGGGCTTGTCATATTTCTTTTTATTATTTGCTCGTGGACAGATTATATTGTTCCGCAGGATAATCAAACGGGTTCTTTGAGGGGAACTGTTACTGCCTCTGATACCAAAGCGGCGCTTCCATATGCAAGCGTTTTGATCGTTGGAACTAATAACGGAACAGCGGCGGATATTGACGGAAATTTTATTATCCGGAATGTTGTCGCAGGAAACAGGCAAATTAAAGTCTCTTATATTGGTTATGAAACGAAAACAATAGATGTAGTTATCAAGCCCGACAAGTCGACAAAAATAAATGTAGCATTGGAAGAAAGCTCAATCCTTGGAAAGGAAGTTATCAGTACCACCCAGAGAATGGGTCAAATGGAGGCAATCAATGAGCAAATTAATTCTAAAACTATAGTTAATATTGTAGCGCCTGACCGGTTGCAGGAAAACCCGGATGCAAATGCAGCCGAAGCAATAGGGCGTCTTCCTGGTATTTCACTGATAAGGAGCGGCGGTGAAGGCACCAATGTTGTTATACGGGGATTAGACCCTAAATATAGTGAAATAACTATCGATGGCATCCAGGTCCCTTCTACAAATTCTACAGACAGAAGTACCGACATATCCGGTATTTCTCAATATGTTTTACAGGGTGTTGAGGTATATAAATCACTGACTCCGGATATGGATGGTAATGCTACGGCAGGCTCAATTAACTTAAAACTGAATGAAGCTCCTGAAGGTTTTCATTCTAATTTAATGGCTCAGGGAGGTTATAATCATTTAAATGATTATTACAACAATTTTAAAGTACAGGCAAATCTAAGCGACAGGTTTTTTAATAATAAACTTGGAGTTTTGCTGGATTTGGGTTCCGAACAGGTTAACAGAAGCGATGAAAACATGACGGCTGATTATGGCGCAGTTTCTACTTTAGCGCAGAATGGTCAGTATCCGCGGTTATATGTTAATGATATTGGCTTAAATGATAATATCAGAATAAATTACAGATCATCGGGAACCTTAGTCCTGGATTATAAATACGGAACGGACTCCAAACTTGTTCTAACTAACTTCTATTCTCATTCATCGCAGGATTTAACAAGTGCTTCAAAATCATTTGATTTACATGATCAAAATCGTACTGTAACTGATGTATTTTCTCAAAACCTGGGTGCCAGTAATGAGCTGTATATGAGTTCATTGAAGGGTGAAAATAAATTTGGTTCTGTTGATTTATCCTATGGCGTTGCTTTTTCCCAAACACATATTTATACACCTAACTCAAGAACCTGGAACTTTACATACCCAGGCGGGGTACCATCGGCAAATACCGATACATCGAACAGAAGTTTGCCTTTGGGAACAATTGTTAATGCAGTAAACAGCAACCTTTCAACAGTAGCGGCTTTACAAAATACTATAGTTGGAACTGTTGATGTTGCATCTGAGGATGATATGGATCGAATAGTAACGCCATATTTTGATGCAAAAATTAATTTACAGCTTGGCAATGATGTATCGGCGTATATCAAGTTTGGCGCTAAATATAAAGACGAAGATAAGAACAGATTTTTTTCTTATCTTTATCAAAATATAGGGCCCACAAATTTTCCCCAATTTGGGGATACAGTTTCAAAATATTTATCGTGGGTTGATGTAATATCCAGAGCTCTTACGGCAAATGGATTCCAAAACGGTAATCTTAATAATTTCCTGGGAGGTCAATACAATTTTGGCTGGTATCCAAGCTTTGACAGGTTAAATCAGCTTACGAATTGGTATTCAGGCTTTTCGCAATATTATTGGGCTCATCCGAACCAAGGAACAATTGCACAAATGCTTTTAATGCCATTTATTACTGCGGAGCAGGGCAATAATTATAAATTTAGTGAAAAATATTTTGGTACATATTTGATGGGTGAATTAGATTTAGGCAGTATGATTACTTTTATTCCCGGCGTACGTTATGAAAAAGTCAATGATGATTTAAATGGCTGGTATACACTATCAATTCCTTTCCCCACAAGTACTAACGGTCATGCGCTTACAGCCACTCACGAAGATGATTATTATTTACCTGACGGTCATTTAATAATAAGACCTAATGATTGGATGCATATCCATTTGTCATATACAAGTTCACTAAATCGACCGGATTATTTTAGCCTTGTTCCTATTACATATATCTATACAAGCGCTTCACCTCAAGTTCTTAATGAGGGAAATCCTGATCTGAAGCCTGAATATTGGAGTAATTATGACATTCAATTTGCATTCTATAATAATGAAATAGGATACCTGGGAGTTAACGGTTTTTATAAAATTGCAAAAAATGTGATATGGACTCCTGTATATGTCAGGATGCCCGGTATGCCGCTTCCCGCGGGCTTTGAAGATATTTTCACATCTAATGCGGTTATAGATATAACACAGCCGGTCAATATGAGTTACCCGGTTTATGTAAAAGGTCTGGAATTTGAATGGCAGACAAATTTTTGGTATTTGCCGAAACCGTTTAGCTATTTTTCCTTATATGCCAACTATACTTTGTTGAATTCATCGACAAAATATCCGACATATACAACTTTAGAAGAACAGACTGGAACAACTAGCAGAGGAGTACCTATCTATCAATTAGTTACCAATTATTACATTAATGACGGTGCGATGATAAATC
>CAZUCY010000196.1:0-5029 GCA_964618785.1 uncultured Ignavibacteriaceae bacterium | reverse complement strand
AAATTTGTTACATTTATTAACGCTTATTCCGAACTTTCCGCCAGGGGGAAAATTCCTAATAGGTTTTCACTTTCGGTGTCCCTTAGGGGCGTGTGTTTTTAGTTGTCAGATATAAATGATTTAATCTTATAACTTTAAATAGTGTAAGCATGAAAACTACTTATTATCCTATTGTAATATTATTTTTCTTAATTGATATTCTCTATAAGTACAAAGAATTATTTAAATGAATATTATATAAAAGGGAAGAAATATTTTATAGACATGCAAATGACACAAATATTAAATAAGAAAGGGGATTTGTAATATGAAACAAAATGTTAAACCTTTTAGTGCGCTTGTTACATTCATTATTAGACTACTTAAGTCCGGTTGAATATAGAATAAAAATGAGTAATGAATTTAATTCATGAGTTGCTTAACTTTATGAATACTATTGAGGGAATAGATAACCCAAATGCAAAAGGAGTTTAAAATGATTGCTTCTAAAAAACTTTACATATTTATAGCTGTAATAATGGTTCTATTTCCAAAGGTTATTTCGGCACAATGGATACAAACTAGTTTATCTTATTCCAATATTAATGTTCGTGTTATTTCTTTAAGTGGTAAAAATATATTTGCCGGTACTGATTACGGAGTTTTCCTTTCAACTGATAATGGCACAACCTGGAATATGGCTAACGCAGGAATAACAACTTCAAGAATATATTCTCTTGCAGTTGATAGTGAAAATATATTTGCTGGTACTGATCACGGTGTTTTTCATTCTACAAATAATGGCGCAAGTTGGATGTCGGTTAATAAAGGTTTAATTGACAGTGTAGTCTTAGTATTAATTTTTAATGGTACGAAATTATTTGCTGGAACCAATAGTGGAATCTTCGTTTCTACAAATAATGGCGCAAGCTGGAGTGTGGAAAATAGCGGATTAACTAATCAATATGTTCGATCTTTAGCCTTTAATGCAACGGCTGTCTTTGTAGGAACTTGTGGTGGTATTTTTAGGTTGGGAAATAATGATACAAGCTGGGTACAAATTGATAGTGGAGTATCTATAACAAATAATATTGTTTGGTCTCTTACAACAAACGATAAATATGTATATGCCGGGACAGTTTTTGATGGACCAAATAGTGGTGCAATGATTTCGACTGATAACGGCAATAGTTGGTCTGCAATTAATAATGGTTTTTCATCAAATATTACTGGTATTTTTGCGCTTGCAGCTTGCGGAAACTATCTTTTTGCCGGTACGGCTTACGGAGGGGTTTATTTCTCTACAAACAACGGAAAGAATTGGACTGCCTGCAACACAGGTTTAACCACAAATGTTATCTATTCATTTGCAATTAGTGATTCAACTATTTTTGCCGGCGCATATAATGGATTATTTATTTCTACCATAAAGAAATTACCTGTAAATCAAATTCAACCAGCATTGTTAGCGCCATCAAATGGATCAACTGGAATTACAATATCACCCAAATTAGTTTGGCAGAAAGATTTAGGAGTATCAAGTTACAATTTACAATTATCTACTGACGATAATTTTATAACAACAATTATAAACAAAACCGGAATAAAGGATACAGTATTTTACGTAACAGGTTTAAGCTGCGATTCAACTTATTTCTGGAGAGTTAGTTCAACTGATTCGGTGGGTACAGGCCCTTGGTCATCTGTTTTTTGTTTTACAACAATATTTACTGCTGCGATTGATACATTAAATTTAGGACCGAGTACTACTAATATTAGTATTCCGGACAATAGTATCGGGTATGTTTATTTTAAAATGACAAGCAATGGAAATCCAATATCTTATAACCAAATATTTAGTATTATTCTTTTGGATCAGACAAACAAAATGGATTCGGTTAATGCAATATTTTTACAACCTGGAATATTAAGAATTGAAATACCCGGTAATATTTTAACAAATAATTCAAAATACACTTTTACTTTACCGGATAGTATAAAAATAGGAACTAATAATTGCATAATTCAAAATAAACCACTTCCTATTTTCGTAACTAAAGTTCCACAATCCTATAACAGAACATTTGACTTTTTTGCTGAGGGAAGCGCAGGTGTAAGTGGTTCAGTAGGTTCAATTGGACTTGGAGCTTCTATTGCTATGGCTAAAATTTCTGTGTCCGGGACAAACGGAATGGGACTAACAATAACCGTTGATCCTGATAGTAACCTTACATTAAGCAGAAGATTTGAATCCGGTATTTCCGCTGATTTAGAAATTCCATCAATAAATACGGTGGTTGGGAAAGTAAGCGCAGGAATATCTGCCGGACTAACAGAAAAAACTATTGAAAGCCAGGATATTTCTTTAGCAGAACTTCAAAATATTACACCTGATCAGGTTAAGATGACTCAAGCCGGATTTGTCCTGGAAACATTATCAAATGGTGTAGTCAATGTTTCATCAACGTTCGGGATCCTGTTAAATGCAATAAAGCAAACACTATTTAATTCAAGTGGAATAACTCAGACACTAAATGATGCTTTAATAAAAACTTCCTGGGGATTAGATATTGAAGGAAATTTCAACAGCGGCTTTAATGCCGCTTGGGGGAACGTAAATATTGGCTTGGCAAATGCTTCAATAACCGGTGTTTTATCCGGAAGGACAAATTATTATCCCGGGGGGTTAGCTAATATCGGTAATTCTATTACTTCAAAAAGCATTTCGGTTGCTTCAGATTTTGATTTCTCTTTGCTAAACTTTTCATTTGCAAACAACGACGGAGTCTCTTTAGGAAGCAGTAATTTGGGATTATTCGATATAGGCGCGGGAATGAAAACAGAAGTTGAATCATTTTATAATAGTAATAACCAATTACAACAAGTTGACCTGTCTTTAGAAGGAGGAGGCAATATAAATATTTTTGGAACTATCCCGGGCATATATTATAATACTGAAATAGACATCCCCGGAGAATATCAAAATGTACTTGAGAAAAATAATTTTGCTTTAAATGGTTTGCTGTTAAATAATAGTAATATTCCTCTGGAAAATATAACACAAAATATCCCTGCAATAATAGATACTGTATCAAATAATTTTATTCAAACGCCTCTTTCAATTACTACATTTGAAAATGTTGGTTCGGGGACAAAAACTTTTTTAGGCATTGATTTAGATGGTGGACTTGGGGTAAGTCTTGGGTTAAGTCTTGGACTGGATCTGACGTATTACGATGAAATATCATTCCCTAAAAAGTTCTCTCTCTTATATGCTAACAATAATAATTATTTGATCTATTCATCAAACTATTCCTATCAGATGAGTAGTTATGTGTTATCTGCTTATTTAAAAAGTCTTATTGAAGGAACATCAGGTATTGTTAAAACTTCCTTTTTGAATTTAATGTCATCAGTAAAGCAAGCGGTAAGCAGCGGGGAAAATTTTGTTCTAAATGGTATAAACAATACAGGAAATTTTATTGGAAGTATTAAAGGGAAAATTTTTCAAGGAGGTCAATGGTTTGTAACTACTTTCGATGCAAATTTTCCGCATTTTCAGTACTCAAGATTTCATGTGCCAATAATAAAGAATTATTATTCTTCAACTAAAATATTGAATAAGAGATTATTGAAGACTACAACGCTGCTGGATACGGTAAATACTATAATGATTGCTGTAAGCGATAATATGAAGATTAGTTTTATACCTGATGGTCAAACAACTTCAGTTAACTCTGTTGATACGGCATTCACAATAAGTATGGTTATTGACACGGCAAAACTATCGGCAAACGGTTTTACACTTGCAGATACCTCACGAATAAAAATTTTTAGATCCGATGATTCAACTGGAAATTGGATTTTAGAGGGTGGTACTCTTAGCGGTGATACTGTAAAAACAAATGTCAAATACATGTCGAATTACTTATTGGGGATTGAAGTAACAAATGCTGATGATAAGATCCCCCCTGGCATTTTAGAATATGGACCTAAACAAGACAGTACTTTTACATCTTATCCGATGATATTTGCGAAAATTCAGGATAATCAATATGGCGTTGGGGTTAATTGGGCAAAAACCTGCTTAATAGCAAATGGAGACACATTAAACGCATCCTATGATCCCACAAACCAGATGATATTTTATAACCTATCCGGTAAGGATAGCCTGAAGGGGACGATAAATGTAACTATATGGACAACAGATTATAACGGTAATAATGATTCCATTAAATTTTCATTTAACCTGAATATCACGGGAATAAAAGATGCAGCAGGTATTGTAAATAGTTTTAAGTTATTTCAGAACTATCCTAATCCGTTTAATCCTACAACAATTATAAGTTATTCTGTCGCAAAGAAATCGGATGTAAAAATTATTATCTTTAATGCAATTGGACAGTATATAGCTACATTAGTAAAAGAAAAGCAATCTGCCGGTAATTATACTATAAATTTTAGTGGAAGAAGATTAGCAAGCGGCATTTATTTTTACTCTTATACGGCAATACCGGATGATGGTAGCGCTGAATATAGAGAGTCAAGGAAAATGGTGCTGCTCAAATGAGTGCCAAGCGAAGCTTGGACTAATCTAATTGGGTGAGGCAGGAATAGCCAACCTGTGGTGGACGAAAGAAAAAAATGAACAGCGCAAAAAACAGACTAACAAATATTTGATAACAAAAAAAATATAACTTTACTTAAACAATGAAAAAAGCGACTTTAATACTTCTAATAACAGCGATATCATTTTGCTTTGGTTTCGCATTTAAGACAATAATAACATCACAACGAAATAGGAACACAATAAAAATGAAAAAAGTAACAGGCATTGGCGGCATTTTTTTCAAATGCAAAGACCCAAAAGCAATTAACGAATGGTATAAAACACACCTTGGGTTTGACACAAGCCCATATGGAACAAGCTTTGAATGGCGGCAGATTGATGACAGTACTAAAAAGGGAATTACCCAGTGGAATCCTTTTGCGGAGAACACAAAATATTTTGAGCCTTCAACAAAAGACTTTATGATAAACTATAGAGTAG
>CAZUCY010000195.1:0-5056 GCA_964618785.1 uncultured Ignavibacteriaceae bacterium | reverse complement strand
GGCAGCCGTTTTCAGTTTGAAAGACACGGTTACTTCTGTGTAGATACCAAATATACAACCAAAGAAAAATTAGTCTTTAACAGAACCGTAACGCTTAAAGACAGCTGGGGAGCAAAGCAGAAATAAGACAGTTGCAGTTCTAATTCATTGCAGGAATTTTATTAACCTATCCGGAAATAAAAATGCCTACAATTATTATTTCTCCTTAAATAAGATTATCCAAAACTATTGTAATAATTCAGGTTGATTAATTGCACAAAATATTGTACGTTTAATAGGACAATATAAATATAAAAAGGCAAATATATGAACAGGATACAATTAGATAAAGATATTCAGCCCCTTTCCGAATTTCGTTCGAAAACGGCTTACTATTTTGATAGGGTTAAAGAGACTAAACGACCATTAATTATTACACAAAATGGTAAAAGTGCCGCCATTTTATTGGACGTCTCCGAGTATGAAGCAATGGTTGAAAAAATAGAAGTTTTGGAAGACATTAAAATTGCAAACGAACAAATCAGAAGCGGTCTGGGAATATCCCATGATAATGTTAAAAAGAGATTTGCTAAGAGAGTTAATAAGTGAAGATAATCTGGTCGCTCTTAGCAGTGGAGAGAATGGAAAATATTTTCGAATACATTCAAAAAGAAAATATTACAGCAGCTTATGAAATGATTGATAGAATAATTATAAAAGTTGAATCTTTATCTGATTTCCCAAGCAGGGGAAGAAAAATTCCCGAATCGAATAGTGAAAATATTCGCGAAGTTTTTGAGGGAGAATATAGAATAATTTACAGGATTAGCTCCAGAAGAATTTTTATATTATCTATTAGAAATTTTAAACAATTATTACCAGATAAAGATTTGAAGTAGAAATTTAATTTCCTCACTGAAGACTAAACTTTGATAATATTCTTTTTTATTAACTTGAAAATAGCGTGTCTCTTCCTCTATATCCCCAGCAATGGCCAAAAGCTATCCTTGAGAATGGCAAAAGCCCTAAAGATAATTTCCTATTAAAATATGGATATAAACATTCTGAAAAGATTTTAAATTTCTAAATAAATATATTTTTTAATAATAGGAATTTGATTAACTTGCCCGATGGTGGACAGGCTAAACAACCAGACTAATTTATTTTATTATTTTCAATGCCGTATCAATTCGTTTAATAACTTCTTCTTTACCCAGAATATTTACAATTTCATATACTCCAGGGCCAGCGCTCATTCCTGATATTGCAAGTCTTAGGGGATGGATTAATTTACCTGCCCCAATATTAAAATCAGCAGCTACCTGCTTAAGAGTATTTTCGTAATCTTCTTTTGCCGGACCGGTTAGTACTGAAAAGGCATCGCGCAGTTTCTTTAGTTGTTCAGGAGTTTCTTGAGTCCAGTTTTTTTGTTTTGCAGTTTCTTCGTACTCTGCCGGAGCTTTAAAAAAGTAGGGGCTCTTAGTTAAAAACTCTTTAATAAATGAAACTCTTTCTTTCATAGCACTTATTATATTCAACAAATATGCATCGGAATAACCCTGATTTTTTAGTACCGGGCTTAATTCAGGATTATTATGAATCTCGTTTTTTAGCGACGATAAGAGTTGTTCATCCGTCATTTTCCTAAGGTGCTCTGCATTAAGCCAGTTTAACTTTTCTATGTCAAAAACCGCCCCGGATTTATTTACCCTTTCGATGGAGAATTTTTCAATAAGCTCATTCATTTTATAAAATTCTACATTATCACCTGCATTCCATCCTAATAAAGCAACGAAATTCACAAGAGCATCTTTGAAATATCCTTTTGCACGGTAATCTTCAACGGCAACATCGCCCTGGCGTTTGCTTAATTTAGAGCGGTCGGGATTAAGCAGGAGAGGGAGATGAGCGAACACAGGTTTTTCCCAGTTGAAAAAATCATAGAGCAAAATGTGTTTTGGAGTTGAAGAAAGCCATTCCTCTCCGCGGATTACATGAGTTATTTTCATCAAATGATCGTCAACAACATTGGCAAGATGATACGTGGGATACCCGTCGCTTTTAATCAACACCTGGTCATCAACATTATTTGTATTAAATTCTACATTTCCGCGTACAATATCTTCAAATATAATTTTTTGGTCAGGCTCAACATTCAAGCGTACAACCTTTGGAATTCCGCTTGCAAGAATTTTTTCAATGTCTTCTTTCCTTAAATGCATACAATGTTTATCATATTTAGCCTGCGGCAGTTTTTGCTTATGCTGTTCTTTCTTTAATGCATCCAATCTTTCCGGCGAACAAAAACAATAATAGGCGTGGCCATTTGCTATAAGTTCTTCAGAATACTTGTTGTAAACATCAAGTCTTTGAGACTGCAGATAGGGCCCGTATTTGCCTTCCTTCCCGGGTCCTTCATCATATTCCAACCCGCACCATTTAAGCGATTCAATTAAATTTTCAACAGCGCCTTCAAACCAGCGGTTCCTATCTGTATCTTCAATCCTTAGAATGAATTGACCGTTATTATGTTTTGCATACAAGTAATTATAAAGCGCAGTTCTTAATCCGCCCACATGAAGATAACCCGTCGGACTGGGCGCAAATCTAACTTTTGGAATTTCGTTTATCATTTTGTACAAATTTTAAAATATAAAATTTAAAAATAGCGGGTTTAATGTTCAACATTATTTTACAATGAATATATAAAATGGGAAGCAGAGTGCATCCAACAAGACAAATAAATTCAGGTAATTAAAAAACTAACCTACCTTAAGTTTGCTTTCCGCAAAATATTTTATTTTTTCAATAAATTCCTGGCTGTCTATCGGTTTAGGAATATAATCTGTTGCGCCTGCTTCAAGACATTTTTCTCTATCACCCTTCATTGCAAAAGCTGTGAGTGCAATAATTGGAGTCTCTTTATAGTCGGGCATTTGCCTGATCCTCTCGGTCGCTTCAAAGCCGTTCATAACAGGCATCTGCATATCCATAAGTATTAAATCGAAATGCAGTTTCTTAACCGCTTCAACAGCTTCTGCGCCGTTTTCTACAACAACTATAGATTCAAAGTTGTTTTTCTTTAAAAGCCGTGTGACAATAATCTGTGAATGTTTATAATCTTCAACCAAAAGAATTTTAATCCCTTCTTTTTGAACTGCAACTTCTTCCACAGTTGTCGGTTCATCAAACCTATTAATCATCTGGTTAATGGTTTCTGAAAGCTCTTCAATATTTGTGCTGCTCTTTTTCAGAAGGTCGGCAAACAATCCGTCTATTTTTTTAAGATCTTCCTGGTAGTTTTCTTTGCCGGTATAAATAATTATAGGTAGTTTTGAAAATTTAGGTTTGGATTTTATCTGCTTAATCAGCTCAAAACCGTCTAGCTCAGGCATATCAAGGTCTATTATGGCTATATCAAGATTAATAACATCAATCAAGTCCATCACTTTACTTGAATGCGCTTCGGCTATAGCATTGAATCCTGCCTGCGTAATAGCTTCCTTAATAAGATTAAGCGTTGGAACATCATCATCTACAATTAAAATATTGGAATCTTTCTTAAGCCGGTAGCTTGTAAGAACTTCAACTAAATATTTATATTTGATCGGTTTTACAAAATATTCAACGGCTCCCATTAAAAAGGCTTTTTGCTGTTCTGCTTCAACAGAACATACTATAACCGGAGTATATTTTGCATTTTTATGCTCCCTGATTTTCTTTAGAAGCTCAAAGCCATTTAAATCGGGTAGAATAATGTCCATCAAAATTGCTAAGTAAATTTCCTTATCAATTGCTTTTAATGCCTGGTCGGCGGAATTTACAATTGTAGGTTCATAACCCCATTTATTTAAATAATTGCTTAAAAGCCGGGAAGTAGCATAATCATCTTCAACCACAAGAACTTTATTCTTCTTACCCGGTTTAGGCAGCACTGATATCTTTGACTCTATAGCGTTAAGCTGTTCAACTTCAATTGTAAAATTATATACCGTTCCTTTTCCAACAAGACTTGATATTGAAATATTGCCCTGAAGAAGTTCAATATATTTTTTTGTAAGGATAATCCCCAAACCGGTAATGCTGCCTATTTTTGAAATTGATAACTCTGTTAAAGAAAAAGGTTTAAAAATTTCATTAAGTTTATTAGTAGAGATTCCGCCGCTTGTATCCGCTATTTTAAAATTAAGTTTGTTTAAACCGAACGCCGAAACAGTAATAGAAATTTTACCTCTTTCAGTCATTCTTAATGATGTGGTAATCAGATTAATAAGTATATACCTGAGTTTCGGAGCATCTAATCTGATGGAATCGTTTAAATCTTTATCAATGTTAATAATGAATTCTATTTTACTTTTATTTATCTTATCCGAGAAAACCTTAATAACTTCATCAATAAAACTTCTGATATTTATAAGCGTAAGAATTCCTTTATTTATTCCGCAATCTGTCTTAGCAAGTTCTATCAGGTCATTCATTAAAGAAAGCAGGTTAAAAGCGCTGTCTTTTAAAGTAGAAACGTATTCAGCCTGAGAAGATGAAAGCTTATCTTCAAGCAGCAAAGAGGCAAAACCCATTATACTGTTTGCAGGTGTTCTAAGTTCATGCGCTATATCGGAAATAATTTGGCTTGTAGAAATAGAATCAGAAGGATTTTTACCTGTCCATAATTTTAATAAGTTACCTATAGCTTCGCCAATAGTTTGAAGATTATCGCATTCAATATTCGTGAATGGAGTTTTTTTGGCAATTTTAAAGAGCGCATTTTGTTTTTCGGCTATTTTAACATATAAACAACCTTCATACATTGAGTATTCGGAAGCCTGAATTTCGCTTTCGGTCCGGATTTCAAAAAAAGAAGGGGCTAAATTATTTTTATTAAGATTACCTGCCGAATATGCAACAGCGGTATCCTTCTTATAGCTTTTCTTAGCTTCACTTGACCTTCCTAAAAAAGTCAAGGTTTGATTATCTTCAATTTTAAATAAGAGAATGGCTTGTAAATCATATTCGCTTACTAAAAATTCGCATAAATCATCAGGCAGCTTTATTGACGAATCAAGAGCCTGTTTCAATA
>CAZUCY010000194.1:0-5078 GCA_964618785.1 uncultured Ignavibacteriaceae bacterium | reverse complement strand
GCATTTTTCAATTGGAATTCAAATGTAGATTTAGATAAACAGAATATTGAAGGTCGGATAAACTCAATAAAACAAAACCTGCCGCAGGGAATTAGTATAACAATTGAGAAAATGAATCCATCTATCTTTCCAGTGATGGGATTTTCGATTGAAGGCAATGGGTCAAACGAAATTGAATTACGACAAATTGCCGAATATACCATCAAACCTTTTTTATCAAGGATTCAGGGAATATCCGAAGTAGTTGTTGCCGGCGGGCAGGTTGAAGAATTTCATGTAAACCTTGACCTTGTGAAGATGAGTAATCTAAGAATTACTCCTCAAACAGTATCAAATAAGATCGGGGTATCAAATTTTATTTCTTCAACCGGATACCTGAATGATTACAACCGCCTTTATCTAACCATAACCGATGCAACTCAAAATAGTAAAGAGGAGTTAGAAAATCTCGTTATATTAAACAATCAAAGAAGAGTTGTAAAATTAAAAGATATTGCAAGTATCGAAATAGGCGCCGAAAAAAATTATACTAAAATTGAAGCCAACGGTAAAATTGTTCCTTTAGTACAAGTATTAAAGCAGCCGGATGCAAATTTAATAGATGTAGTAAATTCTATAAAAAATAAATTACCTAAGCTACAGAAGATTCTTCCCAAAGGAATTGAACTTCTGCCATTTTATGATCAGGCGGACTTTGTTTCCGATGCAACACGGAGCCTGAAAGATGTTTTGTGGATTGGTCTCTTACTTGCAATTATTGTTACAATAATTTTTCTGAAATCTTTTAAAGCAAGTTCCGTTATATTGATTACTATTCCGCTCACCCTTGGCCTAACGCTGATAGTACTATATTCAATCGGATATACATTTAATATAATGACTATAGGCGCAATTGCTGCCTCTATAGGATTAATTATCGATGATGCGATAGTTGTTGTTGAACAAATACACCGGACTCATGAGGAAAACCCGGAAGAAACAAGTACTACGCTTGTAATAAAGTCCATTAGGTATTTAATTCCAGCAATGATTGGCTCTTCCTTAAGTACGATAGTAATCTTCCTGCCGTTCTTTTTAATGCGCGGGGTCGCGGGGGCTTATTTTCAGGTAATGACAGATACAATGATTATAACACTGCTATGTTCTTTCTTTATTACGTGGATCGGACTGCCCGTTATCTATTTAGTTTTTTCTAAAGAAGATTCATATATTAAAAACCAAAAGGAAGTTAAGAGAAGAAATTGGGTTTACTTTTTCATACAGAGACCGATAATTTCTCTTACCCTTGTCATTGTATTGATAGCTTCTTCGGCATTTATAATTCCAAGGTTGCCTTCGGGATTTTTACCTGATATGGACGAAGGCTCGATAGTACTCGACTTTGTAAGTCCTCCGGGTACTTCTCTTGAAGAAACAGATCAGATGTTAAACGTAGTTGATGGAATATTAAAGCATACGCCTGAAGTTGAGAGTTTTGCGCGGGAGATAGGGGCGCAAAACGGATTTTTTATTACTGAACCTAACACAGGAGACTATACTATTCAGCTAAAGAAAAACAGGGGCATAACCACAGATGAAGTTTCCAATGTAATTCGTAAGAAGATTGAAGCTAAATTGCCTTCTCTTAGGGTTGATTTCGGACAACTTATCGGCGATATGCTTGGTGATTTAATTAGTTCCGCACAGCCTATTGAAGTTAAAATATTCGGAAATGATCAGGATAAATTAAAAGAACTTGCAGATCAGGCTGCGTGTATTGTAGACAGCACAAGAGGAACGGCTGATGTATTTAATGGTATTACTATCGCGGGACCGGAGATACTTTTCAAACCAAGGAATGATCAGTTAGCACAATTTGGTTTCACACCCAGCGATTTGCAGTTCCAGATAGATTCTAAAATAGAAGGTACTGTTGTTGGAAATGTGTTGGGCAAAAACAGGATTATGAACATCAGGATGTTTGAGGGTGAAAATAATTATTCTATCAACAATTTGAAAAACAGCCCTATCTTTCTGAGTGACGGTACCTTACAGCCTATAAGTGAATTTACCGACATTAATATAGTAAACGGAGTTGCAGAAATTGACAGGGAAAACCTTCAACAGATGTTTGACGTTACTGCAAGACTTGAAAACCGCGATTTGGGTAGTACACTGAAAGATATACAGAAAAATATTGCGCATGTAATAAAACTACCCCCCGGTTACGAAATTGTATACGGCGGCGCTTATGCGGAACAACAACAAGCTTTTAATGACTTGCTAATCATTCTTCTTCTGGCAATACTACTGGTGTTTACGGTTATCCTGTTTTTATTTAAAAATATAAAAGTTGCAATTGCAATAATTGCTATTGCTATTCTTGGTATAACCGGCAGTTTCTTGGCGTTATTCGTAACCGGAACACCTCTAAATGTGGGTAGTTATACAGGAATTATTATGATAGTAGGAATAATTGGTGAAAATTCCATATTTACATACCTTCAATATATGGAAGCAAGAAAAGGGAATATGAATAAAGAAGAGTCCATTGTTTTTTCAATTTCTACAAGATTGCGTCCAAAGCTTATGACTGCATTTGGAGCTATTATAGCGTTACTACCTCTTGCAATTGGAGTAGGAACAGGTGCGCAGATGCACCAGCCGTTGGCGATCTCCATAATAGGCGGGTTTATCATTGCCTTACCTCTATTGCTAATTGTACTGCCTTCAATCCTTGAAATGATTGAGGAATAGGTTTCCATCCAACTCGAGACAGCTTTTTTTATATAACAAATTCATTCAATTTTAACTGCATCCGGAAGTAGAACCGCAAGTCATGCACTTTAAGCAGGTGCCGTTTCTAACCATGGTTAAACTCTGACACTCGCTGCATACATCACCGGTGTAGCCTTTTTCAATTGCCTGCCGTATTTTTGAATGATGTGCATTACCAGATAAACTTTGGTGAAGCTTAGGTTCGCTTGAAGAAAGCGAGTAATTGTATGATGATTTTGCATGTTCCTTATCTAATTCCACGAGGCGTTCACTTACAAGTTCTTCACTGATATATTCCGGTTCGGCGAATTTTTTAACAATGCCCGGAGAAACTTTTGATTTTTGTTCGTCAGGATCAACATGAGAAAGATCATTCCTCCCAAGATAAGTAACAGCTAATTCCCTAAAGATGTAGTCAATAACGGAAGTAGACATCTTGATTTTATCATTCCCTGTAACAAGACCACTTGGTTCAAATCGGGTGAACACAAAAGCATCAACAAATTCTTCAAGAGGAACGCCGTGCTGCAATCCTAAAGAAATAGCAATTGCGAAGCAGTTGAGCAGACTTCTGAAAGCAGCGCCTTCCCGGTGCATATCAATAAATATTTCACCTAGCTGACCATTGTCATATTCCCCAGTCCTTATATAAACTGATTGACCGTTGATTTTTGCTTTCTGAGTATAACCGGTCCTTCTATCAGGAAGTCTTCTTCTTTTCGCAATGTATCTATGTATAATCTTTTCAGCAACTTTAATAATATCGTTCTGCTCTTTGTCTTCTAAAATTGCTTCAAGCTCTTCTTCGCTTATTGAATTCAAGGGCTGAGACAATTTGGAACCATCCCTGTATAATGCGTTTGCTTTTACACCTGACTTCCATGATTCCATGTAAGCGTCTTTTATATCATTAATTGAAGCATGGTTCGGCAAATTAATTGTCTTTGATATTGCACCTGAAATGAAAGGCTGTGCTGCAGCCATCATTTTTATGTGGGCAAGAGGACGAATAAATCTTGTCCCTTTTTTGCCGCATTTGTTCGCACAGTCAAAAACAGGATAATGGTCATGATTTAAGAAAGGAGCGCCTTCAATAGTCATAGTGCCGCATACATAATCATTAGCAGACGATATTTCCTGCTTTGAAAAGCCTAATGCAGTAAGAAGGTTAAAATCGATTGAGTTTATTTCTTCCTTGCCGAAATTTAATTTGGAAATTAAGAAATCTTCACCAATTGTAAATTTATTAAACGCAAAACTCAAATCAAAAACCGCCGGAAGTGTTTTTTCAACTTTGCCAAGTATTGCTTCTGTAAAACCTTTTGCCTTTAATGTTTGTGGATTAATATACGGGCATCCTTCAAGCGTTCCAGAGCCTTTGGCATATTTTACAATTTCATTAATCTGGTCCCTATTATATCCTAATCTTTCTAATGCAGGAGGAATTGATTGGTTAATAATCTTGAAGTATCCACCACCGGCTAACTTTTTGAATTTGACCAAAGCATAATCGGGCTCAACGCCTGTGGTATCGCAGTCCATAACAAGTCCTATTGTACCTGTAGGAGCAATAACCGTAACCTGCGCGTTTCTAAAACCATACTGTGTTCCTAATTCAAGAGCTTTATCAGCATCTTCCCGTGCAGCTTTTAAAAGATCGGACGGGCAATACTTAGGGTCAATGCCTACAGGAAAGATAGATAAATTTTCGTATTCTTCATGGGGAACGTTATATGCGGCCCTTCTATGGTTTCTGATGACGTGAAGCATGTGCTCTTTGTTCTTTTCGTATTTTTTAAAGGTACCAATTTCTTTTGCCATCTCTGCTGATGTTGCATAAGCAGTCATATGCATAATAGCTGTTAAAGCTCCGCAGATAGCAAATGCTTCATTGCTGTCGTATGGAATTCCCTGCTGCATAAGCAGTGAGCCAAGGTTAGCATGGCCTAAGCCAAGAGTTCTGAAATCATAACTCAATTGAGCGATTTGTTTGCTTGGAAATTGAGCCATCAAAACGCTTATTTCTAGAACAATTGTCCATAGTCTTGTTGTATGCCTATAGTCATCAATTTTAAATTTCTGTGTTACAGCGTCATAAAATTTTATCAAATTAATTGATGCCAGGTTACAGGCAGTATCATCCAGGAACATATATTCGCTGCAAGGGTTCGAAGCTTTAATTTCTCCGTCTTCAGGGCAGGTATGCCATTCATTAATGGTGGTATGGTATTGAATTCCAGGGTCAGCGCATGACCATGCTGCGTAAGCAATCTGATCCCAAAACTCTCTGGCTTTTAATGTTTTGCATGGTTTAGGCGCTC
>CAZUCY010000193.1:0-5147 GCA_964618785.1 uncultured Ignavibacteriaceae bacterium | reverse complement strand
CTTCAAGTTTAAAAATCCCAAAAGAATCTTCATTATCTAATCTCTTTAAACCGATCTCAGATACTGAAGTATATTTATATTGCATTTAACCTCAAAAAAAAGAATACACTACACTAAAATAAGAATTGACTGCGTATATCAATAGCAAAAATAAAAACAATTCTTTTCAAAATCTTCAATTATCAAAAAATCTAAAAAATTAACAGATTTTAATTTATATTAACATTATATGCGAAAAGTCAATATATAAAGCTATTGCTATAGAAGAAATAAAATTTTACCTTTATTAAGTATTTTTTTTAATTTCATATTTATAATCATTACCGTACGGTTATAAGTTGAATAAAGACAATTGATTATAATCCGGTTAAATTTTATTTATGTAATTAAAATCTGAAAACATTGAAATAAGTGGTGTTTTCTCAAAAATTGATACACTGACTAACTGTAAAAAAGTGTAGAGTGAATGTTCTATTTTTAATTTTTTCTTAATTTTAGCAAGCAGGACATAAACAGAGATAGCATTGCAAATCTGAGTTTTATCAGTGTTTGGCGAGTTACCATAAAAAGACTTCATCTTAAGATTCTGTTTAATCCACTTGAAGAATAATTCAATCTGCCATCGTTGCTTAAATAGATTGGCAAAAGTAATAGCAGATAGACGAAAATTATTTTTGAGAAAAACAAGTCTCCTGTTGTTTTGTAATTCCAAGAGAGTATGTATTTCTATATAGCTTTTTGTTTGTTTAAACTTTGCCCAGTGAAATAAAGACAAACATAAATCTATTGTTGTTGAATCAGGAGCATAAACAGTTTCATTTAGTTCTTTGAAAAACTTATCGTCTCTATAAAGCTCTTTGGCGATGTCAATAAGTATATATGCAAAATCAGCATATATTCTTCAGTCCCTATTATGATTAGCATCGGCTAAAGTTGAGCGAGAAATTATGCTTCGTATTCCAATATGGTATAATTTATTTCGCATTGCCCTAAGACAAGTTTCAATATCCCTTAAAGACTCTCTATATGTTAATTGAGCAAATGCCATAGCAAGAAATTGTTCTCAACAAGTAAATGATTGAACTTTATAGTTACCTCGATACTTTTCGAAGCAATAATTAAAACTATATTTAGGTATGTAAATCATAATTTAAGAAAAAATAGTTTGACCTTTATTCACTTTATCGCTCCAAGATTTTGAGTTGTTACGACAATTTTAATTTGAAATCGAATACAATGGAAATTCTTTATAAAATAATATATTTAGAAAACTTATGTCTATTTCCCGGGAAAACAACGGGACAGTAGTAATTTATAATTTTAAAGTGCCCTATTCAGGATAATTATGATTCGACTGAATTTCTTTGTCGGGTTTTTTAAAATATATTATAATTTTAATTCATTTTATATCCTATTCCTTTTTAAAAAGTTAATAGCAAATAATAAAATAATAGTGTGGGAAATATATGATCAAATTAAATCACTTAGATTATTACAGGCTGCCGTGGAATCTTTGCGATAATTCGATTTCATGGCTGGAGCCTACTTCAAAATGTAACCTCAGTTGTGATGGATGCTATAGACAGAATGAAAAAGATAGCCATAAATCGCTAGAGGTCATCAAGCAAGAATTAGATGTTTTTACTAGCTTAAGAAAGTGTGATGGAGTATCAATAACTGGAGGAGATCCTCTTACACACCCGAATGTTATTGAAATTGTAAAAGAGGTTAAGAGAAGAAATCTTAAACCAATATTAAATACCAACGGCCTTGCTTTGACTAAAGAATTACTCATCGAATTAAAAAAAGCAGGAGTTTACGGCTTTACTTTCCATATAGACAGCAAACAAGGCAGGCCGGGATGGAAAGATAAGAATGAAGTTGAACTTAATGAACTTCGCTATCATTATGCCCGTATGCTTGCGGATGTTGGAAATATTTCATGCTCTTTTAATTCCACAGTATACGAAGATACAATTCAATATTTGCCTGAATTGGTTAAATGGGCTGAACAGAATATAGATATTGTCCAGGTGATGGTATTTATTCTATACCGTGCAGTAAATAATAATCTGGTAGATTTTTATTTAGGCCCGCAAAAAATTAATATGGGAGAACTTGTTTATAATGAAGAACCGGTTGAAAGAACCGATATTAAAGCCGAAGAAGCCTGGGAGCTAATAAAGAAGGAATATCCTGACTTCGATAGCTGTGCTTATTTAAACGGTTCCGAGAAACCGGATTCATTTAAATGGTTACTAAGCGGCAGACTTGGTGTTAAAGGTAAAATATACGGTTATATGGGTCCTAAGGCTATGGAGATAATACAGGCAGGTCATCATATGTTGTTTGACAAATACCTTGCATATTCAGAGCCAAAATTAACTCGTAAAGGGAAATCAATGCTTTTGCTCGGCGCTTTTGATAAGAAACTGAGGAAGACTGCAAAGAAATTCTTAAGGAATCCTTTGAATATTTTCCGTAGACTTCATTATCAATCAATTATGATTATACAGCCGGTAGATTTTCTTGAAGATGGTCGCCAGAATATGTGCGATGGCTGCCCTGATATTACCGTATGGAACGGAAAGCTTGTATGGTCTTGCAGAATGGAAGAACAACTGAAATACGGTTATAATGTACGCAGTTATCCGAAAGGATTTACAGGTCATAATTAATCCGTAATTCTTAATCTTTTCATTTAATAAGCCGCCTTAAAGTATATTACTTTATGACGGCTTTTTAATACCTATATTCATTAAAATATTGATTTACAAGATTAAGCTAAGTACTCACAATGAACAATAAAATATTTTTGAGAATAAATAATATTGATCGACAATGTGAGAAATCTTTGCAGTAAAGAATTATTTGCAAATAAGTCGAGCAGGTTTGCCAGGCAGTTTCTTGATGATTAAAAAATTCGTTTTAAGGGGGAAATATTAATTCTGGGAATTTTAAATTATCTTACGAAATAATATGTCCAAGTATATATATTGTAAAATAAATAACATCTTGATAAAAATTACAAAAAAAATGACGATGATATAATAGTATTTAAAGATTTTAAATAAAAATAAATACGACATTACAGATTTTAACAAACTATATAACGGAACATTTAATTGCCTGGGATTCTGAGAATATGTTAACTAACAGAAGACAAAGCCTGATAATCTCATATTTAACAATGCGAAGGTTAATAGGCATTATAGGAATAGCGCTGCCTATTATAGTTGTATTAGGCGGATTTATACAAAATGGATTTGTTATCCTGGACTCAATAAGCAATTATTATTACACGAACATGCGAGATTTTTTTGTCGGGTTACTCTTTGGAATTTCCCTATTCCTGATATCATACAGGGGTTATGAAAAGATTGATAATATTGTCGGAAACATGAGCGGATTATTTGCATTGGGAATAATAATATTCCCGGCATCAATGTACTGTGGAAAAGATATCAGAGTAGGGATATTTCTTATAAACGATAAGTGTTCGGGATATATCCATCTGGTTTTCAGCGCATTGTTTTTTCTTTTACTGTCCTTCAATTCGATAATCCTCTTTACAAAACATGGACTGGGTCCTATAACTAAAGAAAAAAGACACCGAAATATTATATATCGTCTTTGCGGTTTAGTAATGATATTGGCAATGTCCTGTATAATAATATACACATCCTTTTTTAAGAATACATTTATTTGGAAAATACATCCGGTTTTAATATTAGAATCTATAGCATTATTAGCTTTTGGCATTTCATGGTTGGTAAAAGGACATACATTCTATAAAGATAAGAAGATTGAAGAAGAAGTGAGCACAAAATTTTACAGAATAGTTAAATAACCTTTTGTTATTAAAAGTTTAGATATCGGGCATAAAGATCGATTGGATTTTTTGCTATTTAGTTCACGAAATAAAAAAAATAACATTCAGGTATCCTATATTTTGCGGATAAGCTGACTTCTCAACAAATAAATATCAAAACATTAATAAAAACTTTGTAATTATACAAATGATACAAAAGAATATTGGGTCAGCTGTACCCACTGGTCGTAAGATTTTTTGAATTATTAAAGAAATCCTAATCCTTTTGCAATACCTTTACCGTAATACCAATCTGTTTTGTTGAAATGGACCACCATTTTTTCCTGTATATTTTTCGGGACATTTTTAAGAGAACCAACAATATTTTCAATAAGCCGTTTCTGTTCATCAGCATTCATTAATCGATATAAATTGCCAGGTTGAATATAATCAGCATCGACGCCTCTTTTTTGATTGTACCAATCAGCATCACTCGATATATTTAAGGGAGGTTCTTTGAAAGCCGGATCAGCCTCAGGGCCGTAGAAACTATTTGGCTCATAATTTACAGATGCACCGGCATTACCGTCAATTCGTATATGACCGTCACGCTTATAATAATTCACTTCAGTTGCATATGGCTGATTTATCGGCAGATGCTCATAGTTCACTCCAAGCCTATAACGATGTGCGTCAACATAAGCAAAGATGCGCACCAGCAGCTTTTGCATGAACAACACACTTGGGAATGCGCTCACGATTAAAATTTGCCAGTTTTTCAAAAAGATAATGGTCTTGCAACTAGGTTGTACCACGTTCTACCGCAGTAAGCGAATTTTGGATATTACCGACTGGAATGCCAGCCGTTGTGGTTTATGTTTTTCCCTTTTTTATAAAATGATCCTCCTTCAGCTTTGAGAGTAAAGCTATTTATCTAATTGATTAATAAAGTAGGATTTAATTTTTATTCTATAGCCATATATCCATAAAACAATCCTAAATTTGGAATGTTTTTTCCTAATTAACCTTACTTCTATATTATTTCTTTTTAATATAGACTATCATTCCGGCTATCAAAACATCATGTTCAAAAGATTTTAATTTTTTATTATTGATTTTATTAAATTATTATTTTCATTATCATTTGATGAGTTTCTAACCACAATATTAAAATTTAGTTATATTATTTACAACTTTAATTTGAGGGGAATATACAGTGTTTTTAAATTATTTCTTTTTTATTAAAAATACAAATTTTGAATAGTTCGGCTAATACGCCGCAAAATTGTAATGATTCCGAAAAAGTACTATGAAGGATTTGTTTTAATAATTGTTT
>CAZUCY010000192.1:0-5220 GCA_964618785.1 uncultured Ignavibacteriaceae bacterium | reverse complement strand
TTTGCAGTCGGACTTCTTATAATGTATATTATATGAAAGACCTCAACTACAACAACTTATAAAAGAAACCAACCATCTGGATTTTGCCAACCTCTTTAATGCAAAGCATTTATAGTAAATTTATATTTCTTCGAAAATCGATTTTCGAATTTTACTACCCTGCCCATTGAGAAACTTTATTAATTACTTATAAATCAACCACTTATAATCTTTGCTTTAGCTCTTAAAAAAGATTTTTCGCAAACGAACAACTATATCTTAGCGCCGGCTGTCTAAACCAATTTTACATAATTTTAAAATTGACAAATAAAGTCCTTTTATTTATTTCCACGCTTAATACTTCGCAAGCGGGGTAATAATTTATTCAATCAAATTATTTTCGAAAGGATCAACATTATGAAAATATTAAATCCAATAGTTCATAAGTACTCAAACACAACACGGGATGGAAAATACGTTTATACATATAATGCAAGCAAAAATGATATTGATCTGACAGGGGCAATAAATTTTTATCTGGAAAATCTTCAAAATTCATGCGCACATAATACGCTCTATTGTTATACAAGAGATCTCAATTTTTTATTAGGACAAATAGGTAACGTAAAAATGGGTAGTTTAGATGAAGATATTTTGAATAATTTCATTACTCAATTATGTTGTTCTCGTAAAAAGGCTTCTAGACTTTCAGGTACTACTCTAAACAGAATAAAAAGTGTTTGCCGTTCTTTTTTCAATTACTGTTACGAAAGAAAATATATCAGTATAAATTTAGCCGATAAAATACATCTTATTAAATCTTGCTCACGTTTTACAACGGCGATAACCCAAAAAGAAATCACATCCCTGCTTGCTGCAATTTCATTATCAACCGATATTTTTTCAAAAAGAGATAAAGCGTTATTTGCCGTGTACGCATTCACCGGCATGAAAAATGGAAAGTTATTTCAGATATAAGAAAAAATTTAACTATCCATTCATTCCGTTCAGCTTACGCTTCCCAACTTTACAGAAAAACAAAAGACCCATTGCTGGTTTCTTACGCGCTTGGTCATTCTTCTTTTAATACAACAATAGAGTAGATAAGAGATGATTCTTTCAATTTTCGTTCAACTATAGATGAAATATTTAAGGTAGATTAACCCTTTTTTCTATTAAGGGTAAAAGAGTATTAAGCTTTACGTTATTAGTTAATTGTGTTTCCATTGCTTTTTCTATTCCATTATAAGACCTTTTTACTTCATCATTACCAATTATCTCTTCCGCTTGCCGCATTTAGTAATTTTACCAAGACTTATATATGTAGTTAGCAATCCATTTTGTCAATTGTTATTTCATTTGAATTTGCTTAATTTTGCAAACTTAAATTTGCAAATTTAATCTCTCAATGCGTTGGGAGAAAAAAATATTAAAATCAATTTATCAACTAAGCCATAGGCTTTTTAACGGTGAGCAATTTCACTGAAGATACAATTGTAGCTCTTGCTACTCCTCCCGGAATAGGCGCAATTTCAGTAATACGGTTAAGCGGAAAACAATCTTTAAAATCAGTCGATTCAATTTTTCATGGAAAGCTAAAACTTTCCGACGCATTAAGCCATACTATTCATTATGGCAGAATTTTTTCGGAAGACGACAAGACAATTGACGACGTCATAGTATCAATTTTTAGAAGCCCTCACTCGTATACCGGCGAAGATAGCATAGAGATAAGTTCTCACGGCAGCCCTTTAATAGCCGGAAAGATTATAGAGCTTCTTTTGAAAAAGGATGTAAGATTAGCCGAGCCGGGAGAATTTACAAAGCGCGCATTTCTGAATAACAGGATTGATCTGACGCAGGCGGAAGCTGTTGCCGATGTTATAAATTCCAGAACGGAAGCATCTTTAAAAGGAGCCAGAAATCAGCTTGATGGAATGCTTTCTCAAAAAGTTCAGGAATTAAGATCAAGTTTAGTAAATGTTTCTTCGTTTGTCGAGTTAGGTCTGGATTTTGCGGAAGAAAATATTGAGTTTATTGACAATTCTGAACTACTATCTAAAATTAAGCAAATAATAAGGGAAATAGATAATCTTCTTAGCACATACTCCTTTGGAAAAATAATTCGAGATGGTGCAAATGTAGCAATAGTCGGACAGCCAAACGTAGGTAAATCGTCAATATTAAATTATATTCTAAAGGAATCCAGGGCAATTGTCAGTAAGATCCCCGGAACAACCCGTGATATTATCAGGGAAGAGGTTTCGATTAATGGAATTCTATTTAAGCTTTTTGATACTGCCGGTATCAGGTTTTCAGAAGATGAAATTGAAAAGGAAGGTATTTTAAGAAGCCGCGAGGCAATTAAAAATGCCGATATAGTATTGCTTATTTACGATACCGGGCAAGAGTTTGATAATGATATTTTAACTGAAATTTATTCTTTGGTTCAGAAAGAAAGAGTTATAGTTGTACTTAATAAAATAGATCTTGTACTACAAAAGCCTACTTCCGATAAAATATGTGTTTCTGCTTTGACGGGAGAGGGAATGGAAGATTTACTGAATAAACTGATAGATATGTCAATGGTAAGATCAAATTATAGTGAGAAATCCGCCGTAGTTTCAAATATTAGGCACTACCAATGCTTAGGAAAGGCTAAGGAGTCTTTAAACCACGCACTGGAATCTGCCAACAATAAACTGAGCGGGGAATTTATTTCTGTCGACTTAAGAAATGCAGAAAATAGCCTTGGTGAAATAATTGGCGTAGTTACAAGTGAAGATATTTTAAATAATATTTTTAAGAATTTTTGTATAGGGAAATAATTATTTTTCTCTTTATCCCCTTTTAAACTCCTCTCAAAGGGAAATTCCTTTCGTCCTCTCTCAAGAGGGGAATATGAAAGAGAATAGTTCCACGTGAAACGAAGATTTGTCTGAAAACGTTGACTATTCAGGGTTTAAAAAATTATTTGACAATTTTGTTGGTTTCACGTGAAACACAGTGAATAATTTGGTTTTTTGTTATTTTTCATATTGTAAATATTCACTGTTTTAAGAAAGTTTATACTTTCATTTTGGTAGATAGAAGTAGCTTAAAGATTGATGAAGAAGAGATAATATGAATAAATTCGATGTGATTGTCGTTGGCGGCGGACATGCCGGATTGGAAGCTGCCTGTGCGGCTGCAAACATGGGTTGTTATGTCGGGCTTATTACTATGGATAAATTTGCTATTGGCAGGATGTCTTGTAATCCCGCTGTCGGAGGTACAGCAAAGGGACACCTTGTAAGAGAAATCGATTCTCTTGGCGGTATGATGGGAATTATCGCCGACAATACCGGAATCCAATTTAGAATGTTAAATAAATCAAAAGGTCCTGCTGTATGGTCGCCGAGATGCCAATCAGACCGGAAATTATATTCTAAAGAAGCTTATAATTTAGTTTCAGGTACAAAAAATCTCGAAATAGTGGAAGCTTCTGTTATAGACATTATGCAAGAAGATAGAAAAGTTAAAGGTCTCGTTACTTCAGAAGGTATGCATATGCAATGCACTGCATTAGTACTTTCTTCAGGAACGTTTTTAAATGGACTAATGCACACAGGATTAACTTCAACAGTAGGAGGAAGATACGGTGAACAACCAGCCCTCGGTATAACTCAATCTCTAATTAATATGGGCTTTGAAGCCGGCCGCTTAAAGACTGGAACACCCCCAAGACTGAGAAAGGATTCTATCAATTGGGATAATCTTGAAGAACAGCCCGGAGATGAAATTCCTCAACCGTTTTCATACAAAACCAATCTAAAGCATTTTCCATTGCTTCCGCAGTTAAGCTGCTTTATCACCTTCACAAATGAATCTGTGCACAAAATTTTGGAAAAAGGATTTGACCGTTCCCCAATGTTTACGGGAAGAATAAAGGGTGTCGGCCCAAGATACTGCCCGTCAATCGAAGATAAAATTGTACGTTTTGCAGATAAAAAACATCATCAGCTATTTCTTGAGCCTGAAGGATTAGATAGTAATCAAATATACTTAAATGGATTTTCAACATCATTACCGGCTGAAATTCAAAATGAAGCTTTACATAAAATAAATGGTTTGGAAAATGTAGAAATGGTTCGTCCGGGTTATGCTGTAGAGTATGATTACTTCCCGCCGCATCAGGTTGATCTTACTTTGGAAACGAAACTTATTAAAAATTTATATTTCGCAGGACAGATAAACGGAACCTCCGGATATGAAGAAGCCGGCGCTCAGGGTATAATTGCCGGTATAAACGCAGCATTAAAAATACAGAATAGACCTGAATTTGTACTGAAGAGAAGCGAAGCTTATATCGGGGTTTTAATTGATGACTTAGTAACAAAATCTACTTACGAACCTTACCGAATGTTTACTTCCCGTGCAGAACACCGATTACTACTAAGGCAGGATAATGCCGATAGAAGGCTAATGAAATACGGTCATGAATTTGGGTTAATTTCATCCGTTAACTATGATAAAGTGCGGAAAAGAGAAAAAATAATTTCAGACAGCATAAAGCTTTTTGAAATTGTGAAGATCCATGCAAGGGATATAAATCCTTTTCTTAAAACAAAAGGGTCTTCAGGAATCGATTCAACCGAAACTATTTCAAAACTATGCAAACGTCCTGAATTGACATTACGTGAAATTATAATAATAAATGGAAACGCGCAATATCCTGGAGTGAAAGCTCTTCTGAATGATGAAATTGCACTTGAACAAGTCGAAATTGAGTTAAAATATGAAGGGTATATAAAAAGACAATTTGAAATGATTGAGCGTCTTGAAAGATATGAGGATGCAAAAATTCCTTTAACATTAAATTATTTGACATTAAAAGCGCTTTCAGCCGAAGGAAGAGAAAAGTTAAACCGGGTAAAACCCCGTTCAATAGGACAAGCATCCCGAATACCGGGAGTTACGCCTTCAGATATTTCAATATTATTGGTATATTTGCGAAACTAATTTGGGAGGATTTCTTATGGTTGATGTTCAGGAAAAGTACTATAAGGAGTTACAATCTTTTTATTGGAATAATGCTTTTAATCCTGATCCTACAAAAATAGAGCGTTTGGCTTATTTTGCCGAACTTGTAGCAGAAAAGAACGAAAAAGTCAACTTAATCTCCCGCAAAGATGTAGAATCAATAATAGAAAATCATATTTTCCTATCCTCGTACCTGACTAAATATCTCCCTGAAAAATG
>CAZUCY010000191.1:0-5272 GCA_964618785.1 uncultured Ignavibacteriaceae bacterium | reverse complement strand
TTATTCATTTTCCCAATTAAATTAAATTTAGTAGTTTGTCCAACGTTTCTTACTTCAACACCTCTAACTGCATCGCCGAGATACTGGTTAAGAAAGCCGCCCAGCAAAGAGCCTGCAAAAGAGGCTGCAGTGCTTGTAGCAGTGCTTGATAATGAGTTTGATGTATTAGCCGCACTTACAGCCTGTGACTGCTGCTGCTGTGAAAGATCTGCGGCAAATTTACCCATCATTATAAAATAAAATGCATCATCTTGATTTTTGGTTTCATCCTGCTTATTATTATTAATATTATCCGAACCTACAAAAACTAATATATTATTTTTGTCCTTAAAAAAATTCTGAAAAAGATTTTTTAGGGGTCCATTTAAGATAATTTTAACTGCAACCATTTCTTCCTTGATGTCACCAACGGGAGGCTGATAATAATTTTCATATATAGCAACAATATTCAAGTATGGGTTGTCTAATTCATTTTCAAACCGGATTGAGCCCGTTGCTCCAAATGTTTTTAAGAAGTCCAGAGTTGAACCCTCCAGGAGGTTCAACTCTCCTTTTGCGGAAGTTTTTCCGCCGATGTTTTCGTATTGTATATTTCCTTTTATTCTTGCCGTCAAGTTTTGATTCAATTCCTTGGATAAAGCGAAGTTTAATATAGCTTCATTTTGGAATCTTGCACTTATGTTGTAATCAAATGCGAATTTTGAATGATCCTGCCCGATACTATCTTTGGAGTTATTTCCTTTAGCTATATTTATTAGTTGCTCAAAGTCCTGTTCCTTAATAGGAATTTTTGAGCTGTCTTCAGCAAACCTATATATAAAATTTTTTGCATTATTCTGATACCCGGTTTGAGCCATCGAAAAAGTAAGATTTGCTTCTTTTATTATAACCGGTACATTAACAGAATATTTTTTAAAATCCGTAGTGATGTGAATATTACCATCCGATTGAATTACAAGATCGCCATAAACCGAAGGAGATGCTCTTTTCGAGTCATCGCTTAGGACTTTCAAAACTCCCGTTAAAGAAATATTAGCCGAAGAGAGAGAAAGCTTATCCAGCATAGCGCTACCGCTTCCCGTCATCGAACCACCATCTTTTGTTCCTCCGGGATTTGCTATAAGAAGACTATCTACATTTATATTCTTACCTTCAATGGAAAGTTTTACCCCAGCATTATATTCAAGATTATTAGCTTCAAGTATAAAATCACCGTTACTAAAAGTAATTATGCCCGAAGGATCGGGATTATCGAAAGTACCTTTTAAAGTTAAATCAGCAGTTAAATTTCCCTTTATTTTTTTTATCGCGGGCAAGGAATTTTCCAACGGGCTTAAATCTAAATTAGCGGCTGTTAATGTCAAATTGATTTGCTTAGATTTTATCAATCGTTCTTCCACTCCGGTAAACGAAAGATCAACAGGAACGGTTCCTTTTAGCAGAAGCGAAGGTTCATTTCTATTTATTGTTGAATCAAGGATACTTACATTCATAGTTAAGTTTTGGTCTGAATAATTTAATTGACTTTTCAAGTAACCGATGAACCTGTTCCTAAACGAAAGACTGTCTAAGGTAAAATTTATAACAATAATAGGATCAGAATAATTTCCTGTTATTTCAGCTTTTAAATTAATATTTGCACTCAAGGAGGTGTCGGAAGAAAGATTAAAGAGATTTACAGCTAAATCATTTCCGTTAATATTATTCATATCAAGTTTTAAATCCTGGTTACCATAACGGGAAAGAGTACCTTTAACGCCTATCTCACCACCATTCCTGATTAAATCAAAATTGACAATAATAATATTATCTTTCGAATAATTTACCCTGATATTACCTTTATTTACAATATTGAAATCATTATAAGCATATTCGAGCGTATCCAAATTCAATTTAATTGTGCCGCTGGAAAAGTCAGCCTTCCCCAAAATTTTTGCAGTAGAATGACCTGCTAAATTACCGGATAGATTAATGTCTGCTGTTTCATTCTGTAATTTTAAATTCAGGATTACATTTCTGATATCGCTACCTGTAAATATTCTATCCGATGTTAACTGAAGATTTGCTAAAATATTATTCAACGAAGTTGAATCAATATTATTATTTAAATTAAGATTTAGCGCAAAGTTAGATAGAAAAAATACGTTGTTCTCTTCCCAGTATTTTAAGTAATTTAAATTAGAATTAATGGAGACATAAATATCATCGCCGTTATTTTTAAACTCGCCGCTCAAATCTCCATCTATGCTGAATTGGTTGCTGTTCAGGAAGAGTGAGAGAAGAGTAAAGTTTTTAAACTCCACATAATATTTTATATCCATTGATGCAGGTAAAGGGAGTATAAATTTTTTCTTCTTTGAAGTTTGTACCGTCACCCCCGTTTTCACCTGCTTGTTAAAAACAGAGTCCGGGTAAAGGAAAGAATTCATTTTATCCTGGACCACACCAGAAATTAAGCCTGCTTCCTTGCTTATTATCTCTATTGCTTTATTGATGGAAAATTTCCCCGTGAAAGTAATATCGGCAAGATCAGAAGTTACGTTTATCACTCTGTCTCCCTTATCATTTCTTCGAATATCGGCAATAGCTTTCGTACTATCAATAAACACATTATGAATTATCGACTTGCTTAAATTTAACGTAAGGTACAAATTCAAGTCGTCAGGATTAAAACTATTTCCGTTTCCGTTAAAATCAAAATTCAAATTACTTCTTAGTGATGTATCGCCGGTAAATGCTGCAAGATTTAAGCTCTTGACTATGCCGGAAAAATTATACGAAGGATTTTCTTTGTTTATAAAATTTAAGTTACCAGCAAATACTGCAGAAGTGGAATCTGATTTTAATTCCAGGTTATAATTTATATTATTACTTTTTGCATCGGCATCAAATTTCAATGAATCCGGGATATTGTTTTTTTCAAAAGAACAAATACCTGCAAAACTCAAAGTTGAATTCAACCTATCCGGCGAAACGCCGCTGCCTTTTAAAAATCCTTTTGAATTAAGGTTCGTGACAATTCCTGTGAGCGGCGAAAGATCAAGGTTTTTAGAAGTAAATTCAACATCGTACTGCATGTCGTCTTTTCTTAAATCAAGAGTTCCTTTTATGCCGGCGCTACCTCGTGCAGTTCTGAGAATTGCAGTCGTTCTAAAATTAAGCGGATTACCGGAATATTTTAATGTATCAAAATTTACAATGCCGTAATCCTTATAAACTGGTATGCCGAAAGAAGGCATAAGTTTATTGGCATCGGTTTCTCTTATTCTACTGTTAATAAAGTCTGCTGAAATAAACATTTTATCAGAATTCAGCACATCCTGAATTTTACCTTTTAATTCTAGATGCGTATCAATGTAATTTAATTCAATCCGGTTATATGTTAGTTCTTTTAAAGTCCCCGCAACTTCAAGTTCTACGGATGCCGTTCCTTTAAGAAAGTTTACATCCTTAATAAATGAAGAAAGATCATCAAAATTAAATTTAGATGCTTTTAAGTTAATATTAAAACCTGATTTCTCGATTTTTGAAAATGCAGTACTGTCAAATAAATTAAATTTATTCACCTTAGCTTTAAGCAATATATCCGAGCCATCGGTAAGAATTTTCAGGTCGTTTATATAAACCCCGTTTGTATCAAGATAAAGCTCACCTGATAAATTTTTAAGCTTAAAATATTTCAAATTTGGAATCAATGAAAATTTATTTATTTGTATGTCATACTCATTATTGGCTATATCCGCTGTAGCAGTTAAAGAAAGGTTTAAATCCTTAACCGAAAGATCATGTAAGTTCAAATCATCATATATAGTTGTACTGTTAACATTATAATAATCTTTCATTGAAAAATTTACATTCGTAAGCATTACATCGGGAGCGATGATTTTAAATGGAAACTTTGAGTGTAGTGAATCTTTTGGGTTTTTAGGAACCAGCCTTGATATATTCAACGAGCCGGTACTATCTGCGACGAAAGCAATTTTTGCATCTGCAATTTCAATTTTTCTTACATAAATTCTCTTTAGAAATAATTGCAGCGGGCTTGTTTTTACTTCAATTACACCGGCATTTAACAAAGTATCGCTACCCATATTTATGACGGTGTTTCTTAAAACAAAGGAAGTAAATATTGTACCATCAATCTTACCGATACTGACACTGCCATTCAATTCCTTGTTTGCAAGATTTACAACTTGCTTGCGAAGAAAATCCCTGAAAGTTGAAGTTTGGCTGAAACCGAAAAAAACAAAAAGAATAATTAATAGTACTATGCACGTGTATAAAAATACATTAACAATTTTTTGAAGCAGCGTTCGCTTTTTATTTATTTTAATATTTTTTTCAATCAAAAAGGAATCGATAATTTATTTATAATTACTCTAATAAAGCCGGTATTTATAACAGATAGAGCTTTATGTGAAAATCAGTTAATTTTTTCAAGTTTACAAATTCGTTTAATAATTTTTGAAGTTGATTGATCATTTACGAATTTAATTGTTTTCACTTCGCCTCCGTTTGCCTCAACAACATCCCTGCCGACTATATTTTCTATAGCCCAATCCGCTCCTTTTACTAAAATATCGGGAATGAGTTCTTTGATTAACCTACCAGGGGTATCTTCTTCAAATATTGTCACATAATCTACAGGTTTTAAGTTTGAAATAATAAATGCTCTTTCAGCTTCAAGCAATATGGGTCGATTTTCTCCTTTTAATCTTTTTATCGATGCATCGCTGTTCAAACCGACAATTAATACATCGCCGAGATTTCTTGCTTTTGAAAGATAATCAACATGACCGGCATGAATAAGATCAAAACAGCCGTTGGTGAAGACAACCTTTTTTTTTTCTTTTTTAAATTTTTCACGAATTTCTTTTATTTCATCAAGCGATTTGACTGCATTCATTTGCATTCTTCCAAAACAGTATTAAATAATTTATCAATCATAATAGGGACAATACCGACTTCCTCGCATACTAAGCCGCCAGCATAATTAGCAAGGTAGCAGGCTTCATAAACATTTGCACCGGCAGCAATTGCCATTGTGAGGGTGGAAATAACCGTATCACCTGCGCCTGAGACGTCTGCAACCTTGTGTGCTTTTGTCGGCATCCGCTTTTCTTTTTTTCCACTTTTAAAGACAGCCATCCCGTCCTCGCCCAATGTTAAAAGGACATTTTTGGCTTTTAGTTTTTCAAGAAGAATTCGTCCAACTTTCGAAATATCTTCATCATTTTTTATTTTTAGACCAAGAATGTCTTCGGCTTCCTTC
>CAZUCY010000190.1:0-5301 GCA_964618785.1 uncultured Ignavibacteriaceae bacterium | reverse complement strand
CAGCAGAAAAACGCCAAAACAAAGAAAAAGGCTTTGAAATGAGAGTTAAAGCTTCCGGCAGCCTGATTTACCCCAATGTCATGAATATGCCGCAAAACTGCAAGGCAACTTTTCGTGTGGGATGTAAAAATTCTGGTAGTTGCTTTATTGAGGTGTGGCGTGACTGCGATAATGGCCAACTATTGGGCAAGTGTGAAGTGCCTGATACCGGAGGGCAATACAAAACAGTGAAATGTTCGTTGAAAAATAAGGCAGAAAAACAAAGTATTCGACTGGTCTTCAAAGGGATAGGCAATGAATTGCTACATCTGGATTGGATAAGCTTCAGCATTTGATTAGGTATAATGGCGAAATGTGATAAATTTATAAGGTACGCTTGATTGATTTTCTGCCATTGTATTAATAATAATGCCGAATGCCTATTACGGTCTTCCGGATTTTTTTTTGCCAGTTAAAATCTAGCAGAAAATATAGTTGAGGATTAACAATTGTCATTTTTCCCCATTCACTATAAATCACAAAATAAATAACAATGAAATTAATTAAGACACCTTTATTAATTGTAGTTTTAACTTTGTTGTTATTCTTCTTAAATTTATTGACAGAAACAAACTGTCAAACAAAAGGGACAATAATAAAATCCGATAATAAAATTGAAATAAAAAAATTAGCTGATGACGGTGCGTGGCTTTGGTTTAACGGTCAAAATGTTATTGTAGATGGGAATAATATTTATATCGGATGCGAAGATTCACACGGCTATTCAGTTGTTAATCAGTATCAATTAAATTCTGCGGATAGCACAAATACTTACAGGGTATATCCGCTTAGTACCTGGTCTAAAAAAGACGATCATAATTACCCATCTTTATTAAAATTGAAGAATGGAAAACTGCTTGCCACATATTCCAGAAGTCCATCCTTAAAAATGAACTATAGAATAGCTGAAATCCTGAATAAGGGAACGGAACAACAATCCCTTCTGTGGGGGGAAGAGCAAAGTGCCGGGCTTCAATCAAGAATGTCTTATAATAATCTTATAAGTTTGAGCAAAGAAAATAGCTGTGTATTTAATTTCTTCACGATGTTTAATGAAAGTCCTTCTATTATAAAATCAGATAGCGATGTTACGAATTGGTCTGAAGACTTTAAATTTATGAAACAGGGTAAAAACGATACAAGCCCTTACGTAAAATATGCAAATAACGAAATAGACAGGGTTGATATACTATATACTGACGGCCATCCGCGCAAAGAACTTAAAAACAATGTATATCATATATATTATAAAGACGGTAATTTTTACAAAAGTGACGGATCGATGATTAGATCATTAAAAGAGGCGAGAAATAATCCAATATCTACTGAAGAAGGAACAAAAATATACGATGGCAGTACAAAAGGGCCGGGATGGGTATGGGATATTGAATATAATAGTGAACATAATCCGGTTGCAGTATATATATCATCAGCAGATAATGAAGTAGGGAATGATTTACGCTATCATTATGCTGAATGGGATGATAATGCAAAACATTGGACAGAGCAGGAAATAGCATACGCAGGAAGTCATTTATACGTGCCAGAAAATCATTTTGCAGGCGGAATAGCAATTGATCCCGAAAATACAAATATGGTTTATATATCATCAAATGTTAACCCGGTTAACGGAGGAAAAAACCTTACGGGCAGGTATCAGATTTATCGTGGAACCAGAACCGGAGATAATTGGGAGTGGACACAATTAACTTTTAATTCCAATATTGATAATCTTCGACCAATTGTGCCTCAGCATCATGGTTCGGTAGTAAGCGTTGTGTGGTTTCGCGGAATTTACAACACATCTATCGATTTTAAAACTGAGATTGTCGGAATTCTCGGCCGATAATTTTAAAATTCTGAATTTTCTGCAATTCCCCAATTTTGCTTTTTAAAATTTAATAATTGCAAAGGTATTTTTAATGAAAAAACTGATTTTAATATTATATATTATTTTAATTCCATCAGCATTTATGTTCGGTATTAATCATGGAAAAATTACATATAAATTATCCGATATTCATATTCGGGATCCTTTTGTGTATCCAGATTCCGTTACGGGTACTTATTATCTATATGCTTCAATAACCAACAGGACAAACAAACAGGATTCTATTCAGGGTGTTGAAGCATATTCAAGCAAGGATCTGAAAAGCTGGAGTGGGCCGAAAGAAGTATTTATTGTACCAAAGAATTTTTGGGCGCATGGATTTGTTTGGGCGCCTGAAATGCATGAATATAAGGGAAAATATTATCTTTTTGTTACATTTACGTCTAAGGATTCTTTACCTTCAATTCCGGGGCGGCCAAAAATGAATAAAAGGGGAACTCAAATTTTGGTTTCCGGTTCTCCGTTAGGGCCTTTCAAACCATTTCACAATCATTCGGTTACACCTGAAAAGTGGATGGCACTTGATGGTACATTCTGGGTCGAGAAAGATCAGCCTTACATGATATTCAGCCATGAATGGATTCAGACTGGAAATGGAACTATTGAGCTTGCCCCGTTAAAAAAAGATTTGTCGGCATTTGAAAAAAATCCTGTAACCCTATTCAAAGCAGGTGATGCACCCTGGGTAGCTGATTTAGGTGAAAAAGATGAAATTGGAAATGTTTATTCAAGCTATGTAACCGATGGGCCGTTTTTATATAAAACCAGTAAAGGTATTCTATTAATGATCTGGTCCAGTTTCGATTCCAATAAAAAATATTGTGTCGGCATAGCCAGGTCAGTCAGCGGTAGTATTCTGGGACCTTGGCAGCAGGATAAAAAACCTCTTTTTAATAAAGACGGCGGCCACTCAATGATTTTTAGAACATTCGATGGTAGATTAATGTTGTCATTTCATCAGCCAAACAACGATCCTGATGAACGGGCACACTTCATTCAATTGATCGACACCGGTGATAATATAATATTGAAAGAAAATAAATAATTTTTTAATACTATCTATAATTCTGTTTCCTGGTATGAGAAAATTCAAAAATATTTTATTATTAATAATGTTGATAGCTTCAGCATTGTACGCCCAGACTATAAATGATTTAAATCCTAACTTAAAATCATATAATGAATCGTATGATAAGACTATATCAATACTATGGCCGGCTTTTAATGATACATCACAAAGAGTACATGTGCCCACAGCTCGCGAAGCAAGCACGCCATTAGGTGTACCAGCCAGAATGTTAATGAATTACTTTTTGCGAGATCCTTATATATTTAAAGGACCTGACAATATCTTTTATTTGATTGGAACAATCGGCGGATCTCAAGTATGGCAGAAAAATGCCGGAATAAAAATGTGGAAATTGGCAGATTTAATAGGGGCTTGTCTGGAGTCTTGAAAAAGATGCAGCTTGGGCAAAGGAATTCCGGATTTCACCTTTTTTTGGAAAAAAATTCAAAACCGGTTCGTGCTGTCTGGGCTCCCGAACTGCACTATTTTAAAGGGACATATTGGATCTGTTATAGTATGAATTATACAGGTATAGGAATATTAAAAAGTACAACCGGCAACGCAGAAGGGCCTTATCTTGATGTTAAAAAAGAATGCCCGATTGCCGATATAATCGATCCTTCTCTTTTCCAGGACGATGACGGCACAATTTATTTATTATGGGGCGGAGATAAATATGCTCCTCTCAAAGATGACCTCAGCGCTTTAGCAGGAAAACCGCATGATTTTGCAGTTGACCAGAAAACATGGTGTGAAGGATCTTCTATGTATAAGATAAATGGGAAATATATTTTAAGCATAGCGGTAGTAAATCCAAAAAATTTTGCTAAAGCAAAGCTTTCTGAAAGTTATGATTGTGAAGTACTTGTCGCGGACAATATAAACGGAATTTACTCTCATAGGCATGTTGCAGTTCCATACGGTGGGCATAATAATTTTTTTATAGATAATAACGGGCAGTGGTGGTCGACAATATTTGGCAGCGGCTCTATGGTTCCCTGGGAACAGCAGCCGGGTATTGTCCCGATTGATATTTTGTCTAACGGATACGTCTCACCGTCAAAAATATTTCCTTATAAACCATGGCGTTTTACAACTGTTTTACCACAAGACAGCAGTTGGAATACTGAGAAATTCAGTGATAAATTTTGGGACATTGGAAGTGGTGGAATAGGATATATATCTGAAAAGACGCCGGGTGCTGTATTAGGAACTGCTATTAAAACCGACAGTTTATGGTGTCGCCGCAGTTTATATGTTAACAAGCCGATTGAAGATTCTCTAAAGCTTTTAGTCTATAATAACGGGAATGCACAAATATATTTAAATGGCGTTGAAGTATTTAATCAAAAAGAATCTGTTATGAATTATAAAATTATACCTATTAAACAAATTTATTTAAACAAAGGTGAGAATTTACTTTCTGTTTTTATAAAGAAAAATATTGAGCCCGTCTATATAGATATAGGACTAATAGAAGGCAGATTGCCGGATATTGTATTACAACAGTACAGCGGTGAATTATTATGATTAAACATAATTACAAACTGATAAATAATTTATTCCCTTATAAAATGAAAAAATTATTATTGTGTTTATTAATAGTTCCTTTCTTTTTAGGAATTTGTTCAGGACAGAATAAAAAGAATCAAAATGTTAACGTACCCATTCCAATTGAGTTCTCAAACATCGCGATCGGGGGTGAGCTTTTAATCCGTGCAATGAAAAATTTTGATCGTCTTGAAAGCGATATTTATCAACCAGAAAATGTCTTCCTCGATTATAAACACTCAACTCCTGATGTATGGGCAGGCGATAAAGAGGGGAGGATAATTTTAGGATTGGTGCTCGAGGCCCGTGCAACTCATCGAACTCCAATATATCTGGAAAAGATAATGCAGATGCTTCCCAAAAAGATGAACGTAAAAGGATATCTTGGTCAAATATATGAAAATACAATTAATGAACAACAGCTTTCGGGACATGGCTGGCTGCTTAGGGGATTATGTGAATATTATGAGTGGAAGAAAGACCCTGAAGTCAAAAAATATATTAAAGATATTATAAAAAACCTGGCGCTGCCAACAAGAGGATTTCATAAGAACTATCCTATTGATCCTGCAAATCGTATAAAAAATACCGGAGAAATGACAGGCACATCCCAAAATCTTGTTAACAGTTGGAATTTATCTTCAGATGTTGGTTGTGATTTTATATTTATGGATGGAGTAGTTCATGCTTATACTTTGTTTCCTTCTTTAAAGCTTAAAACATTAATTGATGAAATGATAACCCGTTTTTT
>CAZUCY010000189.1:0-5336 GCA_964618785.1 uncultured Ignavibacteriaceae bacterium | reverse complement strand
GTTATCAGGGATTTATTTACTCCCGATATTTCAAAAGTATTCATTGATTCAAGAAAATTATTCAAACAAATAAAGAATTATGTAGAGTTAATTCAGCCCAGTCTTGCAGATAAAATAGAATCATTCAAATCAGGTAACTCAATTTTTGATGCTTTTAAGATTGAAGAACAGATAAAAACACTAATGGGAAGAAGGGTTTCGCTACCCAGCGGCGGTTATTTGATTATTGAACATACGGAAGCCATGGTAGTAATTGATGTTAACAGCGGCAGGTATGCAAAAAGTAAAGAACAAGAATTGAATTCATTAAAAACGGATTTGGAAGCTGCAAGAGAAATCTGCCGACAACTTCGTTTGAGAGATATAGGTGGAATAATTGTTATAGATTTTATCGATCTTGAAGATGAAAAGAACCGCAAAAAAATATACGACGAGTTGAGAAAGGAATTCCGCAAAGACAGGGCAAAAGTATCTGTTCTTCCAATGTCGGATTTTGGGCTCGTTCAAATAACAAGGCAACGGATCAGGCAAAATATTATGCAGGCAATGAAGGAAGTATGCCCTTACTGTTTGGGTACAGGTTTGCTCACAAAACATTCCCATTTAGTTTATGATATAGAGGAATGGATTAAAAAATTTAAAACTAAATCAAAAGAAAGATCAATTATCGTTAAATGCCACCCGACATTGGCTGCAAAGTTAAAATTTGGAAAAATTACTTTCTTTAAGTTTCGTTTCAAATACGGCATCCGATTAAAAATCGAAGAAGATGACAATATGCCTCTTGGCCAGGTAAAATTTTTCTCGAATAAAACACAAAAAGAGTTAACCGACGAAGTTATTTAGCCAATAAAGTCGGAATTTTAGAATTACGATAATATTTTTAAAAAAGATAAAGAGGAATATCAAATGAAATTCTTTATAGATACAGCCAACATAAATGAAATTAAAGAAGCCGCAGCATTAGGCATTTTAGACGGAGTTACAACTAATCCTTCACTTGTTTCAAAAGAAGGAAAGGAATTCAGAAAACTTCTTGACGAAATTCTGGAAATAGTCGATGGGCCTGTAAGCGCTGAGGTAATTTCAACGGACTATATTGGTATTATGAAGGAAGCAATAGAATATTCTAAGATTCATAAGAATATTGTTGTAAAGGTCCCGCTTATTAAAGAAGGTTTAAAAGCTGTTAAATCTTTAAGCGATGAGGGAATAAAAACAAATGTAACCCTTTGTTTCTCACCATCACAGGCTTTACTTGCTGCGAAAGCAGGCGCAACCTATATAAGCCCCTTTGTCGGAAGGCTTGATGATATAAGTCATTCCGGCATGGAATTAATTTCACAGATAGTGCAGATATATGGAAATTATAATTATGAAACTCAGGTTCTTGTTGCAAGTATCCGTCATCCACTGCATTTAGTTGATGCTGCAATGATTGGGGCTGATGTCTGTACCATGCCGTTTGATGTAATTAATAAATTATTCAATCATCCGCTTACTGATCTTGGATTGGATAAATTCTTAAAGGACTGGGATAAACTCAACCCAAATAAATAAAATAAAAAAATGAAAAGAACAAAACTCTATAGCGTACACAAAAAACTCGGCGCCAAAATTGTTGAGTTTGCCGGTTTTCTTATGCCTGTTCAGTACGCATCAATATTAAACGAACATAAGGCAGTCCGTAATTCGGTAGGTGTTTTTGACGTCTCCCATATGGGTGAAATATTTATATCTGGAGATAAAGCACTCGACTTTATCCAGTATATTACAATAAATGATGCTTCCAAGCTATTTCCAGGCAGAGTGCAGTATTCAGCAATGTGCTACCCTGATGGCGGCATCATTGACGATTTGCTTATTTATAAGTTGCCAGATGGCCAATTTATGCTGGTAATAAATGCATCTAACATCGAAAAAGATTTTAACTGGATGCTTCAGAATAATAAGTTCAATGTTAAAATTGAAAATAAAAGCGATGAATATTCTTTGATTGCAGTTCAGGGTCCTAAATCAAAAGAAGTAGTACAAAGCGTATGCAGTAAACAACTTAACCTTGAATATTATCACTTTTTTGAAGCAAAGATTGAAGGTTATGATGTACTCATCTCCCGAACCGGCTATACCGGTGAAACAGGGTACGAACTTTATTTCAAAGGTGATGAAAAAGCAGCCGAAGATATTTGGGGTAAAATTTTCGAAACGGGGAAAGAATTTGATATACAGCCAATAGGACTTGGAGCAAGAGATACTCTAAGACTTGAAATGGGTTTTTGTCTTTATGGCAATGATATTGATAAAAGCACAAATCCATTTGAAGCAGGCTTAGGTTGGATAACAAAATTAAATAAAAATGATTTTATTAGTAAAAAAGCCTTATTGAAGATAAAAGCGAATGGCATACAAAGGAAATTAGTCCCTCTTATTTCAGACGAGAAAGCATTCCCACGAAATGGCTATGATTTGACTGTGGATGGTAAAAAAATCGGTTTAATAACAAGTGGTACAGTAAGTCCTATTCTCAACAAACCAATAGCACTTGGATATGTTGATTCGAAATATGCAAATTTAGACACAAAAATTAATTTCTTGATCCGTGACAAAGAGATTCCGGCAAAAATTGTAAAACTACCTTTTGTTATAAAATAGATTTAGACAGTAAATAAAAAATATGAAGATAAATGTACTCTTTTCACCTGTAAGTGTAGATGAACTTTATTTCTCCGGCAAGACTTCAGTAGTAATTGATGCCCTCCGCGCTACAACAACAATAATTACGGCATTGGAAAATGGCGCTAAAGAAATTATACCTGTCGGCACGGTTGAATTTGCAGTAAAAGTTTCCGGCGGCATGTTTGGCTGGCAGACTCTTTTAGGCGGTGAGCGAAATACAAAAAAGATAGAAGGTTTTGCATTGGGGAACTCTCCTCTTGAATATTCATCAAATGTAGTCTCCGGAAAATCAGTTGTTCTTTACACAACCAACGGAACAAAAGCAATTGCTAAAGCAAAGTTTTCTTCCGAACTTTTTATATGTGCATTTTTAAACATCTCGGCACTCGCAAAACATCTTGCATCGTTAAATTCTGATTTGGAAATTATCTGTTCGGGACGATTAAATAATTTTTCGATGGAAGATTCTGTCTGCGCCGGGAAATTAATTTCCGAGATTGAAAAAATCAATAATAATTTAATTCTTTTTGATTCTGCAAGAGCAAGCCAGGCATTAGGTAAATCCTTCGGTAAGAACATTTTAAATATGATGCGAGATACCGAACATGGAAAACTTCTTATTGAAAACGGTTTTGAAGAAGATTTAGCGTTTTGTAGTAAATTGAACAATTCAAGCGCAATTCCATATCTTCATGGGCAAGCTATAAAACTCTTACCGGGTAATGCAAATTCTACTCAATCCGGGTCAAATGACAAAACTGATTAGGGTTATCCATGAAGAAAAAGGTTAAACCAAATAAGCCGGCTATCGGAAAAGATCATCCATCAATATTCGCTGGAAAGAAGAAAAAAATTTTCGGCATATTATTTATTTTATTTTCTATTTTTATTCTGTTAAGCATTATCTCTTATTCCCGGTTTGATAAAGCTAATTTAGGCTACAGTTTCTCTGATTTATTTAAAACGTTCGGCGCAAATTCCGATTTCAACCAAAAAGTGGAAAGCACCAGGAATTGGCTTGGAATCTTTGGAGCTTATGCTTCCGATTTTTTTATAAACTCAACGATTGGAATTTTTTCAATTATTTTCCCGGTTTTATTATTTGCCTGGGGATTTTCATTATTCAATAAAAGCAGCTACCGAAGGCTAATTAATGTATCCAATTTCCTGTTGATTTCCGGTTTACTGCTATCATCTTTTTTCGGAATTTTCAGAACTCATTTCCAGATTTTTCAGGATGTTTATGAACTTTCCGGTTCGGTAGGAGACTACCTTGGCTTATCTCTTAGCCATTTGCTTGGAGGAATTGGCAGTATAATATTTATTTTTGCCGCAGCAATTATCTTGCTGATTATTGCATTTGATATTAAAGTAGAAAATATTTTTCATTTTTTGCAATCTATTTTTACACGTTTGTCAAAAGAAGGTATGGTTGAATCGTCGAAAGGTTCGATCCAAAATGATAACGACTCAAATCTTGACAAAATCAGAGAACTAGGAAGAAACAAGAAAAAACTTTTTGCAAAAAACAAGAATCCCTCTTCAGAAGAATTAAAAGAAAGCGAACTAAAGGAGCAAACCAGGATAAGAATTATTCGTAAAGATGAGCTTCCTGCCAAGCAGCACGTAAATGAGATACAAAATGAAGAACAGAAAAAAGTAGATTTAGGAAAAACGGGAGAGATTCCCGCTAAAGAAATTGATAAAGATAAAGAAGCCGAACTCCCTAACCAATGGGAAGAAAAAATAAATTACAATAAACCGGGTTTTGATTTACTGGAGCCAATTCCCAAAGAAAACTTTAAGGTTGCCGAAGAAGAACTTAAACGAAACGCTGAACTTCTCAAAGAGAAGTTAAAATTATTTGACATTGATATTAAAGATATTTCTGTAACTCCCGGACCCGTTGTTACACTTTACGAAATAGTGCCTGCTCCGGGTGTTAAGATAAGCCGTATTGTCGGCCTCGAACATGATATAGCACTTGCTCTTGCAGCAAAAGGAATCAGAATAATAGCTCCCATTCCGGGCAAAAGCGCAATAGGAGTGGAAATTCCTAATGCCGAAGCTTCATTAGTCAATGCACGTTCCGTGCTTAGTAAAATATCAGATTTCAAATACGAACTTCCGATTGCTTTGGGAAAACAAATTAATGGCGAAGTATATGGAGCCGATCTTTCGAAAATGCCGCATTTGCTTATTGCCGGATCGACTGGTTCCGGTAAAAGTGTCGGAATTAATATGATTATCGCCAGCTTGCTTTATTCTAAACAGCCCTCTGAAGTAAAGCTGATAATGATAGACCCTAAAAAAATCGAACTTTCTTTTTATAATAAACTGCGCCGTCATTATCTAGCTGTTTCGCCTGACCTTGAAGAGGAAATAATAACTAACCCGCAAAATGCAGTTATACTGCTAAAGTCCGTTGAATACGAAATGGAAAAGAGGTACGATAAACTTGCTAAAGCAGGCGTAAGAAATATTGTTGATTACAACCAAAAAATTAATGACCCTAAAAAGAGGCCAAAGGATACCGATGAAATTAAGCACCATCCAATCCCATATTTGATCGTCATAATTGATGAACTTGCTGATTTAATGATTACAGCCGGGAAAGAGGTTGAAGAGCCTATTGCACGTCTTGCACAGCTTGCCAGAGC